>JBKJZI010000154.1:0-31167 GCA_046715155.1 Chthonomonadales bacterium | reverse complement strand
CGGTGACGCGCACCTTTACCGAAGGGACCGGACTGAGGGTGGCATTCGATATCGTTTGACCTTCGGGCCGGGCGACCACCAACTCCTTAACCACCGGTCCGTCCGCAGGCTCCAGCACCTTCGCGCTGAGTTTGATGCTGCGCGTATCCACCGGAATCGCCCGGCTGTCCGGCCACTGGATGGAGACGGAGATCGCCCCGCGACCGGCCGAAGCCGTCGAACTGCTCTCTCCTCCGCAACCTGCGAGTACCACCATCAATACAAGCAGCGATACGGGTAATGGATTACTTCGATAGAGTTTCATGGTTGGGACGCCTCGTTTCCGGGTCTGAGAACCCAAGTGCTCCAATAAACCCGAAGAGGTGGCCAGTTTGTAATGCGCATCGCCACGGCTCTCTACTTAGGGGGAGCGGAGAAACTCGAACTCAAAGCGAAAGAAATCCGGCGGCGTTCTTGGCTCCACAATGACCCTTCCAGTTGCCTGGAATGCCCTGTTTTGGAGACCGTTAAAGAAGTGAAACCGAGCCAATTGACTCCCGTCCGGCGACAGGATTACCATGTCCTTCTCATCTGGGCGAGCCAAGAGCGTCCCTCGAATCTGCCGAGGGCCGGTAATTCCGAATTCGTTGTCCTCGGCTAGAGTGACTACGATGGTCGCTTGATCGTCCGACTGGGTGACCACAAAGCTCGCGGGAATCGGTCTACTGAAGCCATTGGGAGTGACTACACGGCCACTCCCCTGGTACGTCCCTGCAATTTGAAGCAATACTCCCACGGCCACACTGCGACTCGCGCTGAGTCCGGCGGAGGTCAGCACCACAGATGCAGCAGCGGCTCCGGGCGACACACCTCTCACCACCGCTGATGCGCCCGAGGGAGTGATTGTGGCAATGGTTGTAGGTACGATGCTCCACTGCCAGTCCGTGGCCGGAACCGCTACCTCATTACCCTGGGCATCGAAGGCACGGGCAGACAGAGGGAGCGTTGCTCCCACATCCACTTGCGCCGTCGCCGGTTGAATCTCGATCCGGGCTATGAGCCCCAACTCGATGTTGGCGGTAACAGTGCGGTTCTCGGCGACCTGCACCTCAACAGAGGCCTGGGACAGAATCTCGCCGGTCCCGTCAGTCGTTCGATGGGCGGACGCGGTGACGCGCACCTTTACTGAAGGGACCGGACTGAGGGTGGCATTCGATATCGTTTGACCTTCTGGCCGGGCGACCACGAGCTCTTTAACCACCGGTCCATTCTCCGGCTCCAGCACCTTCGCGCTCAGCTTGATGCTGCGCGTATCTACAGGAATCGCTCGAGATTCGGGCCAGCGGATAGTCACGGTGATCGCGCCGCGACCCGCGGGAAGACCCGCGCTGTCTTTTTGGCCGCCGCCGCATCCCGTGAAGGTTCCGAACAAGAGGATTGGAACTATTAACAGAAGTCTGATGAGATTCATTTTGTCTATCCTCGGGGCCTTAGCTCACGCCTACGTTGCTGGTGCCCGGCTTGAAGTTCCTCTTGAAGAGCGAAACCTTCCTCTCCGCCATGGTAAGGTTGAATTCCGGCAGGGCGAGGCCAAGCAGGCCCGCCTTGGCGTTCACTCTCGCCTTGAATATGGCGTCGATGTCAACGTCGACGCTCTTGTCCGACGACCCCGGGATGGGTCCCAGATTGGCCTGGACTTTAGCCTTTACGGAGGGCAGATCGAGGAGAAACTTCGGGCCGAAGAGCAGGTTTATAGTGCTCTGAACTTCTACTTCCCAGAGCGCGACTTCGACCTCCAATGACCCGAAGAAGTTCGCCAGCGTGAAATTGCCGGTGGCCGTGCCCGTGTTCGTTAGACTGATGTCGCTCAAAGTGAAGGGGGGGGTTATTTGCATAGACGCTTGTTGACTGGAGCGCCCGTCGGCCTTCGTCTCCCATCCGGCCTGCAAGTTTCCCTTTACCACGACTTGGAAGAATAGGATGTTCACGAGGATAATCGGTACGGGACCTATCGCTCCCAATCTAATCGGTCGGAATACGATCGGCCGGCCGTACGGACGTACGAGCGGAGTAAAGATCGGAATGTCCGCGAGCAGCTTAAAGGAATATTTGCCGTTAAACGTGAACCCAGGCGTCATTCCGATGGTTTGAATCCCCCGTCCGGCCAATATCGACATATTCGCGGATAGGCTGGGGTTTATCACGAAATCCGCTTCCGCTTCCATTCCAACTTTCGCACCAGCGGCAGCGGATTCCAATATCGAGAACTTCGGAACCACGATGTGCAGCCCCTCTTCCGCCCTACCCAAGCGCACAATCGGGACACCACCGTCGTCCTGGACGTCTTGCGGTCGCATCGTCTGGTGGAAACTCACATCGGCGCTTTCAAAAACGTCAGAAAAGGAACCGTCCTCCGTCTGTATCACCGCAGTAGTTCCGACAGGTGTTACCGCCAGCACTCGCCTTAGCAGACCGGCGCCCTGGCCACTAACGATTATTTGCCCTGGCTGAAGCGCCGGCACTGTCCCGGAGAGAGTCAGCCCCGACTACGTGAGTTCATTGAAAACCAGGCTACCGTCTTCCGGCAGCACGACGACGTTAGGTTTCATCACCACGTTGCGCGCCGTGAAGAAGTCGCCCTGTGGCCCGCCTCCGTCTCCCCCTCCGCCGCATCCCGGCAGAAATGCCGACGCCGCTGCGACGCCGGACAGCGCGATCAACTGCCGCCGGGTCAATTGGTGCGGCTGTGCGGTGAACGGACGTTGATCGCGTTCCACATCGTTCAATCGGTCGAATTCCATAGCTGGGACTTGCCCTTTCCGGGTCCGCGGACCGGTCTGGTTGGGAAGAGAGAGGAGCGGTGTGCCGGGCTCGTGTGGATACCCGGCACGGCGCACCGTGGTTTGTCCCAACCGCGGCCAGTATGATAATCGACCGTTAACCGTTCGTTAACAAACCGGATTTAACATAAAAAGATGCCGGATGTGGGCGTCGTTTGAGTTTAAACTCGGAATCTCATTGACTCTATTCCCTGGCGACAGCTTCTTCCACCGCCTGTTCCCACATTAGTTTGCGGCCACTGTGATATTCGCGGTCAAATCTGCGGGCACCCATTCGATTCCTGAGGTTGGTTCGCGACCGACTTTTTCGCCTGTCTGCGTTAATCCCCAGGGACATCCAGAGGGCGTCCGTTGCACCCGTTAGCCGGGCTGCTAGAGCATATCCATAATGTTGAGGGTCATTCAATTGATCCAGGATTGTGGCAACAGTGAGTTTTGCCCCTTGGTCTCTTGCAATTCGCAGCGCTCTCGTCAGAGACTCGCGCGCACCTTTGCGATCACCAATTGCCGCGGCAAGCATGGCCCTTCCTTCACATTCGCGAACAGTCAATCCGTTGGTGCCCGGATCTGTCGCGAGAGACTCACGAATCAGTGATCCCGTTTTGGCTTTGTCCTTGCGGTTGGATGCAACCTCGGCCAGTGACCGCAATGCCAGGGAAACACCCCACGGATTCTGCATTTTTCGAAAGAGGGCCAGGCTCTGGCCGGCAGCCGACTCCTTTACGCGCTCGCATTCCGATTGATCTCGCGGATCAATAACGGTGAAGCTCTTTGAAAGCAGCGTTACCGCCTGCCCTCGCTCGTCGTGAATCTCTTCGAAGAGGTCAAGCGCCCGTTGATAATTGGATAACGCCTTGCGCCTGTCTAGCTTAGCATTGGCGAAATGGCCCAGATGGCGCAGCGCGTGCGCCACGCCCCACTTATCCCCACACTCTTGGAAGATGGAGAGAGCCTCGGAGCACTGTGCCTCAGACGTGGCGTCGTGAACCGGGGAAAGCCAGGAAACGCCAACCAGCGCCCGGGCGCGCGCGGAGGTTCGGCGCGCACTGGTGTCGGCAGATAACGACTCGCTGAGCCAGCGATGTCCCTCCCGCGCGAAGCCCCGGATATACCAGAATCGTGTCAGCGCTCCGCTCAACTGCACGGCCTCTTCCGGATCGGATTCTAGAAGCCATCGAAGCGTCATCCGTAGATCATCATCGACGGCGGAGAAACGCTCAAGCCACTTCTCTTCGTCACGACCATACCACGACTGCCAGGCTTCCTCGGCCAGTGACGTGCAAATATCCGCATGACGCCTGCGAGAATCCTGCTGCTGATCGGGTGTCCCGGCCGTGAACTTTTCGGTGCGAAGTATGTAAAGTTCGGAAATCAGCTTGTCGTGTGGGGACTCTCCTTCCGCTGAGGTAACCTGAATTCTTGTCTCTTCGGCAGCCAGAGAATGTGGGCTCCGCATTGCCATGAGGGAAATAATCACTAGAGCCGCACTTCCAGCCACGCCAATGAGGATGCGCGGCAATGAGTGGCGTCGTGGACCTGGCGCATAAATATGCCCGGCCTCCGCTCCGGCGCTCATCGAAACCACTAGGGGAGCCGCCGTTGCCGTGAGTTCGGACCTCATTGAGGCCTCCGCAAACAGCCTGGCTGCGAGGGCAAGCGTTTCCGCAGTCGGGGATTCGCCAAGGTCTTCCCGAAGCGATCTCTCCATAGCCTCCGTTTGTCGCGTTATGGCGGCCGGGTCGCCGGCAGCCGCGTAGAGGCGAATTACGGCGAGATGTGCCGTCTCGTTACACGGATCCATGGCGACTGCGCGGAGGGCATAGGGCACGCCTTCAATAGGCGTCCCACGGCTTAAAAACGTGCTTTGCAGGGCGTGAAGCTCACCAAGAAAGAGGGATTCCAGTTGTCGGCGTTCCGGCAGAATCCATTCGTCGTAGAGTCCGTACAGCAGCTCGCCTCGATAGAGGTCCACACCCGATATTAGGGCACTCGGCCCATCGATATCAACGCTATTGGCCCCCGCTCGGACGAGCGACTGAAAATCCGTAACGTCGGTGGTAAAAGAGTCGGGCGCCAGCCAAACGCTGGATTTATTGGAAATGAGTATTTCTTTTGATGCGCTTGAGTCTTTAAGGAGTCCGCGCAGCCAGCAAAGGGTTTGGCGGAAATTGTTCCGTGCCTGCTCCTCGTGCATATCCTGCCAAAATAGGTCGATGAGCTCTTCACGTGAGTGGACTCGGTCGGGGTAGTATGCGAGCCGCGCGAGAAGCGAGGCCGCCTTTTGGGTCCTGAATCGGTCGACCACTCGACCGGCCAGGATTACCCGGAGTCCGCCCAACATTTCTATTCGTACGGGCGCCTCACGCACTTCTCACTCCTGATAAGCTTCTAAGATCTGCTTTCAAATTATAACGAGAAGGCGCGGATACTGCAATGTGATTTCAGTACGTGCGGCCAAGTAGTGTAACAGTTCAAAGTTAGGGAGAGATTCCGCAACAATAATTGTAGGGGTGGCGTTTCCCCGCCCCTACGATTGTCGGTCTCATTAACGGCGAACATTCTCAAGTGGAGCTAGACGTGGTGGGTCCTGGGTACTGGGAATCAAACACTATGCTTAACACCCAATCCGCATAACCAATTAAGGTCTTCGGTTTCCCGCACCGGGAGGGCCGCCCTGGCCGAACATGCCCTGGGTGAAGCCCATCATGTCTTGCATGAGCAAATTCCGCTGGTCGGGTGGCATGTTCATGAAGACGCGCATGCCAGCGCGCATCTGCATGCCCATGAACTTGGAGCGCATGGACGGGTCCATGTTCATGAACATGTCCAGCCCCTTCTGGACCGCTTCATTGAGCTGCGTGTCGTCCATCTGCATCATCATCTCCATGGACTCTTTTTGCATTTCGGAGACGCGTTCCGCGAGGGACTTGCCTGCCAGAGCGCCAGGCGCCGTGCTGTAGATCACGTAGATTCCGTCCGGGTCGAACTGCTGGGCTTCGAGCTCCTGGTTGAAGTTGGCGGGCACCTCGTAATTCTTGATGATGGTCGATGCGCGGCGCATCGCGGGAGTCTCAACCACGATGCCGGTCTGCTCTACAACGTCCATCGCCCGAAGCGATTCACCGAGCTTTTCGGGCGGTATAGCGAGCGCCTGAACGCCCTTCAGATACACCCTTTTCCACGCCGACTTACGCACCTGCAGGACTAGCTGGTCCAGGGCCATGCCCACGTTCGTCGCCTGAACCGGCGCCTTCGGCTTGGCCAGTACCCAGATAGCCGGGTCGACTACGATTCGAACTTCGTATTGCTTCGCGAGGGAGTCCGCGAGGGCTTTGAAGGCGGCGATGTGATTCTGAGGGACCGGGCGCTTCTGCATCATGACGCCGCGCTGGGGCTGCTGGCGCTGGATTCCGCCCTGGGCGGATGCCGGGAATGCGGCAGTAATTCCGACGAGGACGAGCAGTCCACCGTTAATGCACTTCTTCATATTAATCTCCTGTATGAGGTCAACACCAGCGTTTAGACGAGACGCGCGTCGCATGGGTTTCGATGCCCTCAAGGACGTCACCGTAAAAGCAGATCCTTCGCAACGGCGGCTCAGGATGACGGGTGTCGCGACTTCTTCTTCTAACCTTGCGATTCGCGCACTTTGGGCTCAGCCCTTAAACAAACAATAGGACCGGGGTCTCCAGGAGCGTTTGAACGCGCTGAAGGAATTGGGCGGCCGGAACGCCATCCAGGACCCGATGATCGAAAGAAAGGCACAGGTTCATCATTCGTCGGACCGCCGGCTGGCCATTGATCGCGACTACCTTTTCGGCGATGCGCCCAACTCCGAGGATGCAGGACTGTGGCGGGACGATGATCGGGTCGAAGGTGTCGATCCCGAAAGCGCCGAGATTTGTGATTGTGAACGTGCCGCCGGTAAGGTCTGTCTGGCTCTGCTTTCCCTCGCGGCACCGGTTAACCAGGTCTTTCAGCTCTTTCGACATATCTCCCAGGGATTTGCGGTCCGCGTTTCGGATGACCGGAACGAGGAGACCAGATTCCGCGGCCACTGCGACTCCAATGTTCCTTTCAGAGTAGACCCGAATCTCGTTATCGATCAACGCGGCGTTGCAGAGAGGGTGCTCGCCCAACGCTACCGCGGCAGCGCGGATCAACAGGTCGGTATAGGTCACCTTGGTTCCGTGGGTCTTCTGGATCTCCGCCTGAAGCGCCGGGAACATGGAGACGACGGCGGTCATGTCGACTTCCATCACGAGAGTGACGTGAGGGGCCGTCTGTCGCGATCGCGCCACATTGTCCGCGATCATTTTCCGGAGGCCGCGCAACGGAATCCGTTCCTTAATCTCTGGCTCACTGCTATCCGACTGAGAGACGGTCGGGGTGGTCTCCGCTCGACGCTTGATAAGGTCCGCCGTTACGCGGCTTCCGGGCAGACCGAGCGCGAGGTCTCCAACGTCGATTCCGAGGTCATCCGCGAGCTTGGCCGCCAAAGGAGTCACACGTCGCCGCGCCGATTCTGTGGAGTCCTGTGAAGGCTCCGACGACCGGTCGAGGAAAGCTACGACGTCACGTTCCAGTATTCGTCCTCCCGGTCCGGTGCCTATGCCCTGAAGGGCGGTAACGGCGACGCCGCGCGAGTCGGCAACTCGCCTTGCGCGAGGAGAGATGGGATTCCCTTCCTGGCCTGCGACCGACGTAGAAACGGGAGGAGGTGATCCGACGGGCGAAACTACCGAGGACGAGGACGAGGTCGATATCGAGGACGATACTGCCCCGTGAACGAGTAAGTCATCGATAGATTCATTCAGTTGACCGAGGATGGCGATCGGTTGATTGACGGGAACGTTCTCGTCGACCTGGGCCAGAATACGGCGGAGGGTGCCGTTTGCCGGGGCCTCCACCTCAAAATTGGCCTTATCAGACATCACTTCGAGCAGAGGCTCCCCTTGGGCAACTGAGTCGCCCTCCTTCTTGAACCACTGAAGGATAGTGCCCTCTTCCATGCTCTGCCCGAGCCGGGGCATGTTTACGACTTCTGCCAAGCTAGCCGAGCTCCTGAATGTATTCGCCGCCATCTAGAATCCGAACGGAGTTATGGTCCGGCGTGTGGTAGGTCAGTTGATGATCGATGCCGAGCTTGGAGTAAATAGTGACTGCGATGTCCTGCGGACTCACTCTGCGATCTACGGGTTCGGCGCCGCGCGAGTCTGTCGCACCGACGACCTGCCCGCTTGGAACCCCGGCGCCCGCGAAGAGAGCAAATCCAGCCTGGGGCCAATGATCACGGCCACCAAGCGGATTGATCTTTGGAGATCGTCCGAACTCTCCCATGCACACGACCAGTGTCTCTTCGAGCAGACCCCGGCTATGAAGGTCCTCAATCAGCGCGGCCATCGCCTGATCCAGTGGGGATACGAGCCAATCCCTGGCAGCCACAGCACTATCGCAATGAGTGTCCCAACCGCTTTGACTCACCGTCACGAACCGAACTCCTGATTCCACCATCCTACGCGCCAGGAGGCACCGCCGGCCGAAAGCGTGTCGGCCATAGCTGTCGCGCACTGCCGCGGGCTCCTCGGCGAGGTCGAGCGTCGAGTCCGGCAATGGGAAGCGAGAGAACCCGTGCCGTTCGTCTTGCTCTTCACCCACCGAGCACGGATTGAAGGCGGCATCCAGGCAGCCGGACCGTCCGAATCCGAATCCGAACGTATCGCCGGGAATGCTGACGTATGGCGTTGACGAGTGCGCCGACCCAATTTGCCTGGCCGTTACGGATCCGAGACTGGGGAAGATGACGGATTGGTCCGGTTTATTGCCGGTGAGCGCTAGGTGGCAAGCTCGTTCGTGCGTGGACTCGTTATGGGATATCGTTCTGATGAGCGTACACCGGCTCATCTGTCTCGCCATCCGCGGCATGAGCTCGCAAATATGCAAACCCGGCACGCTCGTCTTTATGGCGCCAAACTCACTCTTGATGCCGCAAGGCGCTTTCGGCTTCGGATCGAAGGTATCGAACTGCGATGGGCCGCCGTCCATCCAGAGCAGGATCACGCTTTTTGCGCGCACGCGGATCGGACTCGTTGAACTATTGCCGCCCGCGAAAGACAGATTCGCTGCCAGAAAGCCGGCTGCTCCCGTCATTACGAATTCTCGGCGTGTCATCCTACTCATACAGCTTTCCCTGGCGATCTCCGGTCACTGTCCTAGCCCGGCAAGAGCTGCTTCGATTGTACTCCATCCAGCGGACCGCCGACCACGGCGGCGAAGTCGCGGGGGGCGCACGGAACATGATTGCGGAAGGTGCGTCTTAGTGTAAGCAACACTGTGTTTCGATATACACCAGGAGAAACCATATGAACAAAGCCAGGACGCTTCTTATTGTGACTGGCGCCGCAATGGCGCTCGCGCCCACCATTGCCAGGGCGGACCACGCGTGGTTCCACGGGCGCACGGGTTTACCGACGGTTCGCGAAGCCAAGCAAAAGATCTGGATGGAGCGCGGAATCGTGCACCTGAACGTGATCGGCGATTCGCTTGAGATCAATCAGGAATTCCGGATCAGCATGCCCGGAGCTCCGCTTGAAAAGAAGGGCGAGAATGCCGTCATCTCCTTCCGAGAAGACTACTATCGCGGCCATCACAGTGGATCGGACGCGATCACGCCGGCAAACGCCGTCGGATTCTCGAGCTGGGCCGCCTGGATCGACGGAGAGCGCGTAACGCCCGACACTACCGGCTGGGAGCTCAACGACAAGAAGGATACGGCTACGCGATGGCGCAACCTCCGGATGCACTTCTATCCGGGAACCGTTCACCGCGTAAAAGTGGTATCCGTGTCGCCCCTTGGGAAAGACGTAGATCATAAGACGATCGAATTCGTTACCAAGGACCTTGGACACTGGCGCGGCAACCCCGACTATCTGGATATCCGAGTCACGATGCCGGGCGTTACCGAAGCGTTCTTGACTACACTCGAGCCGAAGGCAAGCGCGATTGGTTCCAACGGAATCCGCTGGATCTACCGCAAGGCGGACCCGAATAGGGACCTCGTCATCAAGCTGCCGACCGACTGGCGACGAGCCAGTATCGAGTAGCCGTCACACAGATCCTATAAAAGCCCCGGAGATTCATTCCGGGGCTTTTCTCTTGCCTGGTTTCATGTGAGCGCGCGCATCACGGCTCCGCGATTGGGCGGCACCGTTACCGCCTCGAATCCGGACCCAGATGTCGCGGTGGCGGGGTCCTTGAGACCGTGCCCCGTAAGCGTGATGGCGATAGTCGCCGGAGTGGCGAAGAAACCACGGACGGCCAACTGTCGGATACCGGCGATAGGCGCGCCGCAGGCCGGCTCGGCAAAGACACCTTCGAGCGACGCAAGAAGAAAGTAGGCCTCCAGTATCTCGTCATCCGTAACTGATTCGATCAGCCCGTTCGATTCGTCACGCGCGGCCAGCGCTCCGCTCCAGTTTGCGGGATTCCCGATTCTTATCGCGGTTGCGACGGTTTCCGGATGCTGTACCGCCTCGCCGGTCACGATCGGCGCAGCCCCGGCGGCCTGGAATCCGAGGATCCTTGGGAGCGAGGAGGACACGCCGGAAGAGAAGTACTCCTTGTAGCCCCGCCAATAGGCCGTAATGTTGCCCGCGTTCCCTACGGGAAGAGCGTGAAAATCCGGGGCGAAACCGAGCTCGTCGACGATCTCGAAAGCGGCGGTCTTTTGACCCTCTAACCGGTGAGGATTGATTGAATTGACCAGAGCGATGCCCTCGGACTCGCTTATGTCCCTCACCAGCTCGAGCGCCTGGTCGAAGTTCCCTTCGATACTGATGACTTTCGCACCGTGTGCTGCTGCCTGCGCCAGCTTTCCGATCGCGATTTTTCCTTCCGGAATCAATACCGCGCACCGCATTCCCGCCCTCGCGGCATAGGCTGCAGCGGAGGCGGATGTGTTACCGGTGGAGGCGCACATGACCATCCGTTTGCCCTCCTCCGCCGCCTTGCTCACCGCCACGGTCATTCCGCGGTCTTTGAACGAGCCCGTCGGATTCAGGCCTTCAAACTTGAGGTAGATCGTGAGGAGCGGGCTGATAGCCTCCGCCAGTCGGGGCGCCGGAATCAGCGGCGTGTTTCCCTCATGCAGAGTAATAACCGGCGTCGAATCCGAGACCGGCAGCCGATCGCGGTATCGGTCTATGACTCCGTGATACGAGGGGGTCGTTTGGTCGTTGGGTCGTTGGGTCGTTGAGATCACGCGTTTTACTCAGTATGGAAGTATGGAGGTGTGGAAGTGGACCTCTTCCACACCTCCATACTTCCACACTTCCACACTCGAATTCAGTCGTTCCACCAGCGTCTCCCGTCAACGGACAGCAAGCGGTCAGCGGAATCCGGGCCCCAACTTCCGTCGGGGTACGTGTCGGGCGGCCTATCGGAAGCCTGCAGCAGTGGCGCGACGATGTTCCAGGCGGTCTCTACTTCATCGTCACGGGCGAAAAGCGACGCGTCTCCCAGCATGGCGTTCAACAGCAGGCGCTCGTACGCTTCCGGAATCGCCTTTCCGAACGCCTCGGCATAGCTGAAGTGCATGCGAACCGGACCGACGGCCATGGAGGGACCAGGCTCCTTGGCGCTCATCAATATCTCAACGCCCTCGTTCGGTTGAATCCGGATGGTGATGCGGTTCGGTGTGACATCTGCACACGAGAGCCGGCTGAAGAGGACGTCCGGGACCTCGCGCAGCTCGAGTACGACTTTGGTAACGCGTTCGCTCATCCGCTTGCCCGCGCGAATATAGAATGGGACCCCGGCCCACCGCCAATTGTCTACCCAGAACCGCATCGCGGCAAAGGTCTCCGTGCGCGATTCCGAGGGCACACCTTCCTCTTCCCGATAGCCGGGACCACCCTCTCCTGCGAGGTATTGCGCGCACACTGCGTGATGATGCACATCCCGTGCTTCCAGAGGCCGCAGAGAACGGAGCACCTTCACCTTTTCGTCGCGGACGGCGTCGGCAGCCAAGTCGACCGGCGGCTCCATTGCGGTCAGAGTCAGGACCTGCAGCGCGTGATTCTGGATGATGTCGCGGATGATTCCGGCCTCGTCGAAATAGGGTCCACGTCCCTCCACGCCTATCGTCTCCGCCACGGTGATCTGCACGTTGTCTATATATAGGTGATTCCACAGCAGCTCGAAGAGACGGTTGGCGAACCGGAGTACTAGGATGTTTTGAACGGTCTCCTTACCCAGATAGTGGTCTATCCGGTATATTTCATCTTCCTCGAAGGCGCTTCGCAGGACCTGATTCAACTGGCGCGCGGATTCCAGATCAGATCCGAAAGGTTTCTCGACCACTATCCGTGTCCATCCCTGAACTCCTCCCGACTTCCGCGTGAGACTGGAGCCCCCAAGTCGCTCGGCGATCTGGGCAAAGTTCTCGGGAGGTGTGGCGAGATAGAAGAGCCGGTTGCCGTTCAATCCCAGTTCCCGGTCGAGGTTGTCGAGGCGCTCCTTCAATGAGGAGTAGCCGGCCGGGTCGTCCAGAGTGGCGCGGTGATAGACGATGTGCTGCGTGAAGCGGTCCCACTCTTCGCCATTGATCGGGAGGTGTTTAGCAAATTCATGGACGGAATCACGCAAATCCGTCCGAAACTCCTCGTCCGTCTTTGGCCTACGAGCGAAGGCCACGAGCGCGAACCTCTCCGGAAGCAGCTTTTGGAGCCAGAGACTGTAAAGCGCCGGAACCAGCTTCCGCCGGGTCAAGTCGCCGGTCGCGCCGAACAACACGATCGCACACGGCTGCGGCTTGAGCGCAGATTCCGTCGGCGGACAAAGCATGTCTCCGGGATTCACCCCACCACCTCCTGCGAACGTGCTTCAGATTATACTCCGCACATGTGTGGGCGATGGAATCCTAAGACCGATCATTCTGGTCAGGTAGAAAACATCGTCTAATGCAGCCACGTTCAATTGAATCAGCCCGCGACGGATTCCGTCGCGGGCTGAGTTTTGGAGGCGGAATGCCCCGAATCTTAGTGCATTGAAGAGGCCAGGCGGCCTACCGTATGCGGACGGCGGAGCTTTTCCATGGCTTTCGATTCGATCTGGCGGGCGCGCTCGCGGGTGATGTGGAGGCGTCGGCCGATCTCTTCCAGCCTAGCCTACCTGATCAGGCCGCAACGAAGGATACATTTCGCAGATTCGGGATTTGAAAGGCGCGCGATTTCGGATGGGGCTCATTAGTGGAATAGCCGGGCGCATTCCCCGAGATTCATGCAGACAACTATCGGCTTTGAAATATGTTTTGACAGGAGAGTAGAGTGATGTGTTGCACTTGAAAGGTAAGTCTCAGAGTTGAGGTTACGCTGCGTTACTTCCCATGAAGGAGGTATTGGCAATGCGTTCTGCCTGCAAGTTGCTTGTTGTCCTCGTCTTCCTCACTGTCGAACCCACGTCGGCGCAACAGCTTCGCTGCCTCCCGTTCGGAAACCACTCCTGCGTTCCGGGCCAAACATTCACCATTACGGCAGGTCTCTCCTCACTGCCACCGGGCTCAAGCGCCTCTAACTGGAAGATCTGGGTGAACGGCACCGCTTATGTCGGAAGTAGTTTGAATTTCGTACCGCCCGTAGACCAGGATCCTTATGAGTACCTTTACTGGGCAACCGTAACGGTGACGTTTCCCGGCGGCTCGCAGCAGAATCTGGATTCGCGGTACAACGGCGATGGCCGCCCCGGCGACCTTATCGCCATCGGGAATGCCGGGCTGCTGACCTCTGTCAAATGGATCAACGGCTTTCCTTTGCATGAAAGGGACTGGACGGACGGAACGGAGAATGGGCGCGATATTCCGCCGAACGACGGGCCCCATTGGGCGGGAGATTCCAGTTATCCCGCCTGTTACCAACGCTCGCTGCCAACCCAGGCGGAGCGGAAGACCAGCGGTAACGGCAACAACAATGTCAATCTCCGATACAGCTTATCCGTCGGACTGTACTGGATCAACGGTGCAGGCCAGTTCGAAGCGCAGACATGGCCCGGATGGGGATATTCGCTAGACGATCAGCCCTATGTTGCCGGCGCGGCAAACGTGCACACGACGCCCGTACTGCCGGACTACATTCTAAAACATATCGTCAAACTGCACTTCCACTTTGTTGCAATCTATTCGGTCGATGGAGCGGGCCGATACCTCGGGACGCGAACCGTTTACACACCTATTTATGGGGTCTTCATGGACCCTAACGGCATGTTTCCTCCGTACTGGCGAGGTGACATCGAGACAAATCCCCGTCAGCGGAAGCCGTGGGTAGAGATTCTCGACAATGCGATTGCTCATGCCACCTTTGATGGCGAGAATAAGACGGTCACGACAGAAAGGCAAGCAATCGACAATCTTACGAGGGATCTCTACGTTTGGCCCATTCGGCCCAACGGCCCGGGCATATTCGAATATGATCCCGAGCACAGGCGCTACTACGCGCACAATCAATGGTTTTGGGTGCCTCCGCGTGAACCTTTGAAGTTCGACCTTTGGAATATGGCGCTAAGCTATATAGGTGACTGCCAGGACTTCGCGGCGTATCTTGAGGCTCAAGCCCGTTCGTTGGGGATACTCGGCCTCGGAAAACGTCGAATCGGTCAGAGTATCCAGACTAATCCCATTCTGTATGCGAGCAGGGATCCATTCTATGGAACCTGGGAAACGCCCAATTTCGGATTCCATCAGATGGTCGATTGGTTCTATGGTGCGCCCCAACCGATTTATGACTGGGCGTTCGGATTCGCCAACCCAGACCCTTTTCCACCCTGGATACTTGCAGTAGGTTTCACGATGCCTCAGTACGAAGGGTATTTGACTGCCGATCCAACTTGGTGGTCCGCTCCGTTCATACTTGGAGGGGCGGATCCTTTTTACAACACATCTGAGAGTATTCTGTCTTCCCGCCGCGAGACGCCGCCTCCAGGAGGGCCGCCTCCCGGCGAAGAGCCATAAGGTGTTTACCATGAGGATTCACTCAGAGTCGAAGTTTGTGATAATCTCCATTATCGGCGTGCTCTCGATCACGCTTGTACCAACGATACTTCGCACAACAAATCTCCTAAGCGCCACAATGCCGGATATTAGCTCGGTACTAGAGGTTCGAGGCGATATGCCAAACGGATGGATCCTTCGCGAAGAACAGAAGCGGGATTACGAGAGAGGAATTAGCCACGGCGAGGGTGTGCCGCCGTATTCTCGATTCTCGTGGGATGGTATGAAACGTGATCCAGCTAAGCGGGCAGGTCCTGGCAACCCACTCATTGCCTTCGCCGCTGTAAATATCACGCGGCTCGCAACTCCTCAGGATGCCCTTACGGTTCTCTCGCGAGCCAACGATCTGGCGGCGATCCGTTCTCCATCTGGATCCTACAGCGGGAAGAGATTGGGGGACTTAAGCTTCTATTCTCGGCGGCCAGGCGATGCAGCTCACCTCGCGGCGGTCAGATTTGTGCGAGGTCCGTTCATGTTTGACGTAACCATGCGCGGACCCAGAGGCACTGACATGCGACCGGAAGTAGAAGCCCTGGCTCAGACGCTGGTCGATCGGGCCGCTGCGGCAATTGCGCTGGCTGCGTCAACCGAAATCAGCGCGACGGTCGCGGCTCGAAGCGTTAAGGCGCGAGCGCCAAATGGAGTTACGGTCGTACGAATGGGCGATTATGCATCTGCGGTTGGCGCTTCGCTCAAATTGGATCTGGCTGGCGGTACTGCGGAGATTACGAAGGGCAGCCGAACGTTGAAAGTGAACATTGGGCGCCGGGAAGCGTGGTTGAGTGGGAATGAGGTAACTCTCCCCTTCCCTGCTCTTCGCCGCGGTGCCGACTCAGTCTATTGTCCTCTGGATACGCTCAAGAACGTCACCTGAACTAGAATTCCGTTAGGTGCGAGAAGCCAATCGCGCTGGTTTTTTTAGGCTACAGTATTCGTCAGGTCAGTGCATGGAAGAGGCTAGGCGGCCTACGGTGTGGGGGCGGCGGAGCTTTTCCATGGCTTTGGATTCGATCTGGCGGGCGCGCTCGCGGGTGATGTGGAGGCGGCGGCCGGTCTCCTCCAGCGTGTGCGGGTCCTCGTCGTAGAGACCGTACCGAAGCACCAGCACCTCTTTCTCCCTCGGATTCAGCGTGTTGAGCGCTTGCTCCAGCTCCTCTTTTACCAGGTACTTGAAGGCGCGGTCAGACGGAGAGCTCTCCTCGCCGGCAGGGACGAAATCGCCCAGGCGCGCTTCGCCCTCGGCCCCGACGGGGGCCTCCAGTGAAACCGGCTGCGCGGCGCTCTTAAGCAAGTGAAGCAGCTTCTTCTCCGTAACGCCGGCCGCTTCCGCAAGCTCAATGCGAGTCGGCATGCGTCCCAGCTTGTGGAACATCTCCTCACGCACGCGGGTGACGCGACCGATGGCGTCGACCACGTGGGCGGGCAGCCGGATCGAGCGCCCCTGGTTGGCGAGCGCACGGGTAATCGCCTGCCGAATCCAGTGCGTGGCGTACGTGCTGAATCGGTAGCCCTTCCGGTAGTTGTACTTCTCGATCGCGCGCATCAGGCCGATCAGGCCTTCCTGCATCAGGTCCTCTAGCGGCAACCCGCGGCCCATGTACTTGCGCGCCACGGAGGCCACGAGGCGAACGTTGGCGTTGATCAGCTCTTCCTTGGCGCCCTCGTCTCCGTGCTCAACCCGATGGGCCAGCGTCAGTTCGCGAGCGGCGGACAGGAGCGGAGCTTTGCCACCCATCCGCATCCACTCATCGGCGAAATCTTCGGCTCGGTTGCGGACTTCCCGAATGCGCCGTACGGGCCGCTCCTCCTCGTCCTCTTCCTCCTCGTCCTCTTCCACTTCTGCCAGGGCAATCTCGTCGTGAGGAAGAGGTTCGTGGATTCTGTCCAGGATAAGGACCAGGTCATCTACCGCGATCTCCTCGAGTTCGTCAAGGACATCGGACGGATGCATGGCAGGGCCGGCCATCGGCGGTTTGCCGCGGCCTCGAATCCGTCCACCATGTTTCTTGACCAGCGTGTTCACTCTGTTATCCTGTAACAGTGCCCGGCCCACGGCCAGACGCTTAATAACTATTGCACGAATCAGTCACGGAATGCGCCTGAGCGCATTCACTCTATACGATGAGATACAGCGCAGTTTGTTCCAATTAGCCCAGAAAAACGACGGGACGGCGAGCGCTAGCCGGCCGTCCCGTCGAAGCGATCGCTGAAGCGAGATACTACGCGCCTGCGCTCTCTCCTGCCGGGCCGGCCTCGCTTCGGACGGTATCGGCTACTCTTCGCGCGGATTCATTGGCGTTGTCCAATAATTCCGCTCCTCGGTCCTCGGCACGGTTGATCATGGCGGCGGCTTTGTCTTTCCACTCGGTCGCCCGCTGAGCGACCTGATCCTTGAGCTCCGACGCCTTGTCCTTGATCTCCCCGGCTTTATCCGCGATCTGCTTGCGAGTCTCTTCGCCGGCGGCCGGGGCATAAAGGACTGCAACAGTGGCCCCGACGGCCACGCCGAGCAGGAAGGTCATCAGAGAAGTTCCCAGTGAATTGTTGTTGTCATCCATACTTTTATGCTCCCTTTTCAGCGAACCGGCGGTAGGCGGCCGCCACGCGACCGCTCTGATATAATGTGGAGACGGGTATCGCCACCAAGGCGGGCAGGCGCGCGTAACCCATCTATGCAATAGAGACGCAGGGGCCTAATTGAAAGTTCCGTTTAATCGGTCATTGTGCGCTCGCCATTTTACCCGTTTTTGCGACACCCGCTTAACTGTCTAAACGTAGTTACCGGGGCGCGAATAAACTTTGTAACGAGGGGGCGGCGTCAGCGTCTATACAAGGGGCAGGGGCCCACGGCCCTCGCCGTCTCGCGCTCAAAGCCTCTTTTTCCACGATCACGCAGTGTCCGCCCGGCCCGCCAGGCGTGATACCCAAGACACGCAACTTCGGAGGACCGCGTGCTTACTCTCAGGCGCACACAACTCGGCGCCCTGCTCTTGCAGTCGCAGGCGATAGACGAATCTCAGTTAGAGCATGCGCTCGCCGAGCAGCGCCGCATGAACCATACCAAGCGGCTTGGCGAGATACTGGTCAGCATGCGCGCAATCTCCGAAGCGCAGCTTCTCGACGCTCTAAGTAAGCAGCTCGGCTGCGAGCTCGTGGACCTGAACGTTCACCCGCCGGACCAGGACGCCCTCAAGATCATCCCGAGCGAATTCGCCCTTCGTCACCAGCTTCTCCCTCTTCGCCAATTCGACCATACCCTGACGGTCGCAATGGCCGACCCTCTGGACATCCAGTCCATCGACGACCTCCGGCTCCTCACGGGGTTCCGAATCGAGCCTGTCCTGGCCGGCGCCGCGGAGATCCGCCGCGCCAGCGAGCAGTTCTATATGAACCGAATGCTCGAGGACGCGCAGGGCAAAGAAACCGCCGTCGCCGAAGATGAAGGGCTGGACATTGCGGACCTCCAGAAGATGGCCGGCGAAGAGCTCGTCATCCAGATGGTCAACATGATCATCAACCAGGCCATCCAGGACCGGGCCTCCGACGTGCACGTGGAGCCGTTCGAAAAAGAGCTGCGAGTTCGATACCGCATCGACGGCGTGCTCCACGAAGTAAACGCCCCTCCGAGACGCCTCCACGCCGCAATCATCTCTCGTATCAAAATCCTCTCCGATATGGACATCGCCGAGCGCCGCTTGCCGCAGGACGGCCGAATGCGAATCCGGACCGGAAACCGGCAAATCGACCTCCGTATCTCCACGGTTCCAACTCTTTACGGTGAGAGTGCCGTAATGCGCATCCTGGACAAGCAAACGGCCATGCTGGGGCTGCAAGAGCTCGGAATGCAGGGCTTGATGTTCGAGCGATTCCGCCGCCTCATTCAGGAACCGCACGGAATCATCCTCGTCACGGGCCCAACCGGTTCTGGCAAAACCACTACCCTCTATGCGGCCCTGAACGAGATCTACTCGAACGAAAAGAAGATCATCACGATCGAAGACCCCGTCGAGTATCAGCTTAAGGGCGTGAACCAGATCCAGGTGCACCCTTCGATCGGACTATCCTTCGCGAGCGGGCTGCGTCATATCGTGCGACAGGACCCCGACATTATCATGGTGGGAGAAATCCGCGACGCCGAAACGGTCGAGATCGCCGTCCACGCGGCGCTAACCGGCCACCTGGTTTTCAGCACCCTTCACACCAACGACGCCGCCGGCGCGGTGAGCCGACTATTGGACATGGGGGCCGAACCCTATTTGATCGCCTCCTCGCTCATCGGCAGCATCGCCCAGCGTCTTATCCGCCTCAACTGCCCTCGGTGCAAACGGCCGGTCGAAGAGAAGCCGTTAGAGCTACACGAGGTGAGAATCACACCCGATCTGCTCGCGGATAATCAATTGATGGCGGGCCAGGGCTGCCCCGAATGCCGTGGATTCGGATTCCGAGGCCGAAGCGGGTTGTTCGAGATGATCACCGTGGACGATACGGTGCGGCAGATGATCGTCCGACGCGACCCCTCGACCGCGCTGAAGCAGTACGCCGTTCAGAATCAGGAGATGATCTCGCTGCTGCAGGACGGCAGGAGGCGCGTTCTGCAGGGAGATACCACCGTAAAAGAGGTCCTGCGCGTCTGCCAGCGCGAGGATTTCGATTAGCCGCAAATGGATGCGAATGAACGCGGATTCCGGATTCCGCTAGAAGCGCTTCTCGCCTATTCGGACAATTGCCGTGCCTTACTTCAGGAGACTCTGTCGGCGAACGGCGCTGTGTTCGACCGGCAGATTCAGCCACCGCTGGTGAGATTCCGGACGGTGCGCCAGATCGCCGCCCATATGGTCGGCGCCGAGGAGTTCTGGATTCGGCATCGCATCATGAAGGAAGAGTTGACCCGTTATGAAACGCGGGCGGCGGATTCCGTGGAGGGATTGTTCGCGGATTGGGAGACAGTAAGGGGCGGGACGCGTCGGTACATCGGAAGCCTGAACCCTGAGGGCTTACAAAGGCTCTATAGAGTCACTCTGGGCGGAGACTGGACCGGCGACCTTTCGGTCGAGCAGATTCTGTTTCACATCCTGAACCACGAGACGCACCACCGTTCTCAGATATCCATGGCTCTGCAGCAATTCGGAATCGACCCGCCTGATTTCGATTTCGTGCTTATGAAGTAACGACGAACTACTACCCGAATGCCTGAATTCAAGTACACAGCTTTAGATAGAGCCGGAAAGGAAGTTTCCGGGATGCTGCCTGGACGCGACGTCTCCGAAGCAGCGGGGAAAGTTCGCGCGCTCGGCTATTATCCGGTCAACGTGACGCCGGCCAACGGGGCGGGAGTCTTGAGCGGGCGGCGGGTTGCGGCGATCTCCGGCGGACGAACGCGGCCGATCATCGATTCCGCGGGCCCAGCACCGGACTCGGTAAGTCATACCGGCAAGAAGGTTGGGCGCGTTCACATCCTGCTCTTCACGCGTGAATTGGCGGACCTTATCGACGCCGGGCTGCCCATTGACCGCGCTCTCACCGTCCTGATCGAGCAGAACGATAATGACGCCCTCGTGTCAATGATCCAGGGGATTCAGGGCGACGTACGGGCCGGCAATCCGCTTTCTGAAGCGCTGCGCGCCTTTCCACGCGAGTTCCCGCCGCTGTACGCCAACATGATCCACGCGGGCGAAGTGTCCGGCCAGCTTGCCGATGTGATGATGCGCCTCGCGGACTTCCTAGAAAAAGAGCACGTGCGGCGAAGTCAGATCATCGCGGCCCTCACCTACCCCATGGTCCTCATCGGAGTTGCGGTCCTTGCAGTGACCTTCCTGCTGTGGTTCGTGATTCCGCGGCTCGAAGGCGTGTTCGAGGAGCTGGGGACGGGGCTGCCGCTTCCGACACAGATCCTCCTCTCCAGCTCGGCGTTTATGGGTAAGTACTGGTGGGCGATTGTGCTCGGAATGGTCGGCGGATTCTATGCGTTCAAGGCATGGATCGCCACCGGGCCTGGACGCCGAACCTGGGATGGCTTCAAACTTACGGTGCCGCTGTTCGGCGGGCTCACTCACAAGGTGGTGATGGCGCGGTACGTGCGCACGCTTGGAACATTGCTCGGCGGTGGAGTTCCGATTCTGGACTCGATGGAAATCTCGTCAACTGCGGTGGGAAACTCCGTCACAGGTGACCACGTGCTGGAATCGCGGGATGCAGTCCGGCAGGGGGAAACCCTATCGAGCTCAATGTCCAAGACCGGCGGGTTCGTGCCGCTGGTGATCCATATGTCCGCCGTGGGCGAAGAGACCGGGCGGCTGCCGGGAATGCTGGTGCGAACGGCAGACACGCTGGATTTCGAGGTTGACAACACAATGCGACGGCTCACCAGCCTCGTCGAGCCGTTAGTCGTGCTTTTCATGGGCGGATTCGTAGGCTTTGTGGTGCTTTCGATTCTGCTCCCCATTTTCGAGGCTAATACCGTTGTTAAATAGGAAACGGCCGGCCGCTTCCTGTGCGAAAGGAGACTGTCGAATGATTCAGGCAAGGCGCGCGCGCAGAGCGGTCTCGCGCGGCTTTACGCTTATTGAGCTTCTGGTGGTCATCGTCATCCTGGCGATCCTCGCCGCGGTCGTAATCCAACGGGTCACGCACCGCACGGAGGATGCGCGCATTGCCAAGGCGATCGCCGATGTTAAGGCCCTTGATGATGCGCTCGAGACGTACAAACTCGATACAGGAACCTATCCCTCCGGAGACCAAGGACTATCGGCGCTTGTGAGCGCCAGCGCCTCCGGCAACAACAACAAGTGGAATGGCCCGTACATCAAAGGCTCCCTTCCGCGGGATGCATGGGGCAACGAGTATGTCTACCGAATGCCCGGAGAACACGGCGAATACGACGTTCTCTCCCCTGGCCCCGATGCCCAGGTAGGCACCGGCGATGATGTCGGTAACTGGGAGAAGTAGTCGCTTTTGGTAAGGACCACCGGCCACCGATGATCGTTAATCCAAAATCCGAAATCCAAATTATAAAATGGAAAGTTGGTCGTCGGTCGAGCGGCTTTACCCTCATTGAGCTGGTAGTCGTGATAATCATCATGGCGGTCTTGTCGGCGGTTGCGGTGCCTTCCTACTCGCGTCTTCGAGAGCGGTCCAGGTTCGACCGAAGCGTCCAGGATGTGATTACCCTCTATCGTTGGGCGCGGGACGCCGCCGTGGAAAGCGGTCTGGAGACGACGGTGCGGTTTGACGCTCAGACCGCCACGTTTATGGGTAGTGCCGAGCAGCCTCAGGTTCTGGCGGACATGCCTACCGTGATGATCGAGCAGCAAGAGCAGCAGGGCCAGCAGATTCCGAGGCCTCCACGTGTTCACGAGCTCGGCGACGACCTGGCCGTAGTGGACTTTCAGACTTACCGGCCCGAAGATACCGTCGCTTCCACGGGAGCTGAAGCAGCCTCCACGATACGATACCGCCCCGACGGGAGCTGTGACGGCGGGCGATTCAGACTGATCGCGGCCAGCGGATACCGGGCACTGATCGAGATCGCTGCAGCGACGGGTAAGCCGTCCATTATCGAGGAATTCGAGTGAGACGCAAACGCCAGGCCGGGTTCACGCTGATCGAGATGGTGGTGGCAACGGTGCTGCTCGTGCTCGGTGTGGTCGCTGCGCTCGCTTGCATCTCTTCCGCCACCCGCTCTACGTCCATATCGAGCGAATACACGACGGCAGCCCTTCTCGCCCAGCAGAAGATAGCGGAGGTGGAAGCGACACCGGACCAGATTCAGGGGGGCTAGCAGTGCGGCGACTTCGGCGAAGATCATCCCAGCTTCTCCTGGAGGCAGAACATCGAATCCAGCAATATCGCGTCCCTCATGCGCGTGACTCTGGTCATCGAATGGAAGAGCGGGGCGATTCCGCGGCAAGCGCAGTTTGTCACCTACGTGTTGACGCCGCCGGAGGCAACGCAGTGAAGCGCAAGCGTGGAGTACTGGAGTACTGGAGTACTGGAGTATTGGGATGCATCACTCCATCACTCCATCACTCCAACACTCCCTCCCGTCGACGCGGTTACACCCTCGCCGAGACGCTCGTGGCGATGATCATCTTTGCGCTAATCACTTCGGCGACCAGTTTTGCCCTGAATACTGCGATTAGAGGGCAGCAACGTGCGCAGCAGAGGGCGGAGGAATTGCAGGAGGCGCGTACCCTGATCGGAATCGTCACCAAAGACATTCGGTCGGCATACGCCTCGGCAGGGAATCCGAACACGTTCTTCCTGGCTACGGGCAGCGACTTTCAGACTTTGTTGACATTCACGGCGCTAAACCACCGGATTGACGTGCAGCCGCTCGCAAACGAAGATCAGCCCTATGACCCTGAAGCGGTATCGCCGCCGCAGTCGGATGTATCGGTGATCCGCTATAGCCTTAATCCGGAGACCGGCGAGTTTTCCCGTTCCGTAAGCCCGGTTCCGAATCCGGAGACGCTCCCGGAGCCCGGACTGCCATCCACCGTTCTTTCACGAAAGGTGCAGGCGCTAACCCTCGAATTCCTGGACGCCGAGGCCGGATTCCGCACCGAATGGAACTTCTATACGGACCCGGCGGAACAGCAGCCGCAGGGAGAGCCGGGGCAGGAACAGGGAGGCGCCGCTCCGGAACCCGCCGCAACCTCCGAGCACGACGTTGCGCTCCCGAGAGCGGTCCAAGTGACACTCGTACTGGAAGCGCGTGACGGTCGGCGGCCAACCTTCCGAACGACCGTTTCGGTCTCCACGCCTGAACCACAGCCCATTGGTCAAAAGCCTGCCGTCGCGCCGACCCAGAACCAGCAACCGGGAGGCGGCGGGAGTGGAGGCGGTGGAGGCGGTGGACAGGGTGGCGGTGGCGGAGGACAAGGTGGGGGTGGTGGTCCTGGCGGAGGCGGTGGCCCAGGAGGCGGTGGACCCGGTGGAGGTGGACCTGGAGGACCGGGAGGGGGCGGTCCCGGCGGACTGCCGGGACTACCAGGACTCCCCGGAGGCGGGCCACGGCCATGACGACCTCTCAACAGCGTGGACGCGCGCGCGGGCAGGCGCTGGTTCCAGTATTGTTTGTTGTTTTCATCCTGACGGCCTTCGCCGTGACTGTAACGAACGTTTCCCGGAGGGAGACGCGCTCTTCGGGCGCGTTCTTGCGCGAGGCGCAGGCGACCTTCATAGCGAAGGGCGCGATCAATTACGCGACGGCTGCGCTGCAAGAAAGCACCAACGGTGGAACCACGCCGCCGCAATTGACGCCTCCGCCCGAGACGGACGCAAACGGCTGGACACAGCTCGGCGACGGCTGGTACAAGCTGGAGATCGTTGACACTACAGCGCGCGTGAATATCAACACCGCGACCATCGAATCTATCGCGAAGCTGCCTGGGCTTCAGGGCACGAACATCCCGGCGTGCATCGTGGACTGGCGGGACGAAGACGATACGCCGACCGCCGGTCAGAGCGGGTCAGGTTCCGAATCAGACTATTACCAGGCGCTGAATCCGCCCTACGCGGCGAAGAACCAGCCTTTTGATACAATAGACGAGCTTTTGCTGATTTCCGGAATCACTCCGACCATCCTCTACGGCGCTGCCGGAACGATCCCCGGGGGAGAGGCCATGCTGCAGAATCCCTCTGGTACGGGTCGCGGCGCCTCGCGGCAGGCTGGCGGGGGCGGTGGCCAGGGCGGTGGGCAGCAGCTCCCAGATGAACCCGAAGGTCCCCCGGTGGATACGAGCAACAGCCCGCTCCCGCTCGCTGAGCTGATCACGACCTATTCTAAAGAACGGAACGTAGCCGCGGACGGAATCAAGCGGGTGAACGTGGCGAGCGCGGACGCACAGGCGCTGCAAGAAGCCGGGTTCCCACAGCAAATCGCGCAGAGGATCGTGGATTCGCGGGAGCAGACACCCATCGCTTCGGTGGCAGACCTCCTTAACATTGCCGGTGTTACCCGGCAGATCATGCAGCAGGTTGGCGACAAGGTTACGGTTTCCGACGAAGAGTTCCGCATCGGCATGATCAACATCAATACGGCAACGGACGAGGCGATGGCCACGATACCCGGCGTGGATGCGGCCGTTTACAATGCGGTGATCGAGGCGAGGCGCGGCGGAATGGTATTCAATGGGCTGAACGATCTCTTTCAATTGACCACTCTGACCCGTCGACAGCTTCAGGCCCTTCTGGACCACGTTTGTACGAAGTCCTCTGTTTACCTGGTTCGCGTGAAAGTGCGGCTGCCTGGCAGCCAGAAGGTGTTCGCCGCCCAGGCCCTGGTCGAGCTGGCGCCGCCGCCTCCGGACGAGACCACGACTCAACAAGGCCAGGGTCAGACTCCGGCCCAACAGCAGCCGCAGGAGCCCCAAGGACCAAAAATTCTGCAGTGGCGTGAAGTGCCGCGGATTCCGGGCTGGAGCTCGTGGATTCCGGCGCCGGACACGTTTGGAATGGGAGGCGCGATTGGCGGTCGCTAGCCAGAAATCCGGGGGCGTGAGACGTGTAGTTGCGGTCGAAATCGGCTACACGTCTGTCCGCGCGGTCGAGATAGAGACCCGGGGCGCCGACGCGCGCATTCTCAAGCGCGGCTCATCGCCCCTTCAGGAAACAGTCCTGGACAACCTGCCGGCGCAAAGAGCCGCCCTGACGCAGGGAATCCGCGCCGCCCTCTCACAGGCAGGAATCACGACTAAGCAGATCATTGCCGCCATCCCACGCAGGCTGGTGACGGTCAAAACGGCTCGCCTGCCTCACGCTCCTCCGGAACAGATCGCCGGAATGGTGCAGTTCGAGGCCCAGCAGTATATCCCGTTCCAGATCGAGGATGTCGTCCTTGGCCATCAGGTGGTTTCGGACGAGGGCGACGACATGGTTTCGGTCATGATCGTGGCGGCCCGGCGAACGCTGGTGGACGAGATTCTGGCGGCTTTCGATGCCGCCAGTATGGAGGTTTCCCGGCTCACGGTCTCTTCGTTTGGGCTGGCGGAGCACGCCCGTTCTAGCATTGCGCCGCAGGCCGTGGTAGAGATCGAGGCGCACGAACTGGACATGGTTGTCGTCGGCGACGGGAAGCTGTTGTTCTCACGGTCAGCCTCCCTCACCGATTCCGGCGATTCCGCCAACGCACCCCGAGCGCTCAGCGGTGAGGTAGCGCGCTCCATCGCGGCTTATGACAACGAGTTCCGCGGGCGACCGGTGACCAGCTTGCTCGTAGGCGGCCCCTCCGCGACCGCCGCGCTCGCCGACGAATCGCTGCGCTCCCTCATCGACGTGCCGCTCGATCGCCTGAACGGGAGGCTCCTGCCCTTAAACGATCCGGACGCGATTATGTATGCGACTGCGGCCGGCGTGGCGCTCACAGATGATCCGTCCGCCATTTGCCGGATCAACCTCGTGCCCGCCAGCCGAACGGAGCGCAAAGAGTCCGCCCGGCGCCGGCTGCAGGCATTTGTTGCCGTTGCCGTACTCGCTCTCGTTCTGTTTTTCGCCTTCGAAGCCTTTTCCGCGTCGAGGGAGAACCAGGCAAAGGAGAAGCGGGAGACGCGCCGCCAGAACGACCGCCTGGACAAGGCAAAAAAAGTGCACGAACGGGTCAAGAAGGACCACGACGAGGTTGTGAATACCTTTGACACCGTCTCCGGCGGGCTCGCGCGGGACCTTCCGGCCGTCGGAGCGATAAAGGCGGTGAGTGATTCCGTCCCGAAGGGCAGCGGAGTCTACCTGACGCAGTTGAACTTCGAGCGGAACGGTAACGTCACGATTCACGGTAACGCCAAAACGGAAAGCGCAGTGACGGAAATAGTTACGTCATTGCAGGGATCCGGTTTGTTCACCACCGTCCGGCTCGGCTACATGGGTGAAACGCAGTCCACCGAATTGTCGGCCGCCTCGACTTCGACCGCGCCGAACGCGGAGACTGCTCCGGAGCGAGTGGTAACGACGACAACCAGCTTTATCATTACCGCGAAGCTGCCGGACAATCGACCAGTTGAAAAGGTGTCCGGCAAGCAAGCGTCGCGCGCGCCCCGACGGCAGTCGGACGAGGAGAAGCTGTGAAACGATTCTGGGCCCAGCGCAATGGGCGAGAGAAACTGCTTATCCTTGTTTGTCTCGTTGCCGTAGTGATCGCGGTTCCGATGCTACTAGCCCCGCTTCCCGAAGCCGGCGCCAAAATGCTCCCGGCGGCCAAAGCCCGCCAGGAGTATGATAGTAAGGTTCGTGACAAGGAGCGAATGGAGGCCGAAGTCGAGCGGCTGAAGCCAAAGATCGAAAACCTCGTCTATAAAGAAGCGCCCGAGAAGGTACTGCCGCGAGTGATCCGGTTGCTGCAGGCTCAGGCGAAAAAGGCAGGCATCCATCTTCGAGAGATCAAACCGCTCCGCGCGCGTAAGATGATCACGGTCACCAAGGTGCCGGTCACCGTGCGATTTGCCTGCCGGTTCGACCAGTCGCTGCCGTTCCTGTACGCGGTAGAAGCACCGGCAAATAAGTTGGTCGTCGAGAAATTCAGTATCAGTTCGCCGGATTCCAAGTCTAAGACAGTGGACGTCGAGATTCAGCTCGCATTGTATACGAGCAATATGACGGATTCAGAGGCCGGATAGGATTCACACGGGAGAGATGGTGATGTTGAAAAAGAACGCAATTCAAAAGTCTGCTCCGTTGGCGATCGCCATCGGGGTGGTGGCGATAGGCGCTATCGTGGCGTCGGGCCAGATAGGGAAGAAGAGTGCGGCGCTCCCGAACATCGAGGTTAACAAAGACCGAGTAATCGCGCCGGCCGTATCCGTCTCGCAGCCGGAATCCGGCCGCAAATCACTGGCATATTACACCGGGAGCGTTCGGACAGACCTCTTCTCCGCGCCAGAACCGCCAAAGCCCAAGGAAACGCCCAAGCCTCCTGCCCTCCCTACTCCTCCGCCTACTCCTCCGGTAGTTGTGAATCCGTTCGCCGATTACATATACGTCGGGACAGTTACCGTCGGGGGCCGCACCATGGCACTGGTGGAAAACACGAAGACCAAGGATGGCCAATACCTGGCGGAGGGCGATTCCTTCATGGGCGGCAAAATCGGGCAGATCTCCGACCGAATGCTGACAGTGGATGTTGCCGGCGCGCCCCAGATGATCGCGAAGCGAGACGACTTCAAATTGACGCCGCTGGACAAGAGCGCGCCATACCTTCAAGCCGGCCCGCAGCCGGGGCAGCCCGGGCAGCCGGGTCAGCCGGCCCCTGGCGCTCCTGGAGTGGCAGTGCCTGGCGTGCCGGGCGCAATGCCGCCGGGCATGGCGGGCATGCCGCAGCGATTCCAGGACCGAATGCGGGAGCGCATGCAGAACATGACGCCCGAACAGCGCGCGCGCACCGAGGAGCGAGTGAACCAATGGCGTGACCGCGAGTTCGAGGGACGCCCCCGCGGCGGTGGAGAGCGCGGACGCGGCGACGGCGAGGGTCGGCGCGAACGAAAACGTGATAACGACTAACACTAGAGACATTCGCTATGCCGGTCGCGTCGCGGTCCGGTTCCAAGGAGGCGAGCGCTAACGATGGTGAGATACAGTTCGCGGGTGCGCGGGTTGGCGGCAAGTCTTTGCGGAATCGTTTGCCTCGGCGCAGCCGTGCCCACGATCGCCCTCTGGCAGGATAAGCCGGCGACTTCCAGCGAGAAGCAGAAGAAGGCGGAAGAAGAGCGCAAGAACCGCGCGCAGCGGCTCAAGGATAAGGACAAAACGCGCTCCGAGACACAGGCCCGACCCGCGCAGACACCGGGAGTCCGGGTAGTGCCGATGAATCCGGCTCCAGGCGCTCCCGCTCAACCGCAGACCGGCGCGGGCACGCAGCCCGGCGCCCGACCTGCTCCAGGGGGAATCCGCATAGAGCGCGGCCCGGACGGCAAGCCCATCGTGATCGGACCTGATGGGAAGCCCATGACCCCCGGCCCCGGAGGGCAAGCGGTTATCGGCGCGCCACAGCCGCCCCCAGATCCGGGCAGAGGCCAGACGTTCACCCCCTCCCCTGGCGGAATGATCTCCATGGACTTCCGTGGGGCGGATATCAACAACGTCCTCAAATTCTTCGCCATGGCGACAGGGTGGCAGATCGTCCCGGACCCGGGTCTTACCGGTCCGGTCACCATTGTCAGCCCAAGGCAGTTGACCACGGACCAGGCATTCGAAGTGCTGCAGTCAGTACTTGAAGTGCGCGGATTCAGCGGACAGCTCGAGCAGCGCGGGCGGACCACCGTCCTCAAGATAGTCCCGCTCGACCGCGCCGTCCAGAGTACCCGTCTCCTTTCCAAGAACGGATCCCTCACGACCGCGGACTTGCGGAATCAGGTCGTCACGCAGGTGATTCCGATCGAGAACGTAGATGCGGGCGCCCTTTCGCGCGAGCTCAAAGAGCTTGTCAATAAGGGAGCAAGTCTCTTAGCCAGCGCGGGAACGAATGCGCTGATCGTCACCGACACCGCCGCCAACGTGGACAGGATCACCCAATTGGTTGAAATGCTCGATAAGGCCGCGAGTAATACCGAAGTCAAGATGATTCCGCTCAAACACGCGGACGCGACTTCGGTTGTGGAAGCAATCAACAACCTCTTCGGCAAAGTCTTCAGCCGCGGCCGCAGCGCACCTGCGGCACCAGCCCAGCCCGGACAACCGCCCCAACCGCCCGCTGGGCGAGGTCAACCAGGCGCGGCGGCGGCATCGGAAACTCGCGAGGCCGTGGTCGCCACTGCGGATACGCGCACCAATTCGGTGCTCGTAGTCGCTTCCGCCGCTAACATGGAGAAAGTCGAAGCCCTCATCAAGCAGCTTGACGATCCCAATGCCAGCGCGCTGGATACATACATTCGCAAGCTCCAGTTCGCGGACGCGGCTGAGATCGCCGACATCATCAACAGCATCCTTTCCGGCGCAACTCCATCGAGACCGGGCGGGCAAGCGGCATCCTTCCAGCAGCGCGTCTTCGGCGGCGGGGGACCGGCGGGCGGTGGACAGCAGCCGGGCAGTGTGCAGAGCACGGACCCATTTGCAAAGGTCGTCGCCAACCTTCGCACCAACTCTCTGATCATCACGGCCACCAGGGAGCGCTTGGCGCGAATCGATGAGCTTATCAAAGAGCTGGACGTTGAAGTTAAGACTGAGACTACCAGTTTCGTAATTCCGCTCAAGAACGCGCAGGCCCAGGACGTCGCCTATATCCTCGGACAGGCCTTCGGGACCGGCCAGGGTCAGGGCGGGTTCAATCCGTTCGGCGGATTCTTCTTCGGCGGATTCGGCGGCGGCGGCGGGATGCAGCAAAGACAGCGGATTCAGCGTCGCCAGGGCCAGCAGCAGCGCAATACCGGCTTTGGCCGTTCCGCCGAGGCGGGTCAGGGCGGCACGCAGACGATCATCAATGGCGTCAAGGGAACGATGACGGCGCAGGGCTTCGTGCCTGATCCCGTTCAGCCCGGTGAAGAGGATGAGGATCCGACTCGCCAGTTCTTCTTCGATGGATTCGGCGGCGGGCGACAGCGACAGCGCGAGACGCCGCTGTATGGGCGCGGGGGACAGGGCTCCTTCGTCAATCTCCTCCAGCTTCGGAACAACGTGGGCGTAGTTCCGGACATTGGCAGCAACAGCCTGATCATTACCACGACCCCGGATAACATGACTGCGCTGCGGGAGATCATCGCCCAGCTCGACGTCGTCCCGCGCCAGGTGCTCATCGAAGTCGTGATCGCCGAAGCAACGCTTGACGCAACGCAGAAGCTCGGATTCCAGTTCGATGTCAGGGGGGTCGGGCGCATCTTCGGAACCGACATCAACCACAGCGGCTCCAGCAACTTCCCTCAGGGCAGCGCCGGCAACACTTCGGCCAACATTACATCGCCGCTTAATCCCGGGGCGCAGTTCGGCGTTCAGGCCCTGAACGGCAAGTTCAACGCGCTGGTGCAGGCCATCGCCACCGACGACCGATTCCGCGTGCTATCCACGCCCAAGATCTTCACTTCCAATAACCAGGAAGCGGAGATCCTGATCGTTACGAACGTGCCCTACGTTGCCAACCAGTTCACAGGCACGTTCGGCGCGAGCAACTCGGTCCAGTTTATCCCGGTTGGAATCACGTTGAACGTCACGCCGAGAATCACGACTGATGGCCTGGTTACGATTGACGTTGTCTCCACGGCGAGCGACCTGCTGGCATTCGACGTCGTCAGCTCCGGCCTGGACGCTAACGGGCGTCGGCTCGATCAGCTGGCTCCGCGGACCACTGAGCGAACGACCGATACCTCCGTCAGCGTGCGTGATGGGGAGATC
>JBKJZI010000153.1:0-16070 GCA_046715155.1 Chthonomonadales bacterium | reverse complement strand
GCCTCGGGGACAGTAGTGGTGGGGGAGGACCAAGAGCTGTTCGCGTCCGGATTCAGCGCATCGGCAATGAATTGGATATCGATTCCGTCTTTTGATCGCGAGCTTGAAGTGCTGGCGAGGATTCGCTATAATGGCGCGGCGGCGCCGGCCAGTATCAAGCCGTCCGTGGTTGCCGATTCCGTTGAATGTCGATTCCTGGAGCCTCAGCGCGCCGTTACTCCCGGCCAGGCGGCGGTATTCTACGACGGTGATCGGGTGATCGGCGGTGGGACCATTGACGCGTCGACTACGGACTCGGTTTAAGTCCGAGGACGAGGACGAGTCTGACGACGAGGCCGACACTTGGGAATGAAACATTTCGGGCTCGCCGGTCGTACGTTGTGAAGGGCTGGTAATTCGGTCTTTACCATGAAGTAGGACACTTTTCAATCTCAGGAGGGATTTGGTATGGCTCAGCAGGATGACGAAAGAAACGTAATGCTCAGCGTGCTCGCCGGAATCGGAATCGGTGTGATGGTGGGCGCGATCGCGGGGCTGCTGCTGGCGCCGCGAGCGGGTACGGAGACGCGAGAGGCCATCGGCGATAAGCTGCATGACCTCGGCAATAAAATCAGCGATCTCAGCCATGACGTAGCCGGCAAGATGAAGACCGCGGTGGAGACCGGGCGCCAGGCCGTGGTGGACCGCATGGAGCGCGCAGGCACGCAAGATCAAGCCTAGTGATCGGTGATCAGTGACCAGTAATCAGTAAACGGCGAAGACTGAACACTGATAACTGATTACTGATCACTTTATCACCGGAGGCTAAATTGGACGAGTATCCTCGCCCGCCGGACGGCGGAGGGGAACTGATTCCGTATCGCACTCCTGCGTGGCAGCGGGCGGCCACCCTTTTGCTGGTGACCGCCCTCGCGCTCACGTTCCTCTGGCAGGTCCGCACGGTCCTGCCGCCTTTCCTCATTGCGTTCTTCCTCGCCTCGCTGCTCGACCCGGTCGTCAACAATCTCCAGCGCCGAGGCATCTCACGGGCTCGCGCTGTCCTTGCCATCTATCTGATGGTATTCCTCTGGGTGACTCTGGCGCTCATCGTTGTGATTCCGCCGGCGATGGATCAGGTTAGCCAGCTCACTCGAAACGCGGACACCTATAAGACCAACCTGCAGCTCCAGTCCGATGCGTGGTACGAGCAAAACCAGAAGCTGCTAAACGGAATCGGAATCAAGAAGAACCCGCTTACTGACCGCGCCGGGCCCGTGTTACAGACCGCGGCGTCTTTCCTCGGCACGCTGCAAGCATCCGCGCTCGCTCTCACTGGGCAGGTGCTGTGGCTGATCCTGATTCCCCTGACGTTATACTTCCTGCTCATGGAGTATCCGGCGCTCAGGGCGAAGATTCTCTCCCTTTTCCCTGTACGGCATCAGGCGCATTTAGACAAAATCACCGAGGAGATCGTCGAGATCTTCAGCACGTACTTCCGCAGCCTGGCAAAAGTGTGCGTGCTCTACGGACTGGCCGCCGTCGTAATCTTCTTTCTGCTGGGTGTGAAGTACTCGCTGTTCCTCGGAATCGCGGCTGGTGTTCTTTACGCGGTACCGTACGTCGGGCCGTTGGTGACGATGGCCAGCGCCGCCGTCATCTCCTTGATGATGCAGCCCGTCGTGTTAGTGCCGACCTCCATAACGCTGTCGCCCGCCGTTCACGCGGTCATCGTGGTGCTGGCGTTCCTCGTTATGCATTTTACGTTCGACTATGGAATCACCCCGCGTGTGGTGGGAGGCTCGGTCGGGCTTCACCCGGTGGTGAACATCTTCGCCCTCATGTGTGGAGCGACGCTCTTTGGCGTCTGGGGCATGCTGCTGGCAGTGCCCGTCGCGGCGTCCGTCCAAATGATGCTCATCTACTTCTTCCCGAAGCTGGGCCAGAAAGCGTCCTCGGTCGCCGTAGCAGCATTAACAGCGCCGACGCCGGACGAAGCCGCCGTCCACTGAATCCCCATCTAGGATGACCGGCCGGTATCGAAGGAATCTGCCTGGCGCGAACAGAAGTCGCAACCAGCGCCAGTAATCTCAGCAGCAACCCCGCCGTCCCTGAAAGGTCCCTGTATTGCCGCGCAAACCGCAACTTCCCCGAGCCGGAGAGTCGAATATAGGGCAAAGCGAATCTGGCGTGGATCAGCTACTCAACGACGTACTTTCACGGCACACGGCTGAACTGGAAGCGCTAGTTCGTGAGGCGCCTCTCGGATTTGGCTACCTCGCCCTACCCGAGCTTAGATTCCGGTATGTCAACGATTCGCTGGCGCGGATCGGCGGCGTGTGCCCGAAAGAGATGCTCGACAAAACTCCCAAGGAGATTCTGGGGTCCGTCATCTCCGTGAGGCATTATTCCATCTTGCGGAGGTCGTTGATTGAGGGATCCACTGTAAGGGAGATGGAGGCCGAGGCCGAAGTTCCGGGACAGCCGGGCAGCAAGGGTCTATATCTAATTAACTACTACCCGGTACGGAACTCCGGCGCTGAAGCTGTGGGCATCTGGATTACGGTACAAGACGTTACGCAGCGTCGGCGCCTGGAAGAAGAGATGCCCGCCCAAAAGGCGCGGCTCCAAACCCTCATGGATACGGTCCCCGCCGGCATTCTCCTGAGCGACGCGAACGGAAAGCTCGTATACGCGAATTCAGAAGCCGAGCGCATATGGGGCCATCCGCTAGTTCGCACAGGCATCGAAGGATACACAGAGTATGGCCTTTACCATCCTGACGGGGAAAGGGCTGCGCCGGAGGACACGGTGCTGGCCCGGATTCTTGATGGACGGCACGAACGGCTAACCTCTGAGAGAATTGTCAGGCGACCAGACGGCTCCCTGGCACATGTGTACAGTGCGGCATCTCCCATTCGAGACGAGCACGGCAGTGTCACGGGTGGTTTGCTTGTCTTTTCAGACATTACCGCGCTAAAGGAGCTGGAGAAACGGCAGGGGCGAATCACGGCAATCGCGCAGGCTGTCAATGCTGGCCAAAGCCTATCCCACGTCATGCGTATGGTCCGGGACGCAGTGGTGGAAACGGCCGGGTTCGACCGCGCGGGAATCTGGCTGTACGACCCTATCGCTGGCGGTATGCGGGGCGCATGGGGAACAGGGCGCGACGGCGGGCCGGTGGATGAATCCCAGGAGTTTTTCGTTCTTACACCGAGCGGAGACAACCCTCTCCAGCGTATCCTGCGGGGCGAGCTTCGCTACTATCTCACTCCGCAGTACCAGTTCGCCGACTTCCCGTCACATGGCATCAATATGTCCGGGGTACGCTCGCATGCTACGCTCGCGTTGACAGCGCAAGACCGCGTGATTGGCATGCTGTTCGTGGATACGCTTCTAAGTGGGCGGGAGATCGCAGAAGCAGACCTGGAGGCGCTCGTGCCATTCTGCGAACAGGCCGCGCTCGCCATCGACAGCGCGCGGCTTCGAGAAGCAGAACGTGAAAAAGCAGAACGACTCGAAAACTCCATGCGGGAGACCCACCATCGAGTAAAGAATAACCTCCAGGTGGTCGCCGCGCTGATGGACATGCAGCTCATGGAGAGCGGCGATACGGTGGGCCGCGCAGAGCTGCAGAGGCTCGTGGGCCAGATTCGAGCCATTGCAGCTGTCCACGATTTCCTGACGCACGGCAGCCCTGATCTGGACGTTGACGTCCAGCAAGTTTTCGAGAAGCTGCTTCCGATGGTCGGAGCCAGCACGTCCGCCCGCTGCACGCTGGAATGCGAACCTGGAACTATCACGGTCAAGCAGGGGACCGCCCTCGCGCTGGTCATTAACGAGCTGGTGTCGAATGCAGCAAAGCATGGAGCGACCGACGTGGATGTCAGCTTCCGTACCCTCGACGGGCGATGTGCCCTGGAAGTCCGTGACAACGGACCCGGATTCCCCGCGAGTTTCGACATTGAGAATGATGGGCATCTGGGTCTGGATCTGGTCAGGACTTTGGCGCGGTGGGACCTGCAAGGGGTCATTTCCGCCGTCAACCTGGAAAGCGGCGGCGCGTGTGTCAGTATAGAGTTTCCAAACGCAGAAGTCGGGAGCGAGCCTCCCCTGATTGAATAGGTATTCGCTGGAAGTAAGAACGACGGTCAACACTCGATGCTTGCTACTCACCATTCCACGCTTACCCTGTGCACTGCGCTGGTATCAAGTGACGCACGGGTGGATTCCGCGTTGATGTTGTCAGTCCTGGCGGCTCTAGAGCGGAATGGAGACCCGGAGGCGGCGCCGTTTGTTCGGGCGGTAGCGGAAAGCTGGGCCGTTTGGAAACTGGCGCGGCCGGTCCGCAAGCGGGCTCGCCGCTGCTTGCTGGCGCTGGAACGGGAATTGGATCGCCGAACAGCGGCGGAAACGCTCCTCCGAAGTTCCGAATTGCCGCCCGAGGCGATGGTCCGCCCCGCGGAGTCTGCCGTGAAGGAACGGCTGCTTGTCCGCCCGGCTGCGTGACAATCGACTCTGTTATAATGAGTTCGTGTCCTGAAAGATGCAGCCATGTCAACTCGATCGATTACCGCCATCCTGATTGTCCTATCGTTTGCGCTTGCCGGGTTCGCGGCCGGCCAGGCAACGGGCGGAACTAAGGTCAGCTACCACCGTCAGATCAAGCCGATTCTTCAAAAGCGGTGCCAGGGGTGCCACCAGGCCGCCACACAGGGCGGCAAACTGATCCTTACCACCTTCGAAGCCTTTCGCGCAGGCGGCGCGGCCGGTCCCGGTTTCAAGCCCGGCGAACCGGATAACAGTGTGGTTCTGAAGTTCATATCGGGCGATCCGCCAGCAATGCCGAAGAACGCAAAGCCGCTCAGTAAAGCCGAAGTGGACCTATTCCGACGATGGATTCTCGAGGGCGCTAAGAACGATACCCCCGTAGTAAAAGACCCAATCAATCCGGCGAATCCGCCGACTTACAGGGCCGCCCCGGTCGTCTCCGCGATTGCTTTCTCACCTGACGGAAGCACGATCGCCGTTTCCGGGTACCGCGAGGTGCTGCTCCACAAAGCGGATGGTTCGGCAATTGCCGCGCGCCTGGTCGGAAAATCGCCTCGAATCGAATCCATCGTTTACTCACCAGACGGCAAGTACCTGGCAATTGTCGGCGGGGCGCCGGCGAAGTTTGGGGAAGCGCAGTTCTGGGATACTGTCACCAACCGGTTGGTCAATGCCGCTGAGCTCAGTTACGACGTGCTCTACGGAGCTTCGTTTTCACCGGATTCGAAGCAATTAGCGGTAGGAGCGGCAGACAACTCCGCGCGGATCATCTCGGTTCCGGATGGAAAGGTGCTGTTCAAGTTCGACAACCATTCGGACTGGGTGTTCGCTACCGGGTGGACGATGCCGGACGTGAAGTTCATCGGCACGGAGGTCGAAAAGTACAAGGGCAATACCAATCGTCCATTGCTGCCGGAAGAGACGATGCATCTCCTGACGACCGGCCGAGATCGCGCGATCAAGCTGCTCATGGCGAAGAACGGCTCCTTCGTGGACGACATCAACACCCATACCTCCCCTTACCGAACTCTCGCTCTCCGACCCAACTCGATGCAAGTCCTGGTCGGCGGTGACGACGGAATTCCACGCCTTTATCAGATCTATCGCACGAAACCGCGCACGATGAACCAGGAAGACCAGAGTCTTATCCGGACTTACGAACAGCAGCCAGGACAGATCAACGCGGTGGCGTTCAACCTCGACGGCTCGAAGTTCGCGGTCGGCACGGAATCCGGGGAGATCAGGATCTACGCCACTGAGGACGGCAAACGTCTCCAAACCCTGAAAGCCGGAAGCGGCCCTGTCTACGCACTGACTTACCGGAAGGACGGCAAGCAGATCGCCGCCGGCGGATTCGACGGCACGGTTCGCGTATTCGACGCCGATTCCGGCAGCATGGCCGCGTCCTTCATCGGAGTGCCATTGACGCTAAAGTCCGCGCGCAATTAAGAGTCACCTTTGATGAAGATCGACCAGGTACGGGCGAAACGCGAAGAAATCCTCCGGGTCGCCGAATCGCATGGCGCATTCAATATCCGCATTTTCGGTTCCGTTGCCCGTGGGGAAGCCGATTCAGAAAGCGATGTAGATTTCGTTGTCGACATGGAGCGCAATCGAGACCTCTTCGAATTCGCCAATCTGCGAGCAGACCTGGAGGAACTACTCGACTGCCGTGTCGATCTCGTGGAGTTGGACGGACTGAAGGAATCAACTCGATCCCGTGTTACGGCCGAAGCTGTGCACTTATGAGGACCGTGCGGGAACGGCTCGTGGACAGTGTCGAGGCGATAGATAATGTCGAGCGCCATTCGGTGCGCGGAAGGTGAGCGTTCTTCGAAGATGAGCTCATCCGCGTTTGGATCATTCACCACTTCCAGATAGTTGGGGAGGCATCTCGATCCCTTTCGGCGGACTTCCGAAAGCAACAAAGCCACGTACCGTGGCGAGACTTGATCAATGTGCGGAACCTCTTCGTGCACGTGTATTTCGGCGTTGCGATGTATCGCGTTTGGGATCTGGTAGACAAGAGAATCTCAGGAATCCGCGATCAGATCCAACTGCTGATTGACGACCTGGACGCCCAAGCCAATTAATGAACCTAGAAGACCTCGTGCGGGACGCGCTATCGCTGCCGACGAACGCCATTGCTTATAGCGTGAGCGCGCGGCTGGCGGCTGAACACCGTGACAAATCCATCCTCGAAGGGGACGACGATACGTTCGACGTGGAGGAATACGCGGCGGATGGCCACTGCAAGATCCACGTTCTGCAAAAGGTCCACAGCCATCTCGCTACTGGATGGGACGGGGCGAACAAGCGGCCATACAGGTCGGTGCGCAACGCCTGGCTCGCCGTGGAGTGGAAGGGACATGTCCTCGACGTAGTGCTGATGCAGTGGACCGAGATGCGCTGTACCACGGATTATTATTGGGTGCTCGCAGAATCCCAGGCGCTTGCAGCTCAGTTCTTCGAAGCCGTGTGCGCGTGGTGCGAGCAAGTTCGCGGTCAAGTCCTCGTATACTCCGGCGGACATTGGCAGAAGAGTGAGTCCCTCTTTCGGAGCATTCAAACCGCGACTTTCGACAACCTCGTGCTGCCGCCGGCGCTCAAGCAAGAGATCCGCACGGACTTCAAGCAGTTCTTCAAGTCACGAAAGCTGTACGATCAGTACGGGGTGCCCTGGAAGCGCGGAGTTCTGCTGATAGGACCCCCTGGCAACGGCAAGACCCACACGGTCAAGGCCCTGCTCAATCTACTGCGTAAGCCCTGTCTCTACGTTCAGAGCTTTAAGGCGCAGTACCGGACCGACCACGACTGCATCCGAGACGTCTTTAAGCGAGCCCGCGAAACGACTCCCTGCGTGCTGGTCCTGGAGGATCTCGATTCCCTGCTTACGGAAGGCAATAGGTCCTACTTTCTGAACGAGCTGGATGGATTCGCCGCTAACTCCGGAATCGTTATTCTCGCGACAACGAACCACCCGGAGCGCCTGGACGCGTCGATTCTGGAACGTCCAAGCCGCTTCGACCGTAAGTACCATTTCGATCTTCCGGCCTCGCCCGAGCGAGCGGCCTACTTGAGATTATGGAATGAACAGCTTCAGCCGGACCTGCAGATTTCGGCTCCCGCTGCCCAGCAGATCGAAGCCGCAACGGATGGATTCTCGTACGCATACCTCAAGGAACTGATACTCTCGTCCATGATGCGTTGGATATCAAGCCCGGCGCCGGGAAAGATGGGCGAACTCGCGCTCGCACAGATAACGGTACTCAGAGACCAGATGAGCAGCGCACCGGCCGAGCAGCGCACCGTCTATGCCGATTCCGACGAAATCGAATAGTCAGGCCCGCCGGGGTAACTGTTAAGGATCGATGAGAGTGACAGGTATTCGATAGGGTAATTGGCAAGCAAGAGGCGTGTGAGATTCTGAAGAAGCTGGGAACGACACTTCACTCGGAAAGCAGCGTTGAGACTGAAATCCGTAGAGATCATCCTGATCATTTTGATCTCCGCCTTGATGATCATAGGCTCATGGACGGCGTGGCTGCCGTTTGGGATGCTCGAAACGGTCGCAGTGGTGACGGGAGCGATTTGCGTTTACCTGGTGGTGCGGCAGCATCCGATCAACTTCCCGATGGGAATCCTGAGCAGCGGGCTCTTTCTGGTGCTATTTACGCAGCAGCGGCTGTTTGGGGACGCAGGACTCCAGGTTTTCTTTATCGTCCTAGGGTTTCAGGGTTGGTACTGGTGGCTGCACGGGGGCGAGAACAGAAGCGAGCTCAAGGTAAGCCGCGCTTCCGGACGCCTTCTCCTTGGCTCGCTTCTGTTTGTCATGGCCACTACCCCCGCTTTGATGATCGTTTTGAAGGCTATAAGAGGATCCGCGCCGTTCCTCGATTCCCTTACGACGGCTCTGAGCCTTGCCGGACAGTACTTGCTGAATAACAAGAAGATCGAGAACTGGTTGGTCTGGATCGTCGCAGATGTGATCTACGTGTACCTCTACATTTCGCGTGATCTGAAGCTGACGGCCATTCTGTACGCGGTCTTCCTGGCGATGTGTGTGGCGGGGCTGGCTGAATGGCGAAAATCGCTTAATCGCGAGAATCCGATATCCCCTCTGGAACCCCTCCCCCATCCAGGCGCTCCGAATGCGTAGGCGCGGTCTTATCGTGGGCAAGTTTTACCCGCCGCATTGCGGGCACAAGTACCTCATTGATTCCGCCGCATCACAGGTTGACGAGCTTTTCGTGATGGTATGTCGGCGACCGGGCGAAGAGCCAGACGCGGATATTCGGGCGAGTTGGGTGAGAGAGATCCATCCAGGGGTGAACGTACTCGTAGTGGAGGACACCCTCGATGCCGAAGATTCCCGTGCCTGGGCTATTTTCTCGGTAGAGACGCTTGGATTCCGGCCGGACGTGGTATTCACGTCGGAGGATTATGGGGACAGCTTCGCCTTCTACCTCGGCTGCGAGCATGTTCAGATTGACCGGGCACGGACAAAGGTGCCTATCTGCGCGACGCGAATCCGCGAGAATCCGCTTGGGTGTTGGGAGTACTTGGAGCCGCCGGTTCGCGCTTATTATGCTAAGCGCGTTTGTCTGATTGGCGCGGAATCCACCGGTAAGACCACGCTCGCTCGGCGGCTGGCTGAGCACTACGATACCGTCTGGGTAGCGGAATACGGCCGCGAGGCGAGCGAACGGATGCTGCGAGAATTGGGCCATTATCAATGGAGGTCGGAAGACTTTGCGGAGATCGCTCGGATTCAATGTGAGCGTGAGAATGAAGCAGCGCGAATGTCGAATCGGATTCTGATTTGTGATACGGACGCATTCGCGACGGCCATCTGGCACCAGCGATACATGGACACTCGCTCGGCCGCAGTCGAGGAGATATACGCCCGCCATCGGGCGCCAGACCTGTACCTACTCTCCGATGTGGATTCTTCTTTCGTACAGGACGGGACACGGGATGGGGAGGTAATTCGCGAGTGGATGCATGCCGCGTTCGTCGCGGAATTGGACGCTTGGAACCGTCCCTACCAGCTCTTGTCAGGCGGCTGGGAAGATCGCTTTCGGCAGGCAGTCTGCCACATCGGTCATCTCGACCCTGGAGTCGGCCATAACTAGCCCGTCGCCAATTCCGCCGAAAGTGCTGCTGTTTGATCTTGGCGGCGTGCTCGTTGACTGGGTTGGAATCGGCGCGGTAGCTGAGCTGACGGGCGGGCGGATGGATGCAAACGAAGCCCGGAAATACTGGCTGTTCTCACCCTATGTTCGTAGATTTGAGACGGGCAAGTGTAGGCCGGACGAGTTTTGTCAGGGAATTGTGTCCGATCTGAAACTCCCTATTGCCAGCGTGGAATTCCGGGAGCGATTTCTCTCCTGGGATCGGGGGCCACTTCCAGGAGCGCTGGACCTGCTGGATTCGCTTCGCGGGCAGTTCACGCTGGCGTGCATGAGCAACAACAACCCGCTGCACTGGGAGCGTCTGAAACAGCCGGACATGTTCGGCGGGCGCTTCGACCACGTGTTTCTCTCCTTTGAAACCGGATTCATGAAGCCGGATTCCGCGGCTTATGTGCATGTGCTGAGTCATCTTGGCTGCCGGCCGGAGGAAGTGATCTTCTTCGACGATACTCCCGAGTGCGTCGAGGGGGCTCGCGCGGCCGGAATCCGGGGGTATGAGGTCCGAGGAGTCGAATCCGTCAAGGAAACGCTCCGCCTCGCGGGAATCCTGGAGTGAGTCGCATTATACAACTCTTGAGGGAGAGGAAGAACTGAAGATGCGCGGTAACCATCGAAGAGCAGTCTCCGTCGGCACTCTCATTGTGGCGCTGTGCGGATTTTGGGCGGTGGTCTGGGCGCAGCGCCCTGGAGAGCTCCAAACCGTACCTAGCGTCCGAATCCGCCCGAGCGCCGCAAGCGCCGCCGATAGCCTTGGCCTTCAATTCGACGGACATACAATTCGCCTGATGGAAGCGACCGGCCTCGAATCCGAAACGGAGGTCATGGAACTGCGGCAGGGGGCCGACAACTTGACGCGCAAACTACCGGGCCGCCACCGCACCAGCAAAATAACCCTGACGTATGCCGCATTGCAACCGGATCCGGTGCTGGCCTGGCGGCAAGCCGTTGTCGAAGGTAAGGTCATGGCAATGCGGAAAACGATCGCGATCGTCATGACCAAAGGGATCGGGAAAGAGACATTTCGGTTCACCGTGAGAAACGCTTGGCCGTCCCGCTATGCCTATTCCTTCGTCTGGCCTACTCTGGATGATATCTACGCGAGTGTCGCGGTTACGCTCGAGCATGATGGAATCGAGTTCCCGAAGTAGCGAATCCTCCGGCTGAATCGTCAAACCGTAAACGGTAGCGGAGAAGGAAGGCAGGACTATGAAATCGCTCACTCTGGTAATCGGGATGTTCGCGCTTGCAGGGCCGGCAGGTGCGCAGGCACAGGGGAATCCGGAGAGTTTGCCGGTGAGGATCGTGACGCTCTTTACGAGCGGCGTCTCGTACACCGAGAGATCGGGGGAGGTCAACGGGGACGCGGCGATTCCGCTGACTTTTAGGACTGCGCAGATCAACGACATTCTCAAGTCGCTGGTGCTGATCGACCAGGCCGGGAAAGTCCAGCCGGCGACCTACACGGCGCGCGACCCGATCAGCCGGACGCTGCAATCGTTCGCGGTGGATGTCACCTCCAACCTGACCATGGAGCAGCTTCTGGGCCGTCTGCGCGGACAGCGGGTTACGATCGAGACCGGCAAGGAGAGTTTCACCGGCAGCATAATCGGAGTCGAGACTCGCCAAGTAATCGTCGAAGAAAAGAAGCCGTTTGCGGTGACCTTCGTGACGCTTCTAACCGACAAAGGGCTCGTGACGCTGCGCGTGGATTCCGAGATGCGGGTGCGGATCCTGGACGAGCGGATAAACAAGGAGCTTCAGGAGGCGCTGGGGCTGCTGGCGAAGGGGACCGATGACCAGCGCCGCCAGGTAGTTCTGCACTTCTCCGGAAACGGCCGGCGGCAGGTTAGGGTCGGCTATGTAACTGAAGCGCCGCTTTGGAAGATGAGCTATCGGCTCGTGTTGGGCGGTGCCGCTCGCAACGCCGCGCCGAACAAGGCCTATTTGCAAGGCTGGGCGCTAGTGGAGAACACATCCGAGGACGATTGGAACGGAATCCGCCTTGCTCTAGTTTCCGGCCGCCCGATATCTTTCATCCAGGACCTCTATCAGCCGCTTTACCTGCGCCGACCAGTCGTTGCCAACGATGTGATCGCCTCACCCTTTCCACAAACGCACGGAGGAGACTTGCAGGACAAAGCAGCCGCCGCAGCCGGCGGTGCACTCGGCGGCTTGGGAGGCGGTATGGGCGGAGGAGGAGGGATGGGTCGTAGAGCGGGTGCGGCGGCCCCTCCAGCGGCGAAAGCCGATGCCGGCCGGCTGCTTCCCGAAGGGATCGAAGCCGTCACCGGCTACGATCTGGATAACTCTATCATTGTGATGGCGCAGGGAGAGAAGACGGGGGAGCTGTTTGAGTACAGAATTACGACGCCGGTGACGCTTGCGCGACAACAAGCAGCGATGATTCCGGTCGTCGCCCAGGATGTGGAAGCCGAGAAGCTTTCGTTGTACAACGCGGATTCCGATTCCAAGTTTCCACTGAACGCAGTAAGGTTGAAGAACGTCACGGGGCTGCATCTGAAGGGCGGGCCGATCACGCTGTTCGATGGAAGCACCTATGCGGGCGACGCGAAGATGGAGGACGTTACGCCCGGCGAATCTCGGCTCTTAACCTACGCCGTAGACCTGGCGGTGGAAGGCGAGCGGCAGGCTCCAGCCGTGACAATGCACGAGATGTCGATGAGCCTGAAGAAAGGGGTTTTGACCGTCATCCGCAAGGAGTCACAGGAAACCACGTACACGATCAAGTCAAAGGCGGAGGCGCCGAAGACTGTGCTAGTAGAGTATCCATTCCGATCAGAATACAAGCTGATCTCGCCAACCCAGGCCACGGAACGGACTTCGCGCCTGTACCGGTTCGCGGTAGTGGTACCGCCTGGAAAGTCCCAGCAGCTCAAAGTCCTGGTGGAGCGGCCGGTATCGCAGACCGTGGCGGTGTTCGACGCCGATATCAACGCGCTGGCATTCTACGCCAATCGGAAGGACATCGCACCCAAACTGCGGGAAGCGCTTCAGGAGATCGTGCAGAGACGCCGCCGGGTCACAGAGCTCCAGTCGCAGGTTACGGTGCGCGAGCAGGAGATCGCCGCGATCATGCAAGACCAGGACCGACTCCGCAAAAACATGGCCGCCCTGGACCGGATGTCCGCTCTCTACAAACGGTACGTTACCGAGCTGGACGCCCAGGAGACGCGGATTCAAACCCTGCGCCAGGAAGTCACCCAGTTCAGGAAGCATACCGCCGATGCGGAGCGAGAACTGAGAGCCTACCTGGACGAGCTAGTGATTCCGGAGTGAGTGGTGAGTAGGTGAGTAAGTGAGTGGTCGTTGCGCCTACTCACTTACTCACCACTCACCACTCACTTAGCTGGCTTGCCAACCGGAACCGATTTACCGAAGGCGAGGTCGGCGAGGTCGCGGGATAGCTGGACCGTGCCGTCATGGCGGGTGTTCGACAGGACGACGACCACTATACCGTGGTCAGGATAGAGCCGCCAGTAGGACGAGGCGCCGTTTTGAGCGCCGCTGTGGGCCACGACGCGCTTGCCCTCGCGGGAACCGACGTCCCAGCCCAATCCGAATCCGGTGCTCTTGCCGCCGGCCGTCTGCGCCTTCCATACGACGCTGTCCAGGTAATACCGGGGAATGATCTTGCCATCGATCACTTTGATGCCCAGCAGCGCCATATCACGGGCAGAGCATTCAAAGCCGCCGCCCGGGTATTTCCAGCTTATGTCGTCTTTGCCCGCGACTTTCGTCTTGCCGTCGTCGTGCCTGTAGATCTCGGATCGGTTCATTCCCTGGGACGGGGAATTCTCCGGGCCGAGATCGGTGAGACCCCACGCGCGGAATCGCTCTCCGGCGTACTGCCAGAACATTTTGCCGGTCAATTGATCAATGAGCCAGCCCAGTACGGAGTAAGCGTGCGTGCTGTAGTCGTACTTTTCGCCCGGTTTGAATAGCAGGTCATCGTTGATAAAGAGCTTGCACGCGTCGCTCATCCGAATGTAATGCTTGTCAACGGAATCTGTCTTATCCTTGCCGTCCTTGTAGTGCCGGATTCCGGACATATGGCCGAGGATCTCCCGAGTGGAATAGTCATGCCCATCCGGCAGGTCTTTCAAGTACCGGCGGACTTTGAAGTCCAGTTCTAACTTGCCTTTACGGATCAGCTCGAATGCCAGCAGCGAGCTTATTGGCTTGCTCACGGAGGCGAGCCGGTAACGCGTAATCTCGGATGCCGGAATCTTCTTCTCCCGGTGTTTCCAGCCGAATCCGTTGGAGTAGAGGATCTTGCCATCTTTGGCGATGGCGACAGACATTCCGATGACCTTGTTCTTGTCCAGATGACGCTCGCATAACTGAGAGGCGTTGGACGAATAGAGCCACTTACCTTGTGCCAGCGCCGGGGCCGGAAGCGCGAGGGTGGCGATGATGGCAAGAGATCGAATTCTACAGAGTATCAACAGAGTATTCTCCTATCGGGCTGGGCAGTCATAGACCGTTTCCTTCATTGGACGACGACTTCCGACTGCCGGAATGTGGCCACTATGACATGTCTCCGGTGAAGGATTCCACAGGACACGCGGCGCATCCCTTTCCAAACACCGTATCTCTCCCAGAAGGGACCTCTGTCATGCGAATACCGGCCGTCCTGGCAAGCGCTATCTGCGCAATCCTTCTCCTCTCGGTGTGCATTTCCGCGTCTCCCGGCAAGGAGAGACATCTGCTCTACGTCGCGTCGCCGGGAATTCGCAATTATGTGGAGTATGGCGGGGTGGGGGTGCTCGTTTTCGATATGGGCAATGGCCATCGGTTCGTGAAGCGGATTCCGACCTTCGACCACAACCCGGCCGAAAACGTTAAGGGGATCTGCGCCAGCGCAAAGACTGGCCGGCTTTACGTCAGCACCATCAAGCGACTGGCCTGCATCGACATTCGATCGGAAAAAATGCTCTGGAACCGCGAGTACGAAGGGGGCTGCGACCGCATGTCTATTACACCGGACGGCTCATCCATCTACCTTCCGTCACTCGAGAAGGACCATTGGCATGTCGTGAACGGTGAGACAGGCGACATCATCGCGAAGATCGAACCGAAGTCGGGCGCCCACAATACGATCGTCGGTCTGGACGGCAAGAAGGCGTATCTCGCGGGGCTGCGGTCGCCGCTACTTCCGGTCGTAGATACGCGGACGAACGCCATTACCAGAATGGTTGGACCATTCGGCAATTCAATCCGCCCTTTCACCGTCAACCGACGCCAGGACTTGGTATTCGTCAATGTAAACGAGTTGTTGGGGTTTGAGATTGGAGACCTTAGGTCAGGAAAGATGCTCTATCGCGTGGAAGTGACCGGTTACGAGAAGGCGCCCCCGAGAAGACACGGCTGCCCAAGCCACGGAGTCGGACTTACGCCTGACGAGAAAGAGATATGGGTCTGCGACGCGGCCAACGAGCGTGTACACGTCTTCGATGCAACCGTCATGCCGCCCGTGCAGAAAGAGAGCATTAAGCTAAGGGAGCAGCCGGGATGGGTCACCTTCAGCCTGGACGGCCGGTACGCCTATCCCTCCACCGGCGAAGTGATCGAGGTGAAGAGCAAGCGGATTCTGACCGCGCTGGCGGATGAGAACGGCTGGCCGGTCCACAGCGAGAAGATGGTGGAAATCGTCTTCAACGGACAACGGCCGGTCCGAAACGGCGACCAGTTCGGTCTCGGGCGCAAGAAATGAGACCGTTCACGATTGGGGGCTCCGACGTGGAGCGGAGTCGACCAAATACAGTGCAAACGGAATCCACCAGATGAGGTCATTTCCCACTATCAGAAAAGCTGCGGTAGCCGGCCAGTTGCCACTGAGGATGAGGTAGCCCATCCCAATAGGGCCTAAGGTCTTTCCAAGCAGGCCCACGGCTGCGATGAGCCGCCCGCGATCCGGGTCCCTCGCCACTTCGAAGTATAGGATTCCGTAGAGGGCTACGACCATGCCGAGGCATGAGAAGATGGCCGGGTGATTGAGTTGCGGCATACCGGCGAGGCGAAACAGCCATTGCGGGTCTAACGCCGAATAGACCCCGAAACCCAGATTGTAGATTCCGGCCAGTGTGAATATTGTGCGGTGGAGCCGGCGGCGCGGTATCATTCGGTTGATGCCGCCGGCTCCTTCGGCCAGGGCCATGAGCCGCCAGGGAGTCCAAACGCGGCGTAAAGGTCGCGAATTCCGGAGAGGAGGACGCCGATGGCCATCACCAGAAGACTCCATCGCAGAAGCTCCGGCGCAGGGGGTGGCGCGTATGCAAGAGCGGTCGGCCGGTTCCACCACTCCCACAGGACCGGCAGCAGATAACC
>JBKJZI010000152.1:0-5069 GCA_046715155.1 Chthonomonadales bacterium | reverse complement strand
AAAAGCCTGAGAACCTCAGGAACCTGCTGCTTCAAGGAATGCCGAAAGCCTATCAACCGCTGGAAGTAATACCAGCCCGGACATTTTTCCTGAGCAATTAACGGACATTATCCCTGAGCAGGAACAGACACGGAATCTATTCCTAATTGCAATATTCGCTTGCTAAGTCTCTTAGTCCTTTCCGACACTTGCTTCTGTCCGGCGCTCGAATTGCGTCTCTAGTTGGGCGAGCTCTTCTGCGGATTCGGCTTGCGGAATCGGGCCGCGGAATCGGCCGCGTACGCGTGCTAAGAATACCAATGCGAGCGCTCCGAAGGTGGCGCCGAAGATGTAGCCGGTCAGGTGGTTCGGGGGCAGCATGAACAGCACGGTGATGAAGGCGATCCACGCGACGCTGATCCATGCGGCCGGGCCGCTCCAACTGCCCAGATTCCACGGTCCGTTCGCCTCGCGCGTCCAGATTCCCTGACGAGTCGCGCGAAGCTTGAGAGCGATGGGGATTCCGTAGGAGAGATAGAGACCGATCGTACTGATTCCGGTCACGGCCGGGTAAAGCCGGGAGAATTCCACCGCCCTGGGAAACACCAGCCCGAGAGAATAGATGAGACACGGCAGCAGGAATGCGAGAATGGCCGCGAGCCACACGGCGGCGGCCGGTGTACGCGACGTGCGGCTGACGTGCGCGAGTTTCTGAGAGAACGGCAGCCCTTTGTCGCGGGCGAAAGCGAAGATCATGCGCGACGTGGATGTGACGCAGGAGAGTCCGCAGAACCACATCGCCAGCGTAACGACCCACAGGACCGCGTGGCCGAACCGCTCCCCAAGGCCCTGCTCGAATATGTAAATAAATGGGTTGGCGGCAGCGGCCGTGGCGCCCAGGTCCTGTATCGCCATGGTCACAAACGCCAGCATAAGGTAGCCAAACAAACCCGAAACGGCTACTGAAAGAAAAACTCCCCACGGCGCGCGAACTCGCGCGTCCTTCGTCTCTTCGATGGTGTGCGCCGACGCGTCATAGCCCGTGTAGGTCCACTGCGCTTGAAGCAGGCCGCCGAGAAATGCGAACCAGTACGGTTTGTCGGTGACGGTGGTAAATGTCTTGGTGAAGAGGAACGAGGCCGGCTGCCGCGGGGCGAAAAAGGCGAGTGCGAAAACCACGACCGCCACTCCGAGCATATGATAGATGGCGCTGAAGTCGTTCAGCCTGGCGACGGCCCGGATTCCCCAGTGGTTGAGGGCGGCATGCGATAGCAGTATCACGCCGAAGACGATCAGGTAGTTCCGAGGCGCGTCCTCCAGTCCCAGAAGCGGAGTCATGAACTGGGCGCAGCCATAGTCGATTCCCGCGACGGCTGCCACCAGTCCGATAAGGTTGAGCCAGGCCGTGAACCATCCCCACCCCGGTCCGCCTAATGCCGACGACCAATGGTAGAGCGCGCCGGATGTCGGAATCGCCGAAGCCAGCTCGGCCAGGCTCGCGGAAATGATGAGCACGAACAGCGTGACGAGCGGCCATCCAAGTCCCATAACGACCGGGCCGCCCGCGGTGAGGCCCACCCCATAAAGCGTGACGGCGCCCGTGAGGATCGAGATGATGGAAAACGAGATGGCGAAATTCGAGAACCCGCCCATATCACGCAGGAGCTGCTGGGCGTAGCCATATTTGTGAAGGGTCTCACGGTCCGAAGAGGGGGTTGGCGCGGCTTCCGTCCTCACGGATCCTTCCTTCCGGTGAACGTCTCGTGGTCCTCTTCACGAAACTCCTGAACGCTGCGTGCGGCACGCGCGCCAATGAGAAAGGCAACTGCCGTCACCAGGACTGTCAGAAAGATTCCGATCGCAATGCCGTAGCTTGACAATCAATTTCTCCCGGTCATTCCGGCGTCGTATAGCTTGCAGTTATTCCGCCATCCACCAGGAATGTCGCGCCGGTTACGAAGGACGACTCTTCTGAGGCCAGGAAGAGCGCGGCCTGGGCAATCTCCCTCGCCTCGCCGAATCGGCCCATCGGGATATGGACGAGCCTCCGTTGGCGCTTCGCTTCCGTATCCAGATATTTCATCAGCAGCTCTGTGCGCAGAGGTCCCGGGCACAATGCATTCACCCGTATGTTTTCCCGCGCATGGATGGCCGCCAGTTCACGGGTCATCGCGAGGACTGCCCCCTTGCTGCTGGTATAGGCGAGCTGCGGGGTCGCCGCTCCCATGACCGCAACGAAAGATGCCGTATTGATGATCGAGCCGCCTCCGGCCCGCCGAAGCGCCGGAATCCCGTACTTGCACCCGAGGTAGACGCCCTTCACATTGACCGCGAAGGTCAGGTCCCAGACGAATTCCTCCGTGCGCGTAGCATCGTCATCGTCTGCGTGAGAGATTCCGGCGTTGTTGAAGAGAACGTCCAGGCGGCCAAAGGTCTCCTCGGCGACCCGTACCATCTTCTCCGAATCCGCGGATCGGGACACGTCCACCTCTACGGACAGCGCGCTCCCGCCGGAATCGAGAATAGCCGCGGCAGTTTCCTCGGCCGAGGCGCCATTGATATCCGCCGCCACCACGCGAGCGCCCTCGCGCGCGAACAGAATCGCCGATTCACGCCCGATTCCGGACCCGGCCCCCGTGATCAGCGCGACTTTGTCTTGTAAACGCATGGAAGTGCACCTGAGCTAGATTCTCTCGAAATAACGCGCCTTCTCCCAATCCGTAACGACCTCGTCGAACTTCCTCTGTTCCGTTCGGAAGAAGTGAAGGTAATGCTCGATCACGGATTCGCCAAAGGCCCGCCGGGAAAACTCGCTCTTCTCCAACTCGGCGATGGCCTCCCGAAGCGTGGATGGCACTCTCGGCAGCCCCGCAGCCGCGTAAAGGTCCCCGGTAAGCGGCGCCGGTGGTTCGATGCGCTCCTCGATGCCCTGAAGCCCGGCAGCTATTCCCGCCGCGAGGACCAGGTACGGATTCGCATCGGCGCCTGGCAGCCGGCACTCGATGCGTTGCGATTTGCCTGACCCGACCACGCGGAATCCGGCGGTCCGATTGTCGCGGCTCCAGCCGATGGTCGTCGGCGCGAACGAGCCCGCCTGATACCGCTTGTAAGATGATACGTTAGGAGCGTAGAAAGCCGCCAGCTCTCGCGCATAATGGAGCCAGCCACCCAGGAACCAACGGAAGATCTCGGAATCCCCCTCGAACCTGTTCTGAGTGGCGTCCGCATTCCAGAGGCTCACGTGGGCGTGCATACTCGACCCGGCAACGCTCTCATTCCACTTGGACATGAAGGTCACGGCCTTCTGATGAGCCTGGGTGGAATCCCGGATCGCGAGCTTGTACAGCGCCGTACGGTCCGCCTGTTCGAGCGCTTCGCTGTAGACGATATTCAGCTCCTGCTGGCCCGGACCCCACTCGCCTTTGCTGGACTCCACCGGGATTCCACTCGCTTCGAGGTCCCTTCGCAGCCCGCCCAGAAAAGGCTCCTCCCGCGTGCCGAGCGACACCTGGTAATCCTCGATATAAGGGCTGGATGTCTTAAGGTCCTGATACCGCTTGTCGCGTGCCGACGGATAGGTCTCGTTGAAGAGATAGAACTCTATCTCGAGCCCCGCCATCACTGTAAAGCCGCGATCCCTCGCCCGCTCGGCCTGGCGCTGCAGAATCCGCCTCGGCGCTGCTTCAACCAGGGCGCCGCCGGTCTCGGAGACCAAATCGCATAACACAATCGCCGAACCGGGAAGCCACGCAGCCCGGCGAAGAGTGGACAGGTCGGGCCGGCAGAGGAAATCGCCGTAACCCGTCTCCCAGCTCGTCAGCGCATAACCAGGGACCGGGTCCATGTCGATGTCGCACGCGAGTAGATAATCGCACACGTGCATGCCACCCGAAGCGACCTTATCGAGGAAGAAACGCAACGCCAACCGCTTGCCGACCAGCCGGCCGTACATGTCCGGAAAAACGCACAGGATAGTGTCGATACCCTCTGCCTGGCCCTGGAGTTCGGCGAGGGACAGCCTGCCGTTTCCGTCCTGATCCATCATGTTCCTTGCGCTCCGCTGAGACAGAAGTGAACGAAAGCTAGCGTGCGGACTACCTGAGGCGAGCGGAGGAGGTATTGAGCGTATTATGAGGCATGGCGGTTGCCGCCGTCAATGCCAAGAGTGGAAGAGTGGAAGAGTGGAAGACCACCGTCGTTTTCTCCACTCTTCCACTCTTGCCCTACTCGGCGTCTTCCCGCGGCACGTATTCGTTGCGGGAGAAGATGAAGAGGGCGGCGAGGAGGGAAAGGCCGATGACGAGGATCAGGACCGTCCACGCGGTGCCGTTAGTGATGGTGGCCGGGTTCATTACGCTCAAAAACTCGCGGATATCTACCGCTTCCCGCTCCAATTGCTGGTGCGGTGCCAGGACGCGGAGGTAAGCCATGAGCGAGATTTTCTGAATTCCGGGCAGGTTGGGCGCCCAGCTCTCCACGCCGAACGCGTAAAGCAGACCCCAGAGCAGCGGCTTCGCAAGCAGCGTTGCCAGCAGCAAGAACGTAGAGCCATACGCTAGCGCGGCCACGGGCATGATGGCGACGTCCCGACGCAGCGTGGAATCCGAAAACGCATCTCCGCCCATCAGGATGAATCCGAGAAGCGCGGCCGCCAGCCATCCGGTGATCGTAATTGCCACGATCGCTGCCGAGAACCGCATCAGCAGAATCCGCCATCGTGGGACGGGCCGCGTGAGCAAATAGACGATCGTCTTCTGCTCGACCTCCTGGCTGACCACTCCGGTCGAAAAGATCACCGCCAGTATCACCAGGATGAATCCGAACACCATCGCCGGCGCCAGCATGTTATAAACCGCATGCGGATAAAAGTCGCCGTTCGCGCTCATCCTCCATTTGAGCAAAAATGCCAGCCCGGCCGGAATCAGAATGAGCACGACCGCCGCAATCAGACGCTTCGGCCGAGTAAGGTCCCGCAGAGCAGTCTTGAATAAGTAGAAATCAATCATAGTGTTCGCATGGTCTTTGAACCTCCCAATGCAATTGGAACGTCATCCGTTCACCAGGTACTTGAAAACCGATTCCAGGTTGTT
>JBKJZI010000151.1:0-6603 GCA_046715155.1 Chthonomonadales bacterium | reverse complement strand
TCCGTAGACCCGCTAAACCGCCCGCCCCAGAGCTTAGGTCGCCGGGAATCGGACTTATCGGACGGAGCGGACGGATCGGGAGGAAGAGAGCCGTCGGGCGTCGGTCGGCGGTCGTCGGCCGTCACTTCCGGTGCTTGAGCGACCAGTACATGCGGGACTGGAGGCCGTGGGTCTTGACCATTCCGATGCTCTCGGACTGGTCGAAGGTTTTGGAATCGAAGGAAGCCAGGTCTTCGTTGTAGAGCGCCCACTCGGATTCGCGGCCCGTGACGATGCAGCTCCCTTTCGCGAGGCGGAGGTTCACCGAACCCGTCACGCGCTCTTGAATCTTCTCTATGAAGGCTTCCAGGTCGTCCTTCAGCGGATCGAACCAGAGTCCGCGGTAGGCCAGTTCCCCCCACTCGCGGTCCACGAGCGCCTTGAACTTAAGCTCCTGCTGCGTGCAGACAAGCGCTTCCAGCGCGCGGTGAACCGTCAGCAGGACCACCGCCGCGGGGCATTCATAATTCTCGCGCACCTTCAGCCCCAGCATCCGATCCTCCATCACGTCCACGCGCCCCACGCCATGCTCGCCGGCAATCCGGTGGACCTCCTGCACCAGCTCCAGCCCGTCCATCCGCTGCCCGTCCAGAGATACCGGAATCCCCTTCTCGAATCCCACGTTCAGATTCCGCGGCTCGTCCGGCGTGTCGGCCAACGCCCGCGTCCACTGGAAAATTTCCTCCGGCGGGGCATAATTCGGCTCTTCCAACCGGCCGCCTTCGATACTCCGGCCCCACAGGTTCTCGTCGATACTCCAGATCTTGTCCTTGGTGTGCGAGATCGAGACTCCGTGCGCGTTGGCGTAGTCGATCTCCTCGCTGCGGGTCCAGGGCTCGCGCCGACCATCCGGCAGAAGCCGCCCCTCGCGCATAGGGGCGATAATATCCAGCTCCGGAGTCAGCGTCCGCATGATGTACTCGATCCGGAACTGGTCGTTCCCCTTCCCGGTACACCCGTGCGAGTACGCCTGCGCCCCAATCCGTTTCGCCACTTCCACGGCCTTCAGCGCGATCAACGGCCGCGCGATCGACGTCGAAATCGGATATCCCTGGTAATCCCCATTCGCCTTCACCGCCGGCCAGCAGTAGCGCTCCACGAACTCCGCCTTGGCGTCGACCGTGTAATGCTCGGTCCCCAGCGTCCGCGCCCGCTCCTCCGCCTGCCGAATATCCTCCGCCGGCTGCCCCACATCCACGGTCACGGTCACGATATGGTCGAATCCGTACTCCTCACGCATCAGTGGAATACATACGGAGGTATCCAACCCCCCGGAATAGACTAAAACGACAGTAGCCATAGAATCCCCTTCCAATCAAAGGATTGTGTCGACCGACGCCGTAGGGACGAATAAATCGCCGACGGACGTTTCAACAAACGACGCAACGTTTCTCGGCGATTTATTCGTCCCTACACCCCGACGACGTCACGCACCCAAGAGCAGCGCCATGATTGCCTTCTGAACGTGCAGCCGGTTCTCCGCCTGGTCGAAAACCACCGATTGCGGGCCATCGATCACTTCCGCCGACACCTCTTCGCCTCGGTGCGCCGGCAGACAGTGCATGAAGATCGCATCCTTCTTCGCCTGGGCCATCAGTTTGGCGTTAACTTCATACCCGTCAAAAGCCTTAATCCGCACCGCGGATTCCGATTCCTGGCCCATGCTCGTCCAAACGTCGGTGTAGACCACGTCCGCATCTTTGACCGCCTCCGCCGGTTTCGTTACCACCTTGGTCTCCACGCCCTCTCCCGATAATGCTGCAGCCTGCTCCACGATTCCGGAATCCGGCTCGTACCCTTTCGGACAGGCGGCCACGACGCTCATTCCCATTAGCGCCCCCCCCAGCAGCAGGGAGTGGAGCACGTTGTTCCCATCTCCCACGTAGGCCAGCTTCAGCCCCTCCAGCTTCTCCTTCTTCTCCTGGATGGTGAACAGGTCGGTCAGCGCCTGGCAGGGATGCTCGCGGTCGCTCAGGCCATTGATCACCGGAATCTTGCAGTTCGCCGCCAGCCCGACCAGCGTATTGTGGTCGAACACCCGCGCCATGATCCCATCCACCCACCGCTCCAGATTCCGCGCTGCATCCTCCACCGACTCCCGAGTCCCGATCCCGATCTCCTCCGGCCCCAACACAATCGGAATTCCCCCCAACTGCCTCAGCCCCAGCTCAAAAGTAACCCGCGTCCGCAAACTAGGCTTCTCAAACACCATCGCCATCGACTTCGGATAGCCAAACCAGACAACTCCCCTCCGCACGTTCTGTTTCACCCCAACCGACACAGCCATTATCGCTTCTACTTGATCGGCGCTTAGGTCCGCTATGGAAAGCAGGCACTTTCCTCGAAGCTGTGCTGCATCCCGTCGGACAATCTCCAACGCCTTCTCTGCGTCGGTCCGCTCCCTCACTGCGCCGTAGCGTTCAACCGCTTGCTGGGCATATTCTTCTGCGGATTTGGAGTCATTATCTTGCAGCGCGATGACTTCCGCGCGAGCGCCCTCGATATTCACCCCGTTCTTCTGCAATATCCTCCCCGCCAACCCCTCGCCCTCACGGATTAATCCAAGCAGCATATGTTCCGTCCCAATGTAGTTATTGTTGAGTTGCCGAGCCTCGTCGTACGCCAGATCGATTACCCGCTTGGCACGCGGGGTCAACTGCATATCCTGCCCCAGCCGCCCGTCCCCGCTCGTCACCTGCAATTCAATATCGCTGCGGAGCTTCGCAAGACTTACATCCAACCGATTTAGAATCTGCGATGCGACGGAATCCGACTCTCGAAGCAGGCCCAGGAGGAGGTGTTCGGTGCTCACGTAGTTTTCGCCGAGTCTCCCGGCCTCTTCTTGAGCGAAGAAAACCAGTCTTCGCGCTCTCTCCGTAAACCGCTGCCACATGATCCTTTTCTCCGGCTCCGCTTCCGGTTCACTCGCCTTCACCTCCCGGCGCGCAGCCTTTTTCGATTTCGCAGGTGACAATTGGGATTCCATCGCTTCCTTCATAAATGCCTCGATCTCATCGCCGCTGAGAATCGGGACATTACCCCGCCACGCTTTGCCGGTTTCAACTGCGCGGTGCTGAATCCGAACTCGCTCTTGGACGCGACTGTAATCTGCCTTCCACTTCTCCTCTATGACTTCGACAAGTCTGGCGCATCCGGCCATCAGCGCCAACAGAATATGGCCGGTTGCCAGCTCAGCATGACCCAGCGCTTGCGCTTCCCTTTCGGCCCCGTCCAGCGGGAACTCGTTTGAGTCCGTCCACTCAAAAGGTACGTCCACCACTTTGACGCCCGCCGCGCTATTCGCTTCCGGTAACAGCTTTCGCAGTCCAGGCAACACGCGAGAAGCAACATTCGATGGGTCTGTTACGATCCCGACGAGCAGATCGGGGGGCGTTATATCGGTGCGCCCCTGGATTGCTGCAAAGGCTCTTGCAACTTCGACCGCTCGTTGCGCGCCGTCCGTCAACACTATCAAGGGCAGATTCCGTCAGGCCAGGGTAAGAGCGTCGGCCAGGATGTCTACTGCCCGGTCGCAGTCCGATTCCGTGACGATGAGCGGCGGGAGGAAGCGCAGGATCGTGTCACCGACCGCGTTGGCGACCAGCCCCCGCTCCATCAGGCCTTTCAGGACCGACTTGGCGACCGGCTCCGGCAGCTCCACGCCGACCATCAGGCCGCGGCCGCGGACTTCCTGGATTCGCGGAATCTCCAATTGCAACCGTTTGAGCGCGGTGATGAAATAATCCCCCACGCGAGCGGCGTTCTCCATCAGGTCGTCTTCTTCCAGCGCGTCCAATACCGCCAGCGAAGCTGCGCAGGCGAGGGGCTGGCCGCCGAAGGTGGAACCGTGGTCGCCGGGGACAAGCGTATTCGCCGCTTCTCCCTGTGCCAGGCACGCGCCCATGGGGACGCCGTTCGCGATCCCCTTTGCCAGCGTCACGATGTCACCCCGGATTCCGGCGTGCTCGCTCGCCAGGAACCGGCCCGTCCGCCCCATCCCGCACTGAATCTCATCCAGAATCAGCAGCACGTTCCGCTCGTCGCACAACTTTCGCAGCGCGGAAAGGAAGTCGTCCGGGACCACGATGATTCCGCTCTCGCCCTGAATCGGCTCGATGATCACCGCAGCCGTCTTCTCCGTGATCGCATTCTTCACCGCATCCATGTCCCAGCCGTCCAGGTAGCGGAATCCGGCCGGGAGCGGCGTGAATGGCTCCTGGTACTTCGGCTGCGCCGTTGCCGTCACCGTCGCCAGTGTCCGGCCGTGGAAGGAGCCCTTGAAGGAGATGATCTCGTGGCAGTCCGGCCCCTTATGCGCCTTGGCCCACTTGCGCGCGATCTTGATGGCCGCCTCGTTCGCCTCCGCGCCGGAGTTGCCGAAGAACGCCTTCTCCATGCCGGTTAGCCGCGTTAGCCGCCGCGCCAGCTCCGCCTGCAGCGCGTTGTGGAACAGGTTGCTGACGTGCATCAGCGTCCCCGCCTGCTCGGCGATGGCGCGCGTCACCCGAGGATGGTTGTGCCCGATCCCGACCACCGCGATTCCGCCCAGAAAGTCCAAATACTCACGCCCCTCGGAATCCCATAGCTGAGCACCATCACCACGCACAAACACGACCGGCTGCCGCGCATAAGTCCCCATGACAAAACGCGAATCGTCCTCAAAAACGGTGTTCGTGCTGATGGGTTGCTCAAGGGTTGCGCTCATATCCTAATCTCCTCCACAATGTAGTTCCGCTGTGTACACCGAATCAGGGCTGTTCGTCCACGTGAACGTGGGTGATCCGGTCCACCAATTCACCGGTAATACTCGCCCCGTAAACCAGTTCTACCTGCTCCGCTAGTTCGCCGAATGAATACTCCCGTGGCACCTGAATGATCCCGGGAACGTGCCTCCCGGCCTCCAGGTGATGCGCCAAGTGAACCGGCATCGAGCCGCGGTTATCGGTTACCAGCACAAAGTCATTGGCCTCGATCCACAAGAGTATGTCCGGGTCCGGCGTCCCGCGCACAGGCGCCATTCCGTCGCCGATTCGACGTACAGGAACTCCGAGCGAACCCTTGCGAATCGCTTCGGCCAGAGCTCGCGAGAGACTTTCATCCACCAGTATCCCGTTCACGAGGCAGTCTTAGCCGTCTCTTCTTCCTGCTTTTTCCTAAGCCGCTCACGCAGTTCCTCAGTGGTCGGACCTTTATAGTTCCGGAAGTATTCCTCACGCTGCTTCCGAATCGACTCCTCGGTCGCCTGGAGGTATGCGTCCACCTCTTCCTGATTCGCATAGTAATAAGCAAGCACGCCGTAGATCTTCTCCAAATTCAGCGTATCGAACCGCTCCGCAAGCTCCCTCCCATCCTTGCCATGCTCGATGTGCTCTCGCAGAATCGAAAGCAGCGGAATCCGGTGTCCCGCCACGAAACGCTCTCCATATTCATCCGTTCGGATAAAATCCTCAAGTTTCATTCGACCCTCCATGCAAACGCGCCGATTCCGGCCGTAGCAATCTCTCAGCCGGCGCCACGCCTACCGCCCTCAGCCGCGATTCCGGCGAATCCGCCGCTCGCAGCAAATGCTCGGGCAGCAGCCGGCCGAGCCGAATCGGCACATACCGCGGCACCTCCTCCCGAATCTTCCTCGCACACCACGCGCCCGACTGCACAACCGCGAACAACACACAGAATCCTTCGATCACCGCGGCAAACAACACCACCACGATTCCAATAGCCAGGAATATAAAAGTAAGCAGTTCCATCTCTAGTTTGCGCCCCGTATCATCGTGCCGATGCCGGTGTCGGTGAAGACTTCGATGAGGATGGCGTGGGGTTGGCGGCCGTCTATGAGATGGGCTCGCTCGACGCCGCCTTTGATGGCAGTGACGCAGGCCTCCAGCTTCGGAATCATCCCCTTGTCTACTTGACCGGAATCGACCATCCGCTGTGCTTCGGCGGCAGTGATTTCCGAGATCAACGAACTCTTGTCAGAAAAGTCCTGGTAAAGCCCCTCCACGTCCGTCAGCATGATAAGCTTGGCCGCCTTCACTTCCGCGGCGAGCGCGCCTGCAGCGTGGTCGGCATTGATGTTGTAGCTCTCTCCGTCTTCGCCGATTGCAACGGATGAGATCACCGGCACGTAACCCTCGTCAGCCAGCAGGTTCAGGATTCCGGCGTTGATCTGTGTGATCTCTCCCACGAAGCCAAGGTCGCCGACCTCGGATTCCAGCTTGCGGGCGACGATCAGGTTGGCGTCCTTCCCGCTGAGCCCCACCGCCTTCGCGCCCTGCCGGTTCAACAGCGCGACGATGCTCTTATTGGTCTTGCCGGTGAGCGCCATCTCCACGATCTCCATGGTGGCAGCATCGGTCACCCGCAATCCGCCTACGAAGGTGGGTTGGTGCCCCATCTGCTTCATCAGAGCGCTGATCTCCGGCCCGCCGCCATGCACCACGATAGGGCGGATTCCGACGTATAGCATCAGCGCCACGTCCTGCATCACCATCCCTTTGAGCCGCTCGTCGACCATGGCGTTCCCGCCATACTTGATCACGAGCGTCTTCCCGTAGAACTCCCGCA
>JBKJZI010000150.1:0-21860 GCA_046715155.1 Chthonomonadales bacterium | reverse complement strand
AAGATCGGCTCGGCAGGAGCCTCGCCCTCCCGGGTCTGGCGTCGGCTCACCTTTCAGCCGGGACGATGAGTTCGCGCAGGAACGGGTTGTGCTCCCGCTCGCGGCCGATGGTAGTTGTTGGGCCGTGGCCTGGATAGACGATCGTGTCGTCGGCGAGCGGAAGCAGAGCACTCTGTATCGATTCCATCAGCTCTGGCAGGGAACCGCCTGGCAGGTCCGTTCTGCCGACGCTGTCCTGGAATAGCACGTCACCTACGATGGCAAAGCCGACACCAAAGAAGGTTACGTGGCCGGGAGAGTGGCCGGGAGTGTGGCGAACCGATAGTGAGCCTGCGCCGACGGGAATGGAGTCACCATGGTTCAACCATCTTGTTGGGACACATGGGGTCGGCGGCGGGATTCCCATCCAGGCGGCTTGCACTTCCATCGCCTCAAGTAAGGGAAGGTCGGCCGGATGAAGCCAGAGCGGGACGTCAAAGCGCCCGACGAAGAGAGCATTTTCCACTACGTGGTCGATATGTGCGTGGGTGTTCAGGATGGCGGTTATGCGGAGCCCGCGTGTCTCGATGTCCGGGATGATGGCGGCGCTTTCGAACGACGGATCGATGACTACTGCTTCATCGGAATCGGCGACCAAGTATGTATTGTTATCAAGCGGTCCCAAATTGTAGCGGAAGACTTCCATTGGGGCGTTTATACCAGAGACGGTGGGAATCAAGCAAGGATAACGCGCTTCGGAGTTGAAGGATGAGTCCGTGTCTTGATCATAACTGAAATTCATTGGAGGAGGCCCTGGTGTTAGGTGTGGGCTGGCGAAAGTGCTTCATGCTGGCGGCAGTGGCCGTTACTCTTGCAGAATCTGGGACACTCGGATTCCGAATGCAAGAAGCCGGCGGGGGCCAAGGCGATTCAAGGCTCGAGGTACGGATTCGTGACCGCGACACCAGGCGGTCGGTTTATGCGCGGATATACTTGACGGACGCGAAGGGCAAGACCTGGGCGCCTCCTGGAGCGATCACTTACGATAGGGGAAACGAGCATCACTTTATCTCGACCGGAACGTCCACGGTTTCGCTGCCGCCGGGCGATTATTCTCTGACAGCAGAAAGAGGTACGGAGTATTCGCCTACAACCAGGCGGATTCGGCTTTCGCCAGGGGAACGTCGCGAGGAAACGCTGGTCCTGAGTCGCTGGGTGCGGATGAATGAGCGCAGATGGTACTCCGGCGACCTCCATGTCCATCGCAGCGTCCAAGAGATCCCCGCGCTGATGCTTGCCGAAGACCTCAACCTTGCGCCGGCGATCCTGGATTGGATATGGGAAGATAGGCAGGTTGCCCGCCCGCTGAAGACCGTTGATGCCATCCGCACGATCGACGCGACCCACGCATACAGCGTGCTGGACAAGGAAGTCGAGCGTCTGGAAGCCGGGCCCGGAGCGGTGGATCTGCTCGCCCTTAAATCGCCGATTCCGTTCGAAGGCTACCGGCTCTACCCTCCAAGTTCCGTCTTCTGCAAAGCTGCGCACGATCAGGATGGGTTCGTCGACGCCGAAAAGATCGTCTGGCGAGACGTTGCCGCGCTCGTTGCCCTCGGCCATGTCGACTTTGCCGGAATAGTCCATAACCATTTCAATCGCCAAGACGTTCTGCTGGAGACGGACCGATGGGGAATGATTCCGAAGGAGCGGCCGGAATTCAACACTGTTGCCGGGATGCCTCTCTGGGCGATGGCGGTCTATTACCGATTCCTCAACTGCGGATTCCGCCTTCCTGTCTCGGCGGGCAGCGCTTCCGGGGTCATGTCATCGCCGTTGGGATACAACCGCGTCTACGTCAAAATGGACGGCGCTTTCGACTATGTCAAGTGGTATCAGAACCTAAAGGCGGGACGTAACTTCGCCACGAACGGGCCGATGCTCTTCCTCACGGTCGACGGGCTCGAGCCGGGAGCTACCATTCGAAAGATAGGCTCCAATCCCGCGAGACTGCGGATCCGCGTGGAATCAGAATCGCTTCGCCCGGTGGACCGCCTTGAGGTCGTTTCGAACGGCCAGGTAATCAAGACCGTCAAAAGCACGGCATCCGCGCGTAAACTGAGCGCGCGGTTCGAGATAGCCGCAACGCAATCCGGATGGATCGCGGCCAGATGCTTCGAGCCAGCCGGCACGACAATCCGATTTGCCCACACCAGCCCGGTCTATGTCGATCTGGACAAACTGGCGATTCCGCCGTCGGAAGACGTGCAATTCTTCATCGACTGGATCGACCGCGAGATCGAACACTACACGAAACTCGAAGGATTCAAGGAGGCGGCCCACCGCGCGGAAATGCTTGCGTTCTTCAGGTCCGCGCGCGAGGTTTACGCCAAAATGCTGCCGCGCTAAGCGGAATCAGCTCAACGAATGAACTACATAATTGCGCTTTTCATCGTATCGGCCCTATTCATCGCCTTCATCACATGGCGCCTTCTATCAGTACGGATCGGGATGAGGAAGCGAGATGAGAAGCTGCTCGAAGCGCTCAATCCCATCGCGGAGCGTCTGAGTGAAGGCAGGTCCGTCGAACAGGCGGAAATTGCGGCGCTCGCAAAGAAACCTGAGTACCGTCCCCTCCTCCATAAGATGCTCACCAACTTCGACAGAATCGGCCTCTTTCCGACGGAATACCTGTCCTTCAGCGCCCAGGGCGAAGGTTTGCTAGCCTACTGGATGATGCATCCGAATGAGCTGCAGGCTGCCCCGAGCGAGATGGAGCTCGTCGAGGCGTTGGATCGTGAGCAGAACGGAGAGCCTGTCAAGTTCCACGTCTATCGCTATCGCATGCCGGCCGGGCACTGGGCCGAGAAGGATGGATGGCTATTGGGCCTGGCCGGCCCTTTCATCGAGAGCGACGTTCCGTATTCCGGCATGCCAGGCGCATTCTCGCGATGCGGCGACAAAGAAGGCGAGATTCAACCAGCCGCTCTGGTGGACTGGTACATCGGAATCACGAAGCCAAAGGTCGGATGATGCAGTCGCGCCGGATACAACGATGAGGCATTCGAAAAACATTGGGAGGCGCGGATTCCTCACGGGAGCGGCAGGTAACGTACTTGGGCTGGCGGCGGACCCTCGCGGGCAGCGCGCAGTCCCGGAAAAGCTGGTTGCGCTTACCTTCGACGATGCGGTCAAGTCTCACCGGACGTTCGTGGCGCCGTTGCTGAAGGATCTCGGATTCGGCGCGACGTTCTTCGTGACGCACCGATGGATGTCGGATTCCGTCAACTTTATGACCTGGGAGGACATTGGCGAGATCCACCGGATGGGGTTCGAGGTCGGGAACCATAGCTGGACTCATGCCGGATTCAATACACCACGAGCGGCGGCGAGGCTTGAAGGCGAGCTGGCGCTGGTCGAGAATGCGCTGGAAAAGGTGGGCGTTCCGCGGCCGGTGAGCTTTGCCTATTGCGGTAACGCGTTTGGGCCGGAAGCCGTGCGGGTCTTGCGTGACCGTGGCTACAAGTTCGCACGACGTGGGATGCAGCCGGAGGTGAAGTACGGTGAGATTGCCGACGGCCCGTTGTACGACCCGAAGCGGCATCACCCGCTGCTGATTCCGACGACCGGGGACGCTTACCCAGGTTGGTCGCTGGACCACTTCAAGCGCGTTGTGTCGTGCGCCAGAGCAGGCAAAATCGTAGTGCTTCAGTTTCACGGAGTGCCGGATGTGGCGCATCCGTGGGTACACACGCCGCCGGAGCGATTCCGCGAATACATGGCGCATTTGAAGGAGAACGGATTCAAAGTCATTGCGCTGCGAGATCTGTCCCAGTTCGTCGGTAAGCGGAGTCCGCCGAAAGACCCAACCCTTAGCGTGAGGCATCCAACGGTAAAGGAACCGATTCCGCTTCCGATTGAAGTGGAGGCGACACGCGCCGATCTCGATTACTGGTTTCGAAACATGCTCCGGGACCATCTGTACACGGAATCGGAGGCTTCACACGTTACGGGACTCGCTGCGAAAGAGGTCTGGGTGAAGGCGAAGGAGCTCGGAATTCGCGAGGCTGCGCAAGAGAAGCGCCTTCGAGGAATCCACGTATTGCCATATCCGGGAGGCAGGCATCCTCGGATTGCGTTTCTTGAAGGGGCGGTGAGTCCGCTCAGGGGAACGAAGGCGAGCGTGTTCCTGCCGTGGCTTTCCGCCGGCTATGTGGTGGTCGATCTGCCGGAGGCCATCTTCAGCAATCTGGGGCTGATCTGGCTGGCCCATACGCACATTCCGACCGTCTGGGACGAACAGAATCGGTGGATCGACAACGTGGATTGGACGCGAGAGGAAGGCGGCGGTCTGATCTCGCGGTGGAAACTTCCCAACGGAATCACGTTCGGGGCGTCGGTTCGGCCGGATGGCCAGCAGGTGGCGATGGAACTGTGGCTGCGGAACGGTACGGAGCGGCCGCTAACCGGGCTCAGGACGCAGATTTGCGTGATGCTTAAGGGCGCGCGAGGATTCGAAGCGCAGACTAAGGACAATAAGCGGTTTCGCGAAAACGTCGCGGCGGTTCGTTCGATGGACGGGAAACGGTGGATTCTGACTGCGTGGGAGCGGGCGGGCCGCACCTGGAGTAACCCGCCCTGCCCGTGCATACACTCCGACCCGGTTCTACCGGACTGTCCGCCGGGTGAATCCGTTCGGGTACGCGGGGTTCTCGCCTTCATTGACGGCGGCGAGATCGAGCGTGAGATGGACCGAATACACGATTCTGTGCTGCGGGCTGCCTGAAGCGCGTTTGCCGGATGACTAAAGAAACCGGATTCCGCTAGTTATCGAGGAATCCGGCTCATTACGGGGATTCATATCCCCGTCTGGTCGCAATCGTCCTCCGGACGAACGGAGGAGTTTCTCGCTGACTATTAGATGGAACCAGCGCGTGTGCTGCTGTTGAGAGGATGACCGCGAGGATCGCGATGATGGCGATAAGAATACGAGCCTCCCAGGAGGTGGTCCCCGCCACGGAATCGGTATGTACAGACCTAGCAAGGAAGACCTGCTCGCCGCTACCGGCAAGACCTTATCCGACGTCGTCGGGCCGGGACTCCGTGTCCTGTTCTGCGGAATCAATCCGGGCTCTACACCGCTGCGACCGGACATCACTTCGGCCGGCCGGGCAACCGATTCTGGCGGGCGCTGTATGAGTCGGGATTCACACCACGCCTGCTCGATCCCTCGGAGCAGTGGGAGCTGATACCGCTTGGGCTGGGGATAACGAATCTGGTTCCCCGGGCGACGGCGGCGGCGTCAGAACTTTCCCGGGAAGAGCTGATAGAGGGTGGAATGCGCCTGGAAAGGACTGCGCGAGAGTTCGCACCGAAATGGATCGCGGTTGTTGGAGTTGGGGCATATCGGACGGCTTTCAACCGGGCGCAGGCAACGCTAGGCCGGCAGAGCGGGAGGATTGCGGATTCCGGAATCTGGGTGCTGCCGAATACGAGCGGCCTGAACGCAAACCATCGGCCAGCGGACTTCGCGCGGCTGTTCCGGGAGCTAAGAGAGGCGGTCTGATTCGACCGCGGAAGACGCAGACGGCGCAGAGATTCCGCGGAGGGAACCATCTGATTCTGACCTTTGGAGCGACATGGTTATCTCACATAGCGCGCAACTGGGAACGGGAATCCTGTATACTGGTGAGAGGATTCAAGCGGGTTCGCGTGGAATCGGGTAGGCAGTCGTCTCGCTCTTTTTACTCCGGAGGAAACTTAATGGAGAGGCTTTCAAGGCGAAGATTCTTAGAGGACTCATTGCTAGGGCTCGCGGCCCTGTCGGTTCCGGGCGCGGCGCGGGCGGACAAGCCGGAAAAGGGCCGGAAGATCGGTCCCAACGACCGGATTCGGGTGGCAGTCATCGGAATCGGGATGGGCGTCAGTCAGGGGGGCGGGGGCCGCGGGATGGCTCATGTTAATGACTATCTCGAGATGGACGACGTCGACCTGGTCTATGTATGCGACGCGGATACACGCGCGTTCGAGTACGCCTTCAAGGCTGCGCAAAAGGCCGGCAAAAAGGAGCCTATCGCAGTTCAGGATATGCGGCGCATCTTCGACGACAAGAATGTGGACGCGGTCTCGATCGCCACGCAAAACCACTGGCACGCGCTTTCAGCGATCTGGGCAATGCAGGCGGGCAAGGATGTTTACGTCGAGAAGCCGGTGAGCCACAACGTGTGGGAAGGCCGCCAGATCGTCAACGCGGCGCGAAAGTACAACAAAGTCTGTCAAACCGGGACGCAGAGCCGTGCGAGTAAGGGCCTCCAAGAGGCGATGGCGTATCTCCACAGCGGACAGCTCGGCAAGATTCACCTTTCGCGCGGTCTCTGCTATAAACCGCGCAACAGCATCGGCAAAGTTTCCGGAGAGCAAGCGCCCCCGTCGACGGTGGACTACAATCTGTGGAGCGGCCCGGCCCCGCTTCTGCCCGTGAAGCGCTATAAGTTCCACTATGATTGGCACTGGCTGTGGGCCTACGGGAGCGGCGACCTGGGCAACCAGGGAATCCACGAAATGGACAAGGCCCGGTGGGGATTGAACAAGAAGGAAATGCCTCGCAGCGTTCTCAGTTTGGGCGGCAGATTCGGGTACGAGGACGATGGCGAGACCGCCAACACGCAGCTCAGCTTCTTCGACTATGACGATTCACAGCTCATCTTCGAGGTGAGGGGTCTACCGACTCCGGACCTCAGGGGCGCCAAGGTTGGCAACCTCTTCTATGGCGAAAAAGGCGTGATGGTCATGCCGAGTTACAGCAGCGCGGCGGCGTTCGACAATGATGGTAACAAGATCCGCGACTTCAGCGGTGGCGGCAACCACTTCCGCAACTTCATCGACACCATGCGGAGCCGCAAAGTGAGCGACCTGTACGCCGACATCGAGGATGGTCATCTCTCCAGCGCGTTGTGCCATCTCGGCAATATCTCCTACAGGCTTGGCGAACTCGTGCCGTTCAGCAGCAAGTCCAAGACGTTCGGAGATAACAAGGAGGCGTACGAGACCTTTGGCCGGTACGAAGAGCACCTGGCGGCGAACGGAATCGACCTGAAGACGGCGCAGTACCGCCTGGGCCGCGACCTCGACCTGAACGTAAAGCAGGAGACCTTCAAGGGTGACCGGGAAGCCAATCGGATGCTCACACGCGATTATCGCGAGCCGTTCGTGGTGCCGAAGAAGGTCTAATCAGATCTGGAGTAATGGAGTGATGGAGTGATGGAGTACTGGAACCCGTCACTCCATTACTCCATTTCTCCAATCGTCCTACTGGGCTCGCAGGACAAATGCGCGCTGGACGCCGTTGAATTTACCCCAGCCGACGATGTCGCCGCGGTCGTTGATGCTCGCTGCGACTTCCAGGACCCAGCCCGGGCCGGCAATTCCCATGTCGTTCAGGTCTCGCATCTGACCATTGACGTATGCGAAAGCATGCCTCGCGCCGGATGCCGTCATCGACGTGCCTACGATCACGCCGCGGTTGTTAATGTCGAATGCCGCGCTCGTCGGCCCACCAAGAGTTCCTAAGTCAACCATCCCCGCGGAAGAGCTCCAGAGGAACGCATGCGCCGGCGACGCGGCGGTATCTCCAAAGCCGATCACGAAGCCATCGTCATTGATCTGGCGGGCGAAGCTTGTCGTTCCGCCCGGAAGCAGGCCCAGATCGCGGTAAACGCCGTTCTCCCACATCGCCGCCCGGAGTCGGGCGCTGCCGGTGGCGTGGACTTCCCCAACGACCTTTCCGAAGCTGTTTATTGCGGTAGCAGCGCCGCGGTCCGAGCCCGGCGGTGTAGGTAAGGTGTGGATCGAGTTGCTCTGCCAGTAGACCGGCGTGCGGATTCCCTGAGAATCCAGCAGCGACCCGGCGATTACGCCGTTATTGTTGATTCCGTCCGCGCGGCTCATAAGCCCATCGGGCGTGGTCAATTGCGAAATAGCGCCGCCAACGTATGAGAAGGCAAGCAGCCGGCCACTCGAATTTGTGGCACAGCCGACGACGACTCCGCCATCACTTACGGCCAGTCCGAAAGCGTACTTTCCACCGAGCGCCCCAACGTCGCTGAAGGCCCCGCCCGAAAGCAGGAAGGCGCGGTTGTAACCGTCCGAAGTGTGGAAATCGCCGGATGCTTCCCCGGAATTGTTGATGGCCAGCGCGGAACTGTACTGCTCCGCAACCGCGGCGGACGAAGTGGGAAGTGCGGGCTGGTCGTCCGGCACCGTTACATTCGATGCGGGACCGACCGCCAGGTTAGCAGGCACCATCGGAGTCGCCGGCTGCGCGAACCGCATGTCACCGCCGCCCAGAGGCGCTGAGCCTCCGCCGCCTCCGCAGCCCACAATGCCGGTCAAACCGACGATCAAACTTAACGCGCCTATATATGCTACGAGACAACTCAGGTCTCTCGATTGAGCTCTAGGGGTCATAGGTTTTCACCTTTCCTCCCCGAAAGTCTTCGGGGCCGGGCCTACGCTAACTGCGCGGGAAGCTTCCGCGCGTCTGCTGAGATCACAGGCCGGTACTCATTGTCGGCAGGGTAGGGGGAAATATCGATACGGGCTTTTTGAAAGGGTCTAGGGTATAGGGTCTAGGGTATAGGGTAAACCAGTCAACCTACGATTCCATTTGGAGGCCGATTGATGTTCTTGATTCCGTTCGTGCTGTTCCTTGCAGTAGCGCCGCAGAAGGACAACATTCAGTCGCTGCAGCTCAAGCCGTACCCGCAGCTTATCTCAACGCGCTACACGCAGAAGCATGGGATTCCGAGTGGGCCGATCCTCGGGGTCACTATCGCTCCACGTCAGATAACCGTTCGCTCGGCGGCGGGAGGGGCCATTCTCAAGAGCGGCGAAACCCGCTGGCAGCCCATTCTTATCACCGGGGACGACTTCTTTGTAGTCCCTGCTGCGTCTCCGCCCGCGCGCATCCTATCACATGTGCGCTCCCGATCGGGGACGAATTTTATTGCTACCGATCGGGGTGTATTCAAACAAGCCGGACAGCGTCTAGTTCCCATCGATCTTCCCCGCAATTACCGGCCGCATCAACCAATTCCGCACGTTGACTCCGAGGTCCGCGCCGTGGCCGCCGATTCCGTAGGCCAGGTGTGGCTTGCGACGAGTGAGGGGCTATATGGAACGGACGGGGCGGATTGGTGGCAGCCGCTCAACCGGACGGACGGGATGCCTTACGAGGATTTGCTAAGCGTCGCAATCGCGCCGAACGGGGATATCTGGGGGGGCACCACGCAGGGAGCGTGGAGGCTTCGCAGGGGCGAATGGCGCTATTTCTGGGGGCCGAGGTGGATTCCGGGCACCCGGGTGAACCACATTGCGGTGGATAGTACGGGCACTGCATGGCTGGCGACGGATGGGGGAGTGGCGAAGATCGAAGAGCGAGTCATTACGCTCGAAGAGAAGGCGGCGCGGTACGAAGAGATTACGGCTGCGCGCCATAATCGCCGCGGATTCGTTACGAGCTGCAATCTGAAGGAGGCGGGGAATCCGGAGGCGGGATTCACGCACGAGGCGAGCGACAATGACGGGCTGTGGACCGCTATGTACATCGGAGCGGAATCTTATCGGTACGCCGTTACGAGGTCTGCGGAATCAAGGGCGCTGGCGAAGAAGAGCATGGAGGCGCTGCTGGACCTCACGCGATTGAGCGGTTATTCCGGATTTCCAGCGCGAGCGATCATCCTCAAGGGCGAGCTCGTTGATGGATACGATCCTAACGAGACTGTGCGGATCGAGGAGGAGCCGGACAAGATCTGGTACACGTCGCCGAAAGACCCTAATGTCCTCTGCAAAGGGGACACTTCGTCAGACGAACTCGACGGCCATTACTTTGCGTTCCACCTTTATCACGAACTGGTGGCAAATGCGGAGGAGAAGAAAGAGATAGCGACGATTTGCCGCGCGATTACGAATAACCTGCTCGACAACGACTACACCCTGGTGGGGCATACCGGGCGCAAGACCCGATGGGGCGTATTCGGGCCTAAGTACATCAATGAGGACCCTCGATGGTGGGAGGAGCGTGGGCTGAACTCGCTTTCGATGCTCAACTACTTGAAGGTGGCGCACCATATCTGCGGTGACAAGCGATTCGCCGACGCATATCGTGATCTCATCGACAATCACCATTACCTTCTCAATACCCTCAACTACCGCCGGGGCGCCAAGTGGTACGACGTGAACCACTCGGACGACGAGCTCGCTTACCTGGGTTATTATCCGATCCTTTCGCTCGAGAAGGACCCCCATATCCGTAACATACTGGAGCAGAGCATCGCGTCTACGTGGCAGAGTATCAAGCTGGAGCGGAGTCCGTTCTACAACTTTATTTTTGGGGCGACGACTGGCCAGCCATGCCTTGCGGAGGAGGCCGCTGAGACGCTTCAGGACTGGCCGTGGGAGCTGATCAGCTGGCCCGTCCGCAACAGCCACCGGCATGACATTCATCTCCGCCATGCTCAGGGCGGAAGGAACCGGGTCTCATTGGACCGAGCGCTGCCTATGAGCGAACGGACGACCTGGCGTTGGAACCGAAATCCATTTCAGGCGGATGGTGGCGACGCGCGGGGAGAAGAGGATGCGGCGGCGTTCTTACTACCTTACTGGATGGGGCGCTACCATGGGATTATCGTTGGAAAGTAGTTGACTCCAGACGCGGATTAAAGTCCACGTCTGGTCGGAATCGCCCTCCGGACGAACGGGGATGACCCGGCGTTTGACATGAGACCTACAGCTCAGGCGTTGGAAATTCTAGAACAGTCCGGGGGGCAGGTTCATCCCGCCGGTGACGGATTCGAGGCGCTGGCGCTGTTCTTCCTCGGCTTTTTCTTGCGCTTCGCGGATTGCGCTGATTATGAGGTCCTGGAGCATTTCAACATCGTCCGGGTCGGCAGCCTCGGGTTTTATCTCCAGGGTGATGATTCCGCCTTTGCCGTCTACCACCGCTCGAACCGCGCCGCCGCCGGATGTTGCCTCGATGCGGGCGACTGCTAGCTCCTCCTGCGCGGTGGCCATGTCCTCCTGGGCTTTCTGAACCTGCTTCATCAGCTTATTGATATCGCCCAGGCCGCCGAATCCGCGGCCTAATCCACCAAAGCCTTTGCCCATCTGTTTCTCCTATTTAACTGCGATGATCCAGGCTATTCCGCTAAGAGGCGGTCTCCGAACTCTGCCTGGACCACTTTCAGGATACTCGGTTCGACGGGAGATTCCGTTTCTGGTTCCAAAGCCGGCTCATGGTTGGCCCCATTTGTGGATTCCGTTTGAGCTATTGCGGAGAACTCAAGCACGTTGGTCGTAGTGGATTCCCGTACCGGAATGGTGTCTTCAGGGAGCCTGCAGCGCACCTTTAGCCCCGGGGCCCCTAACTCTTCGGCAAACGCTTTTTCAATTACGTCGCGACTCTGGGGCCGTTCTACGCGCTCAAGGCTGAACTTACTTGGGCATCCGAGAACGACATAATTCCCGTCGAGCGCGAGAACACGAACGCCGTCCAGAGCCGCGGCTGCAGCCGGCTTGTCCTGAGTGACCCGCTTAAGGACCCGAGGCCAGATGCGACGGACTCCATCGAAGTCCACGGTGCCTTCAAGAGATACCGCAACGGAATCCACCAATACCGGCGTGGCCGTCACCGATTTCTGGGGGACGGGCTCCTCCGACTTTGCGGCTACGGCTGTGGGGCTAGTGGTCTTTTCGACACGTTGTTGGACTTGAGGTTCCGTGGCTTGCGCGAGCACAATAGTATGGGGGAGGATAGACCAGAATGCCTTTTCAAGTAGGAGGCGGTGCTGGTTGGTGAAGCGGATGTCCCGCTCGGTTTCCGCGAGGATGTCCAGCATTTTGAGTATCTGCGGAGTCCTGAACCAGGACGATTGTTCCTTGAGTTGGCTGAAACGCTCGATGCTCACGTCCGGAATCGCTGATGGGCTCTTTGCCACGGAGGCTACCAGAAGGTCTCTAAGGTGATTCTGGACGGCGATTAGCGTCTGGCGGACGTCCTTGCCGGAATCCACGAGTTCCCCAGCCTTCAGGAACGCAGCGTTCATGTCGTTCGACGCGAGAATCCGCGTGACCTCATCAAGCAGCTCTGCGCCAACAGTCCCGATGGCTGCGTGTACGCATTCCGCGGTCAACTCTCCATCCGTATACGCAAGGACCTGCTCCAGTATGCTGAGGGAGTCCCGGAAGGAGCCTTCGGCAGCGCGGGCGACCGCGGACACAGCTTCCGGCTCGTATGAGATCGACTCGGCGTCGAGAACACGACGCAGGTTGGCCGTCAGGTCAGCGAGCGTGCCACGCCGGAAGTCCAGGCGCTGGCAGCGGGAGCGAACGGTGATGGGCACTTTGTGCGCTTCCGTAGTAGCGAGGATGAAGATTACGTGGGCCGGAGGTTCTTCGATGGTCTTTAGGAGCGAGTCGAATGCCTTGAGGGAGAGGTCGTGGACCTCATCGATGATGTAGACCTTGTAGCGAGCGGCGGCCGGCGCGAACTTGGCGTTCTCGATGATCTTTTCGCGGACGTCGTCGATTCCGGTCTCCGATGCCGCGTCCATCTCGATCACGTCCATCGTCGAGCCTTCGCGGATTCCGGCACACATATCACACGTCCCGCATGGCTCGGCGGTGGGGCCTTCGGCCGACAGGCAGTTCAGGGCGCGGGCGAGCAGGCGTGCGGTGGAGGTTTTGCCACAACCACGCGGACCGCACAACAGATAGGCGTGCGAGATCCGTCCCATCCTGATGGCGTTTTGCAGCACGGTAGTGACGTGATGCTGCCCAACCACCTCGCCGAAGCTCTGCGAGCGGTATTTGCGATAGAGGGAAACGTATGACAACTTAGGGTCTCGGGTCTCGGCTGGATACAAACAATACGATAAGGGTGTAGGAAACGGGTCGGGACCTTTGGGTGTTTACCCGATACCCGATACCCGATACCCGATACCCCACACCCTGGATACTTTGATCGTGCACCCCGCCTTTGATACGACTCTCTCCGGAAGCAGTCGCAGCCAACTCAGGGCAGGTCGTCCCACGGCACTCGGGAGGTCACCCTTAGTGCTGCTGCCTTCCGGCCCTGACACGATTCGAATGCCTGCCGATGCGCGGGGCCCGTCCATCATCGCCGGCCGCGGTTGTTGAACCGGGAAGAGACCGCACCGAGAGCAGGGGATTCCGCCCCGCATGTTGCGGATTTCGGGTTCAGGGTACCGCAGGCTCCCCGCCTAGCACGATCAAACCTTAATTCCGTCCGCCTTTGGATTCCACCTCCGGCGAGTACTCCTATTTTATCATGGAAACATGGCGACCGGTTCGGTTTGCGGCCCAGCAAAAACGGATTCTATCAGCGATTTGTTGGGGCAGTCATGATGCAATGCGGGCGGGTTCACGCCCTTGGGCATTACTTCACGGGCTCCGCCAGTTCCTTATCTGAGGTAGTAACCTACGCCAACGCCATGGACAGGCTTAGAAACTTGCCGTACTGATGGGCGGCGACTTCTCCCGACGCCCTCTCGGCGGCTGTAAGAGGAGCGACCGTGTTTGTCTCAATGATGACCGAGTCTTTTTTCAGCGTTCGCTTCCAGGCGCCTGATACCTGGCCATCGATTACGAGGGTGTGCGCAAAGACCAGGTCAACGATTTTGGACATGTCGAAAACGGCGCTGTGTTCTTTGTATCCGATCGTGTATTCATCGTAGATCGGCAAAAGGAACGCCGTCGGAGATTTCATCCGCGCAGCCGAAGTGGGTGGGGTGAACCAGTAGGTTCTTCCGTTCAGTTCTTCATGGACGATCAGGTTTTTAACGGATTCCAGGCCAATCCGCGCATCGCCGACGGTCAGTCCGGACCACTTCGAGTAGTCGTGTACCGTTGCCGGACCGTGACTGAGATAAAAGCGTCGTGCGAGCTCGGCGAGCGCTTCATCACGTGAGATGCGAGGGACCTGCGGTACGCGCTCTTCGAGCAGGACGTAAGTGAACCGTTTGCCCCTCCTCGGTCCGCTGCTGATGATTCCGTCCAGCTCCGCGCGCATCATGATGTATCCCATGCGAAGCGGTCCCCTGGTAGGAACTCCGGCGGCCTCGAGCACTCCGCGAAGCTCGTCGCGCGTAAGCATATTACCTCCCTGCAGCGCTTTAGTAATTGCCGCGTGGCTCTTGCTGAATACGGCCTGGTCCAACTCGAGCTTGCGGAAGTAGAGGGCGCCAATGGCGTTGACGCGCGGAGCGGTGAGGGCGAGCATCCAGCGGATGTCGGCGGGCGTGACGAAGTGCCAGGTGGGCCGCATTATGTGAGTTCGAAGGATTGATCCGTTTGTGAACGCCAGTTCGACGACTTCATCGGTAGCACCTTTCAGACGCAACCCGAGCGCCCACTTAGCCATCGAATATTCCTGCGCCTGAACAGCGCCCAGCCATGCGACCTCTTCACCTGGCGTCTCAAACGCAGGCTTCGAAATATGTTGATTGGCAAGCCGTAGAGGCGGGATTTCGAGGCGATCGGGCATAGGTCTTTCAGAATCGTGGCTTACGAGGCGGCATTCACTTCCTGGGCGGCGCGGATGGCGGATTCAAAGGCGCCCTGCATCCAGCCGGGTCGGCTGGAAGTGTGATCGCCGGCGAAATGGACGCGTCCTTCGGGCGAGGCCAGGTGGGGAAGAAGCGAGGTCATCTGGCCGGGTCGGAACCAGCAGTAGTCGCCGCGCGACCAGGGGTCGTCGTCCCAGCACTTGCCGCCTCCGCCCTCGACATGCTTGACGGCGCCCGGGAACACTTTCTCCATGTGTTCGAGAAGGAAGGCAAGGCGGCCCTCCTCGTTCAATCCGGTAATCTGCCGGGCGGACCGACCGGTAGCGTAGGATTCGAGGATTCCGCGCGGTCCCGGCTGATTCTCGGTGGAGTGCATGCACATCCCAATCGGCAGATCGGTCTGGGCGACACCCTCCAGGCCGTCCGCCTCCCAGAATCGCTTACGGAACTGCAGCCCCATTCGGGCCACTGATGTGTACGGCAGTTCTTCGATAGCACGACGCTTCGCTGGTGAAAATGGCGGGGAAGCCTCGATCCCCTTTAACACGGAGAACGGAATCGTACAGATCACCCTATCCGCCTCCAATCGGTGCGGATGGCCTGATTGCCGGAAGAAGACCCGAACGTTTTGGGCGTCGTGTTCAATTCGAGTTACCGCCGCTCCGTAGTGGATCTTGTCCTTGAGTTTCGCAGCGAAGGCGCGCGGTAGTTGATCCGTACCGCCTTTGATGAAGGAAGACGGTTTCGCCGGATTCAGGGCCATGTCGCGGAGGATTCCGAGCGCCGAAACGTCATCCACGCCGTCTCCCCAGGAATCCGGCAACCCAAGCCGGAGCAAAGCGATGGCTCCTGGCGAGGCGCCGCGCGCGCGCAGGAACTCCGCATATGTCATGCGGTCGAACCTTTGAAGCTCAGTAGCCACTTCATGCGGCTTGTTTGCGCGGGCAATCTCAACAAGCGCTGGATCGATATACTTGCGAGTCATGCCCAGGCGACCAAGTGACCTCTCTTGCGTTGAGAGCTCGACCGGATTTCTAGCCGGCCGCCCCGCCGGCAGAACGACGCGCGTGCCGCGCACGTACAGCACGAAACCACCGGTCTCCGAAGCGGATTCCGGTTCCAGGGTCAAGCCGAGCAGCCGGGCGTAATTGCGTGTGAGATCGTGGTCTTCCCGGATGTAACGCGCGCCGGCTTCCATGTAAAGGCCATCTGAGAAGGGCTCGCGCACTGTGAGAACCCGCCCTCCGGGTCGCATGCGAGCCTCAATTACTGTAACATCGTGTCCGGCCTGTGAAAGCTCGTAAGCCGCCGCCAACCCCGCCACTCCCGCACCGAGAATGAGGACCTTCTTGACCGGACCATTCCTCTCTAACGCGCGACCGACTTGGAATCCACTGTGGGCAGGCTCGATGGTTAGCGATGCGGCCATCGCCGCGCCTGCCCTTAAGAACTCTCGTCGGCTGATCGGATCATTCATGAACGAGTCCTCGATGGAGTCTTCGGAGGGGGCAAGAACAAGCCCTCTCGCCCCTATTCAGGCGAGAGGGCTGCGTCGAAGGTTACTCTACGGGTGCTAATTCCGGCTCCTGCCTGGTGGGGTCAGGCGCGTCCGGTTTACGGCGTCGACGGAGTCCGCCGGACTTGACGCGGCCGATGAAGCTGCCGAGGTCGTCGAAGTAGGTGTAGACGCACGGAATCACCAGCAGCGTTAGCATGGTCGATAGAATCAGGCCGCCAATGACCGGTGTTGCGAGTGGAGCGCGGAATTCTGCGCCCCGGCCGAGGCCCAGAGCGGTTGGGAGCATGCCGGCTACCATGGCGATGGTGGTCATCAGGATCGGACGCAATCTTGTAGGGCCTGCCTCCAGAATCGCTTCAGTCCGTTCAAGTCCACGCTCTCTTAGCGTATTGGTGTAGTCCACCAGGAGGATGGCGTTTTTGGTGACGAGGCCCATCAGCATGATGATTCCGATCATGGAGACGATGCTGAGGGAGTGGCCGGATATGATGAGGCCGAGGAGGGCGCCGACCATGGCCTGCGGGAGAGAGATCATGATGACGAGCGGGTAGAGCATATTGTTGAAGAGCGCGGCCATCAGCATGTAGACGAGAATCACGGCCATGCCGAGCGCCGCCATCATGTAGACGCCTTCTTCCGCCTGGGTCTGGTTCTCGCCGCCCCAGGCGAAGCTGCTCGTGCCCCAGTTAATCGCCGCCAGCTTCTTGTCGATATTGAGCCTCAGGTTCCCGGTAGCAAATCCCGGTTTCAGGTCCGAGGTAACCGATACTAGCTTCTGGCGGTTTTTGCGGTCGATCTTAGTTGGCCCGGTCGCCGGAAACGTCCGCGCAACATCCGCAAGTCGAACGGATTGGCTGACGCCTCCCGGGGTCGTTGCCGTCCCGACGACGATGTTCTCGAGTTCGGCTGCGCTCTTGCGGTTTGCTTCGTCGAAGTGCACGCGCACTTTGTACTCGTTGCCGCCTTCGCGGAACACGACGGTGTCATCTCCCTCGATGGAGGTCCTCAGCGCGGTCGCGATCTGCGCTACTGATAGCCCGTAATCGGCGGCCTTGTCCCGGTCCACAGCGATCTGCTGTTCGGGCCGGCCAATGCGGACGGAAATGTCCGGATTGATGACCCCCGGCTCCTCCTTGAAGATGGTGAGCACCTGGTTGCCGAGGGCTGTAAGCTCCTGGATGTTCTGGCCGGTGATGTCGACCTGCATGGGAGATCCGCCGCCGCCGAACCCGGTGACGTTGGTGACCATCAATTGCGTCCCGGGAATTTCGCCTGCTCGTTTTCTGATGTCGTCCGCGATCTCCGAGTCCGATCTCCGGCGCATACCCTTTGTGTTCGCCCACGGGCTGATGCTGTCGCCCAGGCTGACCTTGTCCTTGAGTTTGGCGCTCATGGTGAAGTACTGCGGGCCCGAGCTGCCTGACCCGAACATTCCGCCGGAGGACGAGCCCACGGAGACGAAGTTGCTGCGCACATCCGGTGTTTCCGCGACCACCTTTTCTACTCGGTCGACCACTTCCATGGTCTTCGCAAGCGAAGTGCCGGCCGGCAGTTCACCGGAGATGGACACCAGTCCCTGGTCCTGGTCAGGGGCAAAGCGGAAATTCAGCAGCGGTTTGCCGTATCCAAAGCCCATGCCGTAAACAAAGAAAACGGCGGCGACTCCGGCGCCGGTAACGAGAAGGCCGAGGAAGCGGTAGCGCCACAGCATGATCAGTCCAAAGATGAGGAACAGGACCATCATCATCGGCATACCCGCAAAGCTGTGCGAGACCGAGGCCGCGATGACGATGAAGATGAGGAATAGCATGCCTGTCCCGACGTACACCACGACTCCGCGGTATTTCAGCGCCCAGCCGAGCACGCGACGATACGAGTTATCCAGGAAGCCGTAAAAGCGGTTGAAGGCGCCGAAGACTCCGCGGGTGGCGTGGCCGCCCTCGCCTGTCCGGTACCAGCGCGACGCCAGCATGGGAGTGAGCGTGAATGACATGAAGAGCGAGAAGAGGGTGGCCACCGCGACCGTGATTCCGAAAGAGCGGAAGAACAATCCGGAGATTCCGCCCATGAAGGCGATCGGCAGGAAGACAACCACGTCTACTAAGGTTATCGTGATGGCTGCCAGTCCGATCTCGCTCCGGCCGGCAATGGCGGCTTCGACCGGTTTCTCCCCTTTGCGAAGGTGCCGGTAGATGTTTTCGAGGACGACGATAGAATCGTCCACCAGAATTCCCACCGAGAGCGAGAGCGCCAGAAGGGTCATCCCGTTCAGAGTAAATCCGAACGCCCACATGGGAAGCATCGTCGCCATGATGGAGGTGGGAATCGCGATCGCGACGATGAGCGTGCCGCGCGTGCTGTGCAGGAAGACGAAGACCACGAGTACGGCGAGGAAGGCGCCTAAGATCAGACTGGTCTGAACGTCGTGCACCGACTCTTCCACCTCGATGGAGGTGTCGGAATTGACGATGAACTTGAAGTCCTTTGGGAGCTCGGCCTGAAGCGCGGCGATTTCTTTCTTGACGCCGCTCGCGACGTGGACCGTATTCGCCTCCGAGGTTTTCTGGATGACGATTCCGACAGAATCGCGGCGGTCTATTCGGGTGATCTCGCGACGCTCCGCCACGGTGTCCTGAACGTTTGCAATGTCGGAAAGCCTGACGGTCTGGCCGTTCGGCATGCGGAGACGAGTATCGGCGATCTGCTGCGCGTTCTGGAACTCTCCCACTACCCGTAGATTGGTCTCTCGCGGCCCCTCCACAATATGGCCAACCGGGAAGTTGAGCGTGTTGGCTTTCAGAAGCTGGACTAGCTGGGTGATGGTGATTTCGTACGCGTCCAACCGCTCCTTCCTGACGCCGATGCTGATCTCGCGGACGTCTCCGCCTGTGATGTTGATGGCGGCAACGCCGGAGACCTTGCCCAAGCGAGGCTTGATGACGTTGTCGGCAATGTCGCGGATGTCGCGGCTGGGGCGGTTAGCGGTCAGGCCGTAGTACATGATCGGCATCGAGTTGATGTCGAACTTGATGACGACCGGTTCGAGAACGTCGATGGGAAGCGCGCCGCGGATTCCGGCGACCTTGTCGCGCACGTCGGCGGCGGCCACGTCGGAGGACATTCCCAGGTTGAACTCAATGTTGACCGAGGAAACGCCTTCCTGTGAGCTCGATGTGAGGGACTTGACGCCATTGACGCTGGCGACCGCGTCCTCTACCTTCTTGGTGAGCTGTGCCTCGATCTCGGCCGGCCCCGCGCCCGGATAGGCGGTGATGACCGCCACGAAGGGGAAGTCGACCTTAGGATTCTGCTCCAGGTTCATCTTCCCCATCGAGCTATACCCAAGCACGATGAGCGCCATGACGACCATCAGGATGAAGACCGGTCGGCGGATCGAAACGCTCGTTAAACCCATTCGTTTGCTCCTCGCGAGCTTGAAAAACGGTTTCTAGACAGGATCAACTGGATTGACGGGATTCCCGATGCACCCGGAATTCCCCGCGACATTGCACCCCACCGTCATCCTGATAAGGATCTGCTTTTCTTAAACTTTCCGCCATCCCCATCAAGAGCAGATCCTTACAGGATGACGGGTGCAGGTTCGTTCCCTGGTTATTCCGGCGGTTTTCTGTTACATCGTTTACGTCAGAGTCGATTGATGTTAGAGCGTTCCGTTAGACGTTGTTACTTGGGCGTTGCCGGACTGCTCGATTTTGACTTTGTCGCCGTTCTGCAAGGTGGTCTGCCCGATTACTATGACTTTTTCGCCGGGGCGCACGCCGGAGACAATTTCTATGTAGCCGTCGTCGGTGTAGCCGGTCTGGACTTTGCGCTCTTCGGCGACGTCGTTTGGCTTGCTTATGAAGACCCGGGCGGTCTTGGTGATCGGGTCGTAGAGCACCGCTTCCTTGCGTACCACAGTCGCTCCCTTTCGAGTGTCGATAAGCACGCTGCCGCGCGCGAACATCTGCGGCCGGAGGCGCGGGTCGGGCGCGATGCTGATTCGGACGTTGAAGCTGCGGGCAGCGGCGGACGCTACCGGGAGAATCCGCGTAACGCGGCCGCCGAAAGGCTTACCGGGCAGGGCGTCAACGCGGACGGTCGCGGTTTGTCCCTCGTGAATCTGCGAAAACTGGCTTTCTGAGAGCACGGCCTGGAAGTAGATCGAGCGCGGATTCACGATACGGAGCACGTCGCCGGCCTGCATTAATTGAGAACCCGGCTCCGCGCGCCGCTCGGCTACGATTCCGCTGATGGGCGATTTGATGTAAGCGTTCGACAGATTGTCCTGAGCGATTCGGAGGCCGGCGCGGACTTGGGCGGTACCGGCTTCCGCGTTTCGGATTCCGGCAAGCGCGGATTCCACACCGGTCTGGGCATTCTTCACGTCCTCGCGGCGGAGCTTAACGGTGTCGCGGTCGTTCTCGGCGCGGGAAAGCTGGTCTCTTGCCTGTTGGACGGCGATCTCCGCCTGGCGTATGTCTTCCGGGCGCGCCCCTTCTTTCATTAAGGACTGCGCCTGGAGCGCCCCGTTGAGCTGTGCCTGGGCGGCGTCGAAGGCGGCCTGCTTCTCGTCGAGCTGCGTTGCGGCTACTGCCTGCTCGCGGTAGAGGGCCTGGTATCGCTTCAGGTCGGAGCGGGCCTTTTCGTAGTTGGCGCGCGCGCCCTTCACTGTTTCTTCGGCCTGTGCGCGTTCTTGAGCGCGCGCGCCCTCCTTGATTACAGCGAGCCGCTGCTGGGCAAGGTCGATTCCGGAACGAGCCTGTCGAACGGCGTTGGCGGTTGTCTTGTCAGTCAAAACGAGCTGGGTGCGGGCGCTCTGGAGTTGATTCCGCGCCTGGGAAAGAACAACCCGGGCCTGCTGCTCGCGGGTGAGGGCGGCGTTCACGTTGGCTTGCTGCTGCTGGACCTGGGCGGCGAGATCGACGGTATCCATGACCGCCACGACCTGGCCCGCATTCACGGAATCGCCTTCCTGCACGTTGACGGCCGCGAGCTTACCCCCACCCTGAGCTCCGACCAGCACGTCTTGCAGCGCTACCAGGTTACCGGTAACCTCCATTGTTTTCTGGATGGTCCGCATCTGTGCCGGGGATACGTTCACCAGGGAAGCTGAGACGATTTCCGCTCCGCCGGCTGGGCCCGCTGGCTTCTCTTCGGCGGGGGGGCGGCCACAGCCGGAAAGCAGAACAAAGCAGGAAATGACCAATGTCCAATGTCCAATGTCCAATGGTCGGATGCTGGCATGGTCGGTTCGGCGTTGGTTGTTCATCATTGCGACGTCTCCCTCGTAGTCATCATGGGTCATTGGACATTGGACATTGGTCATTTGATATGCCTCGGCTGGGGAAGTCCCGGTTGAGACTTGCCGTCGAAGGCGTAGCGTCCGATGGCGCGGTCCAGGCGGGCGGTGGCGTTTTGCAGGTCGAAAAGCGCGTTCACGTTATTGACCTGGGCCTGGGTGAGCGCGGTTTGGGCGTCACTGATCTCCAGTAGGGGAGAGGCGCCGGGGACGAGAGTCACGCCCTCGCGGAATCGGAGCTGGGCCAGGCGGTACTGCTCTTCGCCCTGCTTCAACGCTATCGTGGTGACTGCCAGGCGCTCCTGCGCTTCCGTCACGCCTAGGTAAGCCTGCCGAACGTCGAGCGCGACGGAATCGAGCGTCGTCTGCCGATTGAGCTTGGCGGTCTCAACGTCGGCTTTGCCCTGCTGTTGGCGGGCTTGACGCGCGCCGCCTTCGTATAGCGGAATCCGGACGCTCGCCATTGCGGCCCAGCTAGTAG
>JBKJZI010000149.1:0-11212 GCA_046715155.1 Chthonomonadales bacterium | reverse complement strand
ACGAGCTTGACGAGGGCGTCGTGGCCGAAACCGGCGCCGAGGGCGGGCTCCTCAACTACATCCAGGCGGAGCGCGGCTGCCATGAGGTCGGCGGTTTGGCGGGCGCGGGGGAGTGGACTGGAGAGGATAGTTTCCGGCGTGACGCCATGATCGGCCAGGAACTTTGCGGAGCGGCGCATCTTTTCCTTGCCTTCGGGAGTCAGCGGCCGCTCGTCGTCCGGGCGGTCCCAGCCCGGCCAGTCGGCATCGCCATGGCGGAGGAAGTATAGCTTCAAGGCGCGGTGCCGGTGCGGGGGATTCCGAAGGGAGCTCCGGAGAGCGCGCGGGCTCGTGCCATCGATTCGTCCATCCGCTGCCGCGATTCCTCACGTAAGGCGTCGGCCTGGGCCCGCATCGCGTCTGATTGGGCTCTCTTCTCCTGCATTCGGAGCTCGGATTCCATGCGGCGCGCGGCGGAGTCGGCGCGAATCCGCTCCATTCGGAGCTGGGCGTCTTGCAGCGGGTCAGGACGGAGTCCGAAGGAGGGGGCGGGCGTTAGCGGGACCGGAGGGGTAGGCGGCATGACTAGCTCCATTGGTGGAGGTGTGAAAGCGGGCACGGCGAAGGCCGGCGGTGTACCTATATTGACGCTTGACTGGATCATGACGCGTGGAGGACTGAGCAGCCATCCGATCAAAACGACCATTGCGAGAGCGGCCACGGCTGCGAAGATTATGGGCAGGTTGGCAGGCACTGCCGGTCGCCGCGGTGGGCCCAGTATCTGGGGAAGGGAAGCTGGAACGGTTGAGATGGGCGTGATGGAGATTCCGGGGGCCATCGCTTTGTGGCGCTGCTCGTCTTCTCGCTTGCGGCGAGCTTCGTCAAGGCGCTGCTTTTCGCGCGCGATCCGTGCCTGCTCCTGAATTCGCCGCCGCTCGGATTCGGACTTTAGCCTCTCATCCGCAGAACGCTGCTCGCGAACCGTCTTCAACAGCGCGAACGCATCCTCCGCGGGGATATCGAGGGCGGCGGAGACGTCCGCGACCGACGGGCGGCTGTCGACCGGCTTTTCGGGCTCTTTGTTACGCTCGGACCAGAGTCGGATGACTGCTTTGACTTCAGCGTCCGTCATCCGCTGCGATTGGACGGGATCCTCAGGGACGTTCATGCTCACGCCTCCTGCATGAGAGCGCGCAACGGGTTATGCCGGGAATTATAGCAGACAGTGCGGGCGGCGACAAGACCGGATTCTAAGCGGGGTCGGGCGAGGGGCAAACACTCGTATAGACGGCGAGCGTGCCAGTGACCATGCGTTCGGCGGTGTATTGCGCTTTGACTCTTTCGCGGCCGGCATTGCCCATGCGGGTCCTTAACTTAGTGTCCTTCAGCAGGCTGATGAGGGCTTTGGCGAGCTCGTCCGCGGAATCCGGGGTTACCAGGATTCCGGTCTCGCCGTCGATGATGGATTCTACCAGGCCCCCTACCCGTGCGGCTACGACCGGTTTGCCGGCGGCCATGGCTTCCAGGGCGACGATGCCCTGGCCTTCCTCGAAGGAAGGAACGGCGACCAGGTCTGCGGCAGACATAAGGCCGTAGACAGCGTCGAAACGTCCAGGCAGTAGGAAGCGTGACCCTAGCGCAGCGGCCATAGCCTCCAGGCGCTTCTGCTCCGGACCGTCTCCGGCTAAAACGAAGTAGGAATCCGGTACTTTCTTTAGCACGGAAGCGGCGGCTTCGATAAGGCGGTCGAATCCCTTTTCACGGGCGAGGCGTCCGACCCCGATCACGAGGCGAGCGTCCTTGGGTATACCCAGGCTGCGCATCACACTGGCGCGATCGGGCGGATTCTCAAATGCGGCGAGGTCAATTCCGTTGGATACGACCGTCCATGCATCCGAGTCGACTCCGCGCCCAACGTAGCTCTCGACGACCGCATTGGACACGGCAATCCGCGCCGCGGCCGCGCGAATGGCGGTTCGAACGAGGCGGGGAGCGAGCTGCCCGGTCAACGTGGGCGCCAGGTTGTGCGCCGTAAACACGAAGGGTGTATGCGAGCGGCGTGAGGCCAGATAGCAGATCCAAGCGCCGCGGACGCCGTGGCCGTGAAGGAGCTGACAATGATGGGAAAGGTGAGCAACCGCGATTGCCGCTCGAACGTCGCGAACGATGTGGTGCTTGGAAGCGATGGGGACTTTATGCAGCGGCACGGAATTGACGCCATCCAGATCGAACCCCCTCGGCACGGCCGCCTCCACTCGGATTCCGCGCTCGACGAGCCCGCGGCAGAGCAGCGCGACGTGCCGGCGGATTCCGCCCGCAGACGGCCGCACCACGTGCAGCACGCGAAGCCCACTACCGGTTTGACTCTGCTCGGCCATTAGCTCATAATTCGTGATGCGTGATGCGTGAAGCATGAAAACGGAAAACGGAAAACGGAAAACGAAGATCGGAATCCTGGGCGGGACGTTCGATCCGGTTCATAATGCGCACCTCTTTATTGCGGAAGAGGCGCGGGTTCGGTTGAGGTTGGAGCGGGTGATCTTTATCCCGAATGGAGATCCCCCCCATAAGCCGGATGACCTGACTGACGCTAGACACCGATACGAGATGGTGCGGCTGGCTACGGATTCCAATCCGCATTTCGAAGTCTCGCGCATGGAGATAGTGCGGGAAGGCCCGTCCTATACGGTACATACTTTGACGGACCTGCACGCCGCTATGCCGGATTCCGAGCTTTACTACATCATCGGCGTGGACGCGGCTGCCGAGATACTGACCTGGTTCCGGCCGGAGGAAGTCATCCAGCTCGCGACCTTCGTGGCCGTGACGCGTCCCCGCTATCCTTCCAATTCCCTGGACGGCCTACCCGATTCCTACCGCGCGCGGATTCAGCTTCTAGATACCATCGGATTCGACCTGTCTGCCACGGATATCCGCAGCCGCGCCCGCGCCGGGCTGCCGCTGCGCTACCTTTTGCCGGATTCCGTTCTGGAGTACGTTCGGGAGAAGGGGCTTTACGGTGGGTGAGGACATCGGACTTGTCGGACTCGTCTGACTTGTCAGACTCAAAAATCAACCGACCCGGACTCCTCGTGGAATCCGGGTCGTTTGGTGAAAGGAAACGATGCTTACGGTATAGCGGCCAATTGGCCCCGAATCTCCCCCCCGGGGAAGGCGTCAGTGTGGACGTTGATGTAGGCGTTGCCGTTTCGGATTGCCTGGAGCGCCTGTTCATAGGTTGTGATGTTCAGGGTGGCGCTGGTTGCGGGAGTGAAGTTGGCAGAGGTCAGATTGCGGGCGAAACCATTGCCGGTTAGGACGCCGTCGGTCGCGCGGGTGTAGAGCGTAAACATGACTTGCCCGGCCTCGGCCGCCGTGCCCACGTGAATATGCGCCATCGAGATGTTCGCGGGGACCAGGTTCGCGAAGGTCACTACGGCGTCCAACCGGCTTCGGTCGATATTGAATCCGACGGTTCCCTTGCCGGTCGCGGTCGTCACCACTGGATTCGGGCGCTCTGCCGTGCCGGTCAGATCCGCGGCGAAGTCTTCGGAAGCGATGAGGCCACGAATCTCTCCGCTGGCCATATCGCCGGGGCCCGTATTGGTCGGAACGATTCCATCGCTGGTGTGGAAGTTGATATACGCGCGGCCTTCCAGAATCGCCGTCACGAGGTCATCCCACACGTTCACGCCGACTCCGGCATTGGGGGTGAATGCGGCGCTGCCTCGCGGGAATGACTTGGCAAGAGTCCCCGTGAAGGCGCCGTCCGTCGCGGTATTATGCAGAGTCAATATCACAGGCCCGCTGTTGGACAGTCCAGTTCTCACGTGAATGTGCGCGGCGGTGACGTTGGCGTTCGCCAGACTCGTAGTGTTGGCTACAACGTTGATCTCATCGTTCGTGGCGGGCGTGGTGCCGAACAGCGTGACGGTGGCAGCTCCGGATGCGGGGGTGTTGACGGCGGCCGGGGTCTCTTGCGCGCCGGTAAGGGCGGCAAGCAACTGTGCAATAGGTGTGTCGTCCCCGCCGCATCCGCCGATTAGCGCGGCGAAGGCGAGCGGCGTGATAGCGAGGACGGTGCGGAGTGATCTACGACTCCTCCAAGTGTGCATCGAGGCAACCTCCATTGGTGTCGTTACCGCGCGGAATCCGCTGCGCGGCAGGATTGAGTTTACCTATTCCGAGGTATTCATCAGTATAAATACAGGGTTTCGGATTAGTGTTATTCAGGGGATATTTTGATAAGTTTATGGCATTGCAAGATCAGGGACCCGGCGTGAATCACTCGCCCTTTTGCGATGCCGGAAATCTATCGATTCGGGAATAAGGAGTAGAGATCGGATTCCGCGGCGTGTGGCGTGTGTGTTTCGTTGACTCGGCAGGGGAATCCGCGTAGAATTAATTCATGTCCACTAAGCAACGAACGGCCCCTCACGGCGCCGCCGCGCGCAGCGCTTTCCCAAAACGCACTCGTGCCGCCTCCCGCAAGAAGAAGATCAAGACCGTCCTTGCGCTCACGGCCATCGGCATGTTCGCGGCGATTTCGTTCGTCTCCATCTATCTGCTGATGCTGTTCGTGCAGGTCTCCAAGACGCTGCCTTCACTTGCGGACGTGGGGACTTTCCGGCCGTCGGAAGGAACGCGGATCTACTTTGCGGATGGGCCGCTCATGGCGGTGATTGCCATGGAGAACCGCAAGCCGGTCAAGCTCGACCAGATCAGCAACTTCCTCAAGGACGCGATCGTCGCGACCGAGGACCGCCGGTACTTCGAGCACAAAGGCGTGGACTACCAGGGCATCGCCCGGGCTCTCTACCGGAACGTGACAAGTGGCGACGTACGGGGCGAGGGCGCCAGCACCATCACCCAGCAGCTCGTGCGCAATATCGAGGAGCTCGGGGTGGGCAAAGGGAAGACGCTCCACCGAAAGATCTCGGAGGCGATCCTGGCCGTCAAGATCGAACAGAGTTACTCGAAACAGGAGATCCTCGAGCTCTACCTGAACTGGATCTATTTCGGCAACGGCGCCTATGGGGCGCAGGCCGCGGCGCGAGCTTTCTTTAACAAGAACGCGATCGAGCTTTCGGTTGGCGAGGCCGCAATGTTAGCCGGGATGCCGCAGCGTCCCTCGTACTATACGGATCCCGACAACCGCGACGCCGCCATCGCGAGGCGCAACGACGTGCTGCAGGCGATGGTCGAAACCGGCAAGCTCACACTGGACGATGCCGAGAGAGCCAAACAGGAGAAGCTTGTCATCCATCGCGCGGTGAACAAAGGCAAACGCGTGTATGGGGCGCCGCATTTCGTCGACTTCGTGGTCAAGCAGCTCGTTCACGCGAGCGAATCTGGGGCGGGCTACGGTCCGGGAGCAATCTACAGCGGCTGGAAGATCTACACCACGCTGGATTCACGTATGCAGCGCGCGGCCGAGGACGCGCTGAAGGCCGGCGTAAAGAGCAGCAGCAGCCCGGCGAATCAAGGCGCACTCGTTGCTATCGATCCGAAGACCGGCTACATACGAGCCTACGCGGCCGGGATCGATTATAAGCGTGACCAGTACGACATCATCAGCCAGGGCAAGCGGCAGCCAGGCTCGGCATTCAAGCCGATAGTTTACTTCGCGGCCTTCGACACCGAGACGGCCAGTCTCAACTCCACCTACGTGGACAGCCCCAACCTGCCCGGCGGTCACAATCGGCAGGGCTGGTACCCGAAGAACTACGGCAATAAGTACAGCGGCGGCTCGATCACCGTCCTCTCGGCTATAAAGCGTTCCGTGAATACCGTCGCCGTGAAGGCCGCCATCGATACCGGAATCCCTCGGGTAATCGAATATGCGCACCGGTTGGGTATCTCGACGAAGATCGAGCCCTATGCGCCCATCGCGCTCGGCGCCAATGCCGTGCGGCCCCTGGAGCTTTGCTCGGTGTATTCCGTGTTCGCCAATAACGGCCGGCGAGCGATTCCGTTCGGCGTACGCACTATCATCGCACTCAACGGGGACTTGATCGACCAGCGGGCGCCTGAAGTGATCGAGCTCGACTTCAAGAAGGAAGCAGTCGAGATGATCAACACCGCTCTCCGGGAGGCGGTGCTGCATGGCACTGGAACACGCGCGGCAAGCGTGCCGAACGCGCATGGCAAGACCGGTACCACTAGCGACAACCGTGACGCGTGGTTCTGTGGGTACACGCCTGAGCTGGCCGCGGTCGTCTGGGTCGCCAAAGAACGGCGGATGAAAAACGGAAGGCTCGATCCCAAGACGCCTTATCTCGAGATGTCGGGAGCAACCGGCGGGCGGCTCTGCGCTCCGATCTGGAAGACGTTCATGGAGAAGGCGCTGCCGATACAGCAATCCTGGAATAAAAAGTTCAAGGCCCCTGCCGCGGACAATCTGACCGAAGACGAGAAGCAAAAGGCGCGGGAGGAAGCCGAAAAGAAGAAGAAGCGGAACGAGGAGGAGCGGTCTCGACCACCGGAGACGCCGCCAGTGCAGTCTCCCGAGGGGACCGTGACGGAAGGCGTCGACCCGAACGCGGCCCCGCCGGCCGTGAATCCGGTTCCGCCTGGCGGAGAGGTGACGCCTTCGAATCCGGGCGAGCGGCCGGAGACGCCGGGCGGCGCGGCGGCGCTTCTGCCAACACCGACGCGGAACGAGCCGCCTGGGGCTCGCGTCAGCGATACCGTCTCCCAGCCTAACCTTTCTCTCGCGGGCTCCTCTTCTGCGGTCAGCTCTGGGGTCCGGTCTTCGGCGAGTGGAGCGCGTATCATGGAACCGGTAGGCCGAATATCTACTCCGCCGATTCCGCGCGTCGATCCCGGCGCCGAGATCGTTTCCGTACGGCTTTGTGGTGAATCCCTTCGACGTGCCACAAGTTGGTGCGACGCGACAGTGGAGCGGCGGATGCGGCGCAAGGAGACCCCAGGACGATGCCGCATTCACCGTGCTCCACCTGGCGAAGGATAGGCTCTTAATCTTAATCTTAATCTTAATCTCAATCGCTACTGACAGGCTATGAACGGCGATTAAGATTAAGCTTGAGATTGAGATTAAGATTAAGACATGGCCACAATCGAAAGACCCGAGGCGCCGCCTGACCTTTTACGCGTGCGGATATTTTGCGCGTTTGTCGGAGTCGGGGTGTGTATCCTGCTGGCGCGGCTGTGGTATTTGCAGATCGCACTGGGGGACCAGCTCTGGCTGGCTTCTGAGCATAACCGCACTCGCCTCTTACGACAATTGGCGCCGCGCGGGCAGGTGGAGGACCGGCACGGCAAGATCCTCGCGGCGAACAGGCAGAAGATCGTGGTTGCCGTCACGCCATCGGAGATTCCGAAGGACGACAACTCCGTTCTACCGCTCCTCGCAAAACTCTTGAGTAAGCCGCTTCCCGAACTGGAAGCGGCCATCAAAAAGGGCAAGGTCAACCCCTACACTCCGATCAGGGTCGCCGTAGACGTTGACCTCCACACCGCCACGCGGATCGAGGAACGGCACCTGGACCTCCAAGGCGTGACAGTCGGACCGGAACCTATTCGGTACTATCCGGACGGCGCGATGTTCGGCCATTTGCTCGGTCAGATGGGACAGATTCCGCCGGAAGAGCTGAAGGCGCGCTGGGACGAGGGCTACCGGCCCGGGGATTTCTGCGGCAAGCTGGCCTTCGAACGCGCGTACGACAAGTTCCTGCACGGAGTCGACGGAGGCAGGGAGATCGAAGTCGACGCGCGCGGCCGGCTTAAGCGGGCGCTCAGTGAAATCGAGCCGATTCCGGGCTCCACGGTACGACTGTGGGTCGACAAGAGAGTCCAGAAGGTTGCGTGGGATGCGTTAGCGGAGAAGGCGAAGCTCGGCCATCCCGGGGCGGCGGTAGCGCTGGAGCCCAAGACGGGGGCTGTAATTGCGCTTGCCAGCTTTCCCTCCTATGATCCAAACCTCTTTGCGACCGGAATCAAGACCAAAGACTACAAGAAGATTCAGGAAGACAAGCTCCTCCCTCAGATTAACCGCGCGATATACGGCGGCACTGCGCCGGGATCCACCTTTAAGATGATAACCGCCGCCGCGGGTCTTGAGCACGGCCTCGTCACGCCGAGCACCACGGTTCACTGCTCGGGCGGAATCAGTCTGGGCGGCCGATGGTATAAGCGATGCCACAAGACCAGCGGACACGGCACCGTAAGTCTCAATACCGCCATTGCCAAGTCCTGCGACGTTTACTTTTACATCCTCGCCAAACGGCTCCGGGACGTGAAGCTGGCCGAGACGGCACGGAAGTTCGGACTGGGCTCGCGTACCGGGCTCGACATTGTCCGCCCCAAAGACATTGAGCTGGAAGGCACCGGCCTTGTCCCCGACGCTGCCTACAAGCGAGCGCGCTACAAGGACGATTGGCGGGATGGAGACATGGTGGACTACGGAATCGGCCAGTCCATGCTCGGCTGCACGCCCATCCAGATGACAAACGTCGCCGCGGCGATTGCGAACCGAGGAGTGATCTACCGCCCACAGCTCGTGAAGGAGATCATCGGTTACGACGAATCCGGTAAGGCGAAAGTGGTGAAGAAATTCAAGCCGGAAGTACTCCACAAGCTCAACTTCAAGCCGACGACATGGAACCTACTCCTCGAGGGGGCGCGCAGCGTGATGGTTCCGGGCGGCACCGCCTATTCCTCGGCGATTCCGGGACTCACGATGGCGGGCAAGACAGGCACAGCCCAGCGGATGAGCAAAGGCAAGATGAAGAACAACGCGTGGTTCATCGGCTGGGCGCCGGTGGAAGACCCCAAGATCGCCGTGTGTGTCTACGTTCAGGAAGGCGGACACGGAGGCACCGACGCCGCCCCCATCGCCAAAAAAATGATCGCCACTTACCTCAACCTGAAAACCGGTGACGAACCGCCAGCGCGCAGGGCGGAATCCGGGGACTAGCTGCCTGGGCGGATTCTTCCGTGCGAAAATGGGTCTAGATGCCCCGGCTGCAATCTAAGCTCCTTTCCGGATTACAAAATCTGCCGCTGAAGGTCGTCGGAGATTCCGAAATGCCAATTACCGTTCAGCAGGAGACGGTAGCGTGAATAGCGGGGCTCGTGTACAATCTTAGAGACCTATCTTTAAGAGGCGGCATTATGAAATCCATCCTTGCGGTATTCGGCATCTGGCTGTTTTTTGGAGCGACGCCGGCGGTTGGCGTGCCGGTCTATTCCATTCAGACGGGCAAGCCCTGTATCTACTGCCACAACTCGGCTAAAGGCGAGGGACTGAACAATCGCGGTGTCTACTATCGGACTAACAGGAGTTCGTTCAGGGGCTATGACGAGCTGAAGGTCATGGGGCGATTCTCCGCCCCGCTCCTGGAAGTGGGTTGGAAAGAGACGCTGCCGGCGACCGCGCGCAAGATGGGTATCGGTGATACTACCGGCGATGGCAAGCCACGTTTTGTCTTGCTCAGCGAAGGCGCATCGCCGAATTCGCGCAATGTGTCGATACGAAAGTGGGATGGCAAGGCCTGGATCAGCGAGTTTGCTCAGGACGTGCCGGGCAGCTCCGACAGGCTCGCGGTAGGGAAGTACGCGGGTTTAGATCGGCCGGCGGTGATCGTGACTTCCGGCTCGCTCGTCCATTGGGACGGCAAAGAGTATAAGGTGGTTCCGTCGCCGCGGCCAGTGGCTGTGCTTGGCACGGTGCAGCTTAAGACCGGGGCGGAGCGGCTGCTGGCAAACGAAGCGAACACCGTGCGCATGTATCGTGTAGACCCCTCGAAGGGCGAGGGATGGCTGACGGGGGCAATCGACCCTCCATCTTCCAGTGAGACTAGCTTTTCGGATATGAAGGCGCCAACGAGCGAGCTCCAGGCCATCGGTATGCCGGACATTCTTGCTGCGGGAGAGGTCATCGGACTCTGGGACGCGCGGAAGGCGGACGTTGTGTTCTTCTACGCGCTCAAGCTGGTCGCCCTCGTCGAATCCAAATCCGGGGTGCAGGCTAAGGACGTGGATCAGGCGGCGAAAGACCTCGTGCTGAAGGGCCAGAATTACTACCTGACGATTGTCGATCCTCGTTCGCAGGGTTTCAAGACGCTCTGGCAGAGCGAGGCGTTCGACGGGCGTGTGCTCGATATTACACTGAATGATGCGCGCTCCGGTGACCGCGGCTTGACGGTGCTGACGGAATCGCCGGATGGCAAGGGCAGGTCGCTGTACTTCTATAAGTTGTTGTAGGGCGGGGTCGGACGCGTCGGACCGGTCGGACGAGTCCGACCGGCGGACAGTGGAAACAAGGGCGGCCAGGCAGGGCCGCCTTATGTTTGAGAGGTTCTCTTCAGATGAATCGCCGAACCTGGACTATCGCCGCGCATGAGTATGTTACCAATGTGCGGCGTAAGGAGTTTATCCTCATCACGCTGGGGCTGCCGCTGTTGATGCTTTCCATCGCCGGAATCGCCGGAATCGGGATGAGCGCGGTGGTTCGCGACGTGATGCGTGGGGGGACGCAGCAGGTCGGTGTGATCGACCGCAGCGGGAGGCTGAATCTGCAGGCAGCGGCGGAAGGCACCGGATTCAGGATCAATACTTACGAGAGCCTTGAAGCGGGGCAGGCTGACGTGAAGACCGGGAAGATCGAGGCGCTCGTGGTGCTCGCGCGGGATTACATGGAGCGCGGCGGCGTAGCGGTGTATCGCAAGAGCGGCGGAATCTTCTCTCGCGGCGAGGCGATTCCGATCCGCGCGCTGCTCTCCCGCGCGCTGCTGGCCAGCGCGAAGGTGGCGCCAGAAGTCGGCAATCGAATAATCGACCCTCTCGGACCTCGGGGGGCGACGACTTATGTGCTGGACAAGGGGCGCTTTACGACCCAGAATCCGGCCCGCGAGGCGGCGCGGTTCGTGGTTCCTTATGTTTTCAGCATCCTGTTGGTGACCTCCATCTTCATCTCGGCGAGCTACCTGCTGCGCGGAATCGCCGACGAGAAGGAAAACCGGGTCATCGAGGTGATCCTCTCTTCGGTCACAGCGGAGGAGTTGCTGCGCGGAAAGCTGATCGGACTCGCGGGAGTGGGGCTGACGCAAGTCGGAATCTGGCTGGCACTGGGGCAAATAGGGCTTCTACTGGGGATTGCGGCATTCCCGGGTATGTCCAATGTGACACGGCTCGTCAACCTATCCCCGTTGGTGATTCTGCAGCACGTGGTCTTTTTTGCGCTGGGATTCGCGCTCTATGCTTCTTTGAT
>JBKJZI010000148.1:0-3220 GCA_046715155.1 Chthonomonadales bacterium | reverse complement strand
GCTTGACGGGATCGGGCCAGCCTTTCCAGAGCCAGCGCATAGCGTCCGGGAAGATCGCCGAGCCGTGCTGGTTGCTGTGGCCGCCTTCCCCCCAGACATGCTGAACCTCGTAACCGGCAAACGTGAGCGCTCGCTCCATCATCAGGTTGGCCGTCCACCAGTCGCCGGCGTAGATGTTCAGGTCGTTGGAGCCATCTTGAAGGAAAATGCGAAGAGGCTTCGGTTCATATTTTCGGATCAAAGTCGGGTAGCGGTCGCCGCCGCGCAGGCCGACATACGTGCCGATCGCGCTGAAGACGCGGCTGAAAGCATCCGGATATTCCCACGCCGCCGTGAATGCCGCGATCGCGCCGCTGCTGGAACCGCCGATAGCCCGGTCCTTCGCTTCGCGCGAGATGCGAATTGCGCGGCCGTCAGTCGTCTTCTTCGTCTCCACATCCGGCAGCAGCGCCGTCAGCAGGAAACGTCCGTAGTCGCTGCCGAGACCGTCGTACTCGTAACTGCGGTTAAATCGGTCCAGCGTCTTTTCGGAATTCGCCGCCTTCACCCTGCCATGCATCACGAAAACGCCGATGGTGACCGGCATCTCCTGCTTGTGGATCAGGTTATCGAAAACGGTCGGCGCGTTCCACTGGATTCCGTCCTGATTGACGTAGAGGCATGCCGGCGAATCCGCTCGATACTGCGCCGGCACGTAGACCCAGTAATCCCGGAAGGTTCCCGGGAGTATCTTGGAGTTTTCAAAGCTGAATTTCAGCACCTCCCCCTTCGGCACATCGGACTGCGGCTTCGAATCCGGTCCGAGGGGAAAGTCCTGAGTGGAAGCCGGCAGTGAAGCGAGGGCCAGTGCGAGCAACGCGATTAGATGGATATGCTTCATGGTCTCTTTCTACTGGCGATTCCGCGGTGGGGTGAACATCAGAAGCTGTCCGATGGTCTCGTATCCGACTACTGGATAAAGCTTGGCTCCGGCGTGACTGGCGAGAAGGACGTTGGCCTCGGCTCCGAAATCGCGGTCGTCACTGAGCAGCCGGCAGAGCAGGGACCGGGCGATCCCGCGTCGTCGGTATTCCGGAGATACGTACACGTTGGAGCACCATGTACAGTTACCCACGACAATGCTCTGAGCCCAACCGATAGGCTTCTCTCCATCCACCGCCATGTATTGACGGACAGGGGGTGATTCCATCGCCAGATGATCGGGCAGCATCTGACGCCGGCGGGTCTCTTTGTGGAGTATATCCGCCTGCGCCTGAGTCTCAATGCGCACAATAGATATGGGAGCGTCTACGGTCGGAATCGTACCCAGCGCGTGGACCATGAACGCTTCAGTCGTCATCAGCCGATACTTGAGCGCCCGGAATCCGTCGCGGGTAGCCGAATCCGACTCCCCTTGCTTGACCATCACGCAGATTCGAAACGCGCCCCGCGCATGACGACGGGAAAGGTCATCCAATGTTGGAGGATCGATCCCGTGCGCGACATACTCCTCCACCCGGGAGTATCGACAGCCATGCGGCGAATCCCGCATCACCCACGCGCCGTCCACTCGTTCCGCAAGGTAGGGATGGGTGTAGGTGCGAGTAAAGCAGAATTCGCGCACGAACACTTCGATCGCACGTTCGAAGGAGATTGGGGCTTCTGACACATCCGCCCTGTTGACCGCCCGCCGCCAGATTCCCTTCCGTCTGCTTAAACCCTGTACCCTGTACCCTACTATTTCAGACTGGCGAGGTACGCGCCCAGGGCAAGCAGGTCCTTATCGTTGATCTTCCCTTCGAATGAGGGCATCCGAGACATCGGATTGTGGGACTTCGGATTCCGAACGTGGGCGACCAACCACTCCGCGGTACGGCCCGTTGCCGCACCGACTTTGCTCAAATCGGGCGCGCTCCGACCGCCCATTCCACCGATCGCGTGACATTGAGCGCACCCGTTCCGATCGAAAACCGCCTTACCGGAAGCGATCAAGTCTCCGCTGGCTCCGGCCGATGCGCCGCCTGTGGGAGGTGGAGATTTCTTCTTACATCCGAATGCGAAAGCAAGGAGCAAGAGGAACGAAACCAGTGCAAAAGCTCGGACAAACGGAAGGCGCATAGGAGGATACTCCACTCAGTGAATTGATTGCGAACGCCGCTTACGCTTGAAGGCCATTCGGCGCCATAGGAAGCGAGCGGAGACGGTTGCCGGTCGCCATGAAGATTGCGTTGCCGATGGCGGGTGCGATTCCGATGATCGGGGTCTCACCCGCTCCGGCGGAAGGCAGGTCCTTCCGGTCCAGAAGAATTACCTCCTGAATCGGTGAGTCGCTGAAGCGTGGTACGCGGTAATGTGAGAACCGTGGATTGGTGATGACTCCATCCTGGTAAGCGACAGCTTCGGTCAGCGCGCCGCCGATTCCCATCACCACCGAGCCTTCGATCTGGTTCTTCAGGTGGTTCGGATTTACTACCGCCCCGCATTCGAACGCCGTTACCGCGCGAACGACTCTGATCCGGCCGGCTTCCACTTCTATCTCGGCGCAGGTTGCGGCGTAGCTCCCTTTTTCCGACCCGCCGCCGATTCCGAATCCGTGGCCGGCCGGGGTCTTCTTCCCCCAACCGAACCCCTTCGCTGCCGCCTCAAGAACCGCCCGCAGACGCTCGTCCTTCAGGTTCTTCAGCCGGAACTCCAGGGGGTCCATCCTCAACGCGTGAGCGAGCTCGTCCATGTGGACTTCGCGAGCGAAGTGGTTCGCCGCGGCGGCAAGACCCCGATAGGATCCCTGCCGGAGCGGTGAGTTTGAGGAGTGGAATTGGATCAGCTTGTTGGGAACGTCGTACAACGTGTTAATCGACGAGCCCCCGGAATTGTAATTGTGGAACTCCCAGGCGGAGAGCGTTCCGTCCTTCCTTGCACCGCTGGAGACTTCAATGACTCCGGCCGGTCGGAAGTAAGCCCACTTGAACTCCTCCTCCCGCGTCCAGACCAGCTTCACTGGCTTCCCCGCCGACTTAGCCAGCCTCGCCGCTTCTACCGCCGCCTCGCCCGTATGCTTACCGCCATATCCGGAGCCGATATCGGGGACGATGACGCGGACCTGGGATTCCGGTATGCGGAATGCGGTTGCCAGCTCGGAGCGGACACCGAATGGCCGCTGCGTTCCGGTCCAGACCGTCAGCTTGTCGCCACTCCATTCGGCGACGGCTGCGCGCGGCTCGAGCGGGGCGTGGGCGATGTA
>JBKJZI010000147.1:0-8250 GCA_046715155.1 Chthonomonadales bacterium | reverse complement strand
ATGGCTCGTACATCTGGTGGCGATACACCGCAGGAGCGCCGAGTGGGAGCCATATCCTCAACGCCCCCGCCGAACCGGGAGAATACGAATTCCGTTACCTGCTCAATAACGGTTACACCAGCGTTGCCACGAGTCAGAGAGTCACGGTAACCGCGGCCAGCTCGACATACTCCGTCACTCCCAGTTCCACGAGTGTCGCACGGGGAGCGGCCCTATCCGTAAACTGGACGGCGCCCGCGGGACACTCGACTACGGACTGGATAGCCCTTTTCCGCGTCGGCGATCCCGCCTGGGCATACAGTTGGTGGGCGTATACAAACTCCGCGACGTCAGGGACCGCAAACCTTACCGCTCCTAACACCGCGGGCAACTACGAGTTCCGGCTCTACCTGAACAACGGGAGTTTCGAAGGTGCGCGGAGCGCGACGATAACCGTAAACTAGGGTATAAGGTGCGGAGTATATGCCTACTCACGCCCGTAACTGACTCATAACGCTAGAACCGGTAGCGTTATGGAAGCTCCCGCGCGGCGAGTCAGCGCCTTTACGAAACCTCAAAGGGAAGTTACGTGGCATGGCGGCTACGGGCACGGACCCGCGTCCCGAACGCGGTGTTAGCGCACAGACGGCGAAATCGGGCGCATGGCTTTATGCCCGCAACATCGTCACCGGCTTTGTCAATATCGCCGCGATGGCCGTCCTCGCGAGACAACTCGATCCATCGGATTTTGCCCTCGTAGTTCTAAGCCAGGTAATCCTGCGGTTTCTATCGATCCTCGGTGACGCCGGCGTAGCCGAGTACGTAATCTATGACCGCGCGGAAGGCCGCGAAGGAAGGGTACACGCTGCATTCTGGCTGAACTTCGTCCTCACCGGTGTGACCGTATCTGCCGGGTTTGCTCTCGTTTCCCTCATATCCGGATTTTACCGCCAGCCTCTCCTTGCGCCCATCATGATGTTGGCGCTGATCAGTTACGCCATCACGCAGCTCGCGGTGATTCCTGACGCGCTGCTCAAGCGCGCGCTAGATTATCGGAAGCTGGTCGCTCGGGACACTTTTCTTGAAGTAACGGCGGCAATATTCAGCGTGCTAATGGCCCTATGGGGGTTTGGGGTCTGGTCGCTCGTGATTCCCGCGGCCGTCTTAGCGCCTATACGCGTGATCTCCGTTCTTTACCTCGCGCGGTGGAGACCCCGGCTGCCACTAAGGATACGAGAATGGCGGCCGATAGCGCGATTTACGTTCAGCGCCCTTGGAGCCAACTTCACCAGTTCGCTTACCGCGGAAGGTGACACACTGCTCATCGGCAAAACTCTTGGGCCCCACGTACTCGGAATCTACAACCTCGCCTGGCAAACCTCCAATTTCGTCAGCCGGAACATAACGAACGTCCTCGGGAAGCTGGCGATGCCGGCTTTAAGCGCTGTGGCGGCGGATGCGGAACGACTTCGGTCGGCCTACGGCCGCATGGTGCGAGTACTAGCGATCGTCTCCTTTCCTTTCCTGGTGGGCATTTTCGTTCTGGCCGAGGAGTTCGTCCTCACACTGTATGGCCCCAATTGGTCCGGCGCGGTTTTGCCTTTACGCATTTTCCTCATTTACGCTCTGCGTCACGTGATAGGCGGGCCGCCAGGTGTGATCCCGCAGGTCGTGGGGCGCCCTGAAATCCTGCTTCAATTCTGTATGGGCATTGTCCCGTTCTATCTCCTGTCCCTCTGGGTCGGCAGCCACTTCGGGTTCCTCGGGATCGCCGTCGCTGTCACCGTTGTCCGAACATTAGGCGGAATCGTTTCATTTTGGATCGCCGCTCGTCTGCTCGGCGCTGGACCGTTCGATTGGGTACGCCAGGTCGCCCCGCCGTTTGCGGCATCCTGTCTTATGGGAGCCGTCGTAGCCGGCGGAAAGGCGGTAATGGTTCCACTCGGCCTGCCGTCCGGTGTGATTCTGCTGGCCCTTATAGTTGTCGGCGCAGCGGCATACCTATTGATCCTGCGCGTCGCCTACCGGCCGCTACTCATGGAGATCGTCAAGGTCGCCGACTCGCTGTCGGTGGGATTAGGGCGGTTAATGCGCCGCCTTGCCGGCCTGTCCCCAGTACAAGTTTAAGGCGAAGGAAGGCATACCGCCGATCCATAAACCAGATGGCTCTCAGGACGCTTACGTGTAGGCGCCTCCGAGTGGAATCTGAAAAGGCACGTTGGTTCGCCTTCCGGGTGCTGGCTGTATAAGAAAAGTGATGACGCTGGGCGGCCTAGGCGCACGGTGTTGAGACGGATTCCGTCACTCAGTGACCTGGCCACTCCGCCGGACTCCCCTCGCCCGCAGCACCAGCTTCTCGGAACGATGCCGCAGTGCCCCGCCAAGAGGTCTATTGTGGTTTTCTTCCGACGGCCTGGACCAGTGGGCCTCCATAGAATAGGATGCCTGCTAATCGCGTGAGCAACGTGAGGGGCGCAGTTAGGCCGTGAGGTTTCCACATATATTGGTCTTTTACGCGCACATCCTTGAAATCCGCTCTTACCAACAGGGCTCGTAAGGTACGCCGTGAGAAGAACCACAAGTGGTGAATCGACCGGATATCGCGTTTTCTTTGGGAGACTCGCCTTAAGACTAAGTCTCTGCGGAACATCACGTTCGCCAATTGGTTCGGAACCTCGATGAAAACCAATCCCCCAGGCCGCAGCACTCTATAAATCTCGTGGGCTGCTACAAGCGGATCGGCGAGGTGTTCAAATACATGGTGGCAGTGCACTACTTCAAATGTGTTCGATGCAAAAGGAAGGGCTTCCGCCAGTCCACGCGGCAGTTGAATTCCACTTTTCAACGCCGAAGCAGTTCCCTTGGCCGATGGTTCAACTCCGTGCGCGTTCCATCCTAAAGATCGCGCCTGTTCTACCAGCACACCCGAAGAGGCGCCGACATCGAGTAGGCTCAAGGGGCCGGAGCCTGTTACATTTATGAGCGACGCAAGAAACGCGAGACGATCTTGGAAAAACTCATATCTCCCCTTAGTTTTCCCCGAGTAATTTGCGGGCGTAGCACTATACCCGCGTAACAATTCGGGAACGCGCCCATCCATGAGGCATTTCCGCATATCTTGATTCGGTCGGGGAGACGGGAAGAGCGTATCACACCGCCGACACCGAGCTACGGCTAATGGCGGAAGCAAGTTCAAGTGGAATGCACCAGCGGGGAAATCAGCAATGTCATTCTGCCGGCATATAGTGCAAACCGGTTGCTCAAGGCCCTCTTTCAGAATGTGGCCGAGTGCCGGCACTTCCGCGGTTGATTGCACTTCTGGTTCATCTAGTTTCATGCTTCGTGATTGCGGTGTGGGGAATGATATTGAACTAAGTCTCGAGACGGGGCAATCTTAAGTTTCTCCGCCTCACGTTCCGCTCTAAGGTTCCATGTCAGGGGGCAGCATGCGAGGCCGACTAGCGTCATTATCTGACCTGTAAGAGTAAACATGCTGTACTGAGCCCACAGCGTTTCCCCCACCAACATCGTGGCCAGGATACCAATAAAGACAGCCCAGACGTCTCCGGCCATTGCTGCTTCAAGCTTCGTCCGGGCCTTGCGAGCGGCGAGCTTGAGCCGCCAAAGGATGGCGAAGAGGAAGCGCATGTATACCAGAAAGCCAACAATTCCAAGCTCGATAAGAGCCTGCAAGTAATTGTTGTGCGCCCCAGTGGCGCCAGCCGTAGCATACTTAATATTCTGAAAGCCTGCTCCCGCCACGATTATGAACGGGTTATTCATCAAGGCATACGGGATGTCACTCTTGTAGATCGACATACGGTCGCCAGACAGCCCTGCGAATCCCAGTTTATCCACTCGGGCCGTAATCCGGGCATCGAGCTCGGATTCAAGCGGATCTGTGAGCCAGGAGGGAGAATACATATACGCCACGACCAGAGAGAGTCCGATGAACGTCAGCGTTGGAATGGCTCTGCCCCGATGAACGTACACGTACGCTAGAACGTAAGCTGCCATGCCGAGCAGGGCCGTGCGAGCGCCGCACACAGTTAGAGCCATCAGCATCGCCACTAGCGGGGCGATCAGAATCACCTTCTGAGTCCTTGGAGCCACGCTCGTGTACGCAACGGACATTGCAATCCCCAGCATCATAATGACCCCGATCTGCTTATGATGTGGGGATAGCGTCCCGACGGGCACGGCTTTACCGGCGATCCAATATCCCGCTGTCCAGTAATCCGGCCATAGGTGCGGGACTATGCCAAACTCCTGGCCGCAAACGAGAAGCGCCTGGACGCAGATGTTGACATAAAACACCTTGAGCAGGAACTGCCAGCGCTGGGGAGTGTTTGCGATTGCGACGATGAAGACGGCAATGAACAAAAATCCTGTGAATCGGTATGCCCGCAGGGCGGCGAAGAGGAGACGGGCTGGTCCGCCCGTGGTGTACGTCATAATCAAACTTGCCCAAACGAGCACGAGTAGAAAGAAGGCCCAGCGATGAAAGTTGGCTCTGTCCGCCGTCAATGCACGAATGCGAGGGCGCATCCGACCCGCTAAGAATGCGACAAAAAAGAAGAGCGTGAAGTCGTAAGCGCGAAAGTCTGAAGCAGTACCGCCGAGAGAATAACGACCCAAGGGCAGGCAGTAAAAGTAAGAAGTGATGAGAACCGCAAGTCCGATGGTCGGCGCACCCAGCGGCTCGGTCTTGGAGTTCGCGGCTGTCGTATTAGGACGGTTCCGCGTTGGGGCGGGAGTACCAGTGTACACAAGTTCCTCGGTAAATAACGGTAAAGATGGCTGCGATGCGTGGAAACGGGTTTGGGGATGCGCAAGTAGGCGACATTATACCAGAACGGAGAATGGGCAACAGGGTTCCCAGAATATGGACCGGCGATTGGTCGGGAAACACGCCAACACGGCGTGACAGCTGCGTCACGCCGTGTTGATCCATGAATGGTGCCGTGAGAGATCAGTTGATCGGCTGAGGTTCGTCGTAGGCCATGCTGTCTACGATGACCACGTCCTGGGTCCCACCATTTGAGATGTCGTTCACGCCGGGAGCTGGCGCAGCGGTGCCCGCGGTAACTCGAACGCGCGTTACGCGGTTATCCGGGAAGTACGCAGCCAGGTATGAGGCGCGCCGGCCGTCTGTGGATACGGGAGCCGCAAATCGCCCGAGGCTGTGGTTTCCTTCATCGAAAAACTCCAGGGAAGAAGAAGACGGGCTATCGACGTCGGAGAATACGAGCCCAAAACCACGTACCCCTGCAGTCGCCCCAGATGACCCGGGGACCTGGAAGTGCACGTCGAACACATTGCTCCCAACGGCCGCGAAGGAGCCTGGCGCCAAGAAATCGCTTAACTGGCTCGCATACGTCGGGTTGACGTCGGTAAAGTCGACTGTGCTTACCCGAAGCCCCGTTCCTGGCGTGGTTATGACAACCCCGCGCGTGTCATTCACGTTATAGTAGTTTCCGGGGAAGCTATTGTTGTTTGTAAGTCCAACCGGAACATGGTCGAAACCGATCTCGCGACTTCCGAATGGGAGTGGACCGAGTTGACTGCCATTTCGAGGTTCGCCGAGCCTTGTGAAGAAAGCCTCCATGGCCCGGATCACTGCGGGCTCAGTTGAACCGGTGAACAGAATTGGCTCGAACGGGCCACGCCCGCCGGCGCACCCTGCCAGTACGACACATGCCGCCGCGGCGACTAGACCTGTGGCCAACGAGCCGCGATGACGACTACCGTGCATTTGTTATGCTCCTCCTCTGTGAGTGGGATACTACGACGGTATCAGCGGGACGTTGTCCCGGCGGCAATTATGGCAAGTACCGCTACGATTCGTCAAGCTGAAATACGCATACGGCTCGAATTGGTTCAGATTTCGCTCAAGCCGGTCAGTTTCGCATGTAAAGCGAGATTCGCTCGTTCAGGCTTCGCATGACATCGGCTGTACCGGAGAACTCTACGGCGCCCTTCTTAACCTGAACGGATGAAATCGCCACGGGAAACGGTAAGGAAGTGAAATCAAAGCCGTCCGTCAAGCGCGCCGAAATCCACCTCAATGCGGTTCCTGGCAGGGGTATCCGAACGCCCAAAAGGGAGAACCGGTCCGGATCGAACTCCAGCCGGGACGGATTCGCCAGCCGAGGCTCTACTTCTGCGCTGAATCCGACTTCCCTGCCCAGCACCCTGTAAACCGCATCGAGCGTGATACGATTGTTGCCCAGCCGCACCGTGCGGATTCGGACGGAATCGTCCGGTGAGGCTACCGCGCGCAAGTAGTCGTTGAGGTCGGATTCGGCCACGGTGGCCTCAAAGGTGGTGCGACCGACGGACTTTAGCCTGGACCGACCGACGTCCACCACGGCGTCGTGCATCTCGATGTGCAGGCGGCTGAGGCGGATGGTCTTTCGCACTTCTACGTTCTCGCCGTCAATGATGACGCGACTAAGCTTTCCGCGCGCGGTACGTTCCGGCGCGTTTTCAACGTGGGCGCGCCAGATCCGGGCAGGTCCGATGAACGTCGGCAGCGCATCGCGGATCTTGCGTTCGGCGGCTCGGTTGACCGGCCGTGTACAGCCCGTTACCAGCAGAGGGACGAGCGTAACGAGGAGGATGGAGAGTCGATTCCGCATGGCGTTAGGTCTCTGCCAGGTTAACACCAATACTACACGGCATTGTAATAGACCTGTGCCGCCTGGCGCTCCTCATCCGAAAGAAAGCTGCGGCAGATGAGGCAGAGGCCGGTAGCGTCAATATCTGTAGCGGCGCAGTGAAAGCATCTACCGGTCGCAACCGCACGTGCAACGAACTTCGGATTCCGGAGCGCATCGAGCGTGCGTTGGCGAGACAGACCGCCATTGGCGGATAGTTGGAAGTAGTCGTTGTTCGGCTGGGATCGCTTCACTCTACAGGTCCATATTGCTGCTGTGTCCTGGGAATGCTTTAGACATAGGGTCGATGAAAACCTTTGCGAAGTTGACTGCTGTACACACCTCTCCCACGCCGGTGGCGATCAGCTTCAACTTTCCTTCGTGGGCGCAGACGTCGCCGGCGGCGTATACGCCTGGGAGGTTGGTTTCCATCCGCTCGTTGACGAGGATCTGGCCTCCCTGCAGTTCGAGGCCCCAGGTCTTGATCGGCCCGATGCTGGCGTTGAATCCGATGTTTACCAGGCACGCGTCGACGTCGAGCGATTCTACCTCTCGGGTCTTGCTGTTGGCGATGGTTATCCGCTCCAGCGTTCCATTGCCGCCCACCTCTTTGATTTCGCAGAAGAGTTTCGTCGCGACGGTCGACCGGTTAAGCAGCCAATCCACACTCTCCTCGTGAGCGCGGAAGACATCGCGGCGGTGCACGAGGGTGATCGAGCGGGCCAAGGGCTCGAGGTTCATTGCCCAATCCAGAGCGGAATCGCCGCCGCCGACGATCACGATGCGCTTATCCTGGTAATCAGCCTTGTTCTTGACAAAGTAGTGGACACCACGACCTTCTAGCTCTAGTAGCCCGGGCGCTTCCAGCTTCTTTGGACTGAATGCGCCGGCGCCCGCGCAGATCACAACGGTCCGCGTCTGGTGGGTTGCCTTGTCGGTTCCCAGTGCGAGGATTCCGTCGGCGTTTCTGGTTAGCGTCTCGATGCGTTGGTCGAGCGCTACGGTGGGACCGAACCGGAGGCCTTGCTCGATCATCTCATTGGCGAGGTCGCGCGCGATGACTTTCGGGAAGCCCGGCATGTCAAAGACGTACTTTTCGGGGTACAGCGCCGAGAGCTGGCCGCCCAGTTCGGGAAGGCTGTCGACGATCTTCGTCTTCATACCACGCATCCCGGCGTAGAAGCTGCCGAAGAGGCCGACTGGGCCGCCGCCGATGATGGTAATGTCGAAAACGTCGTTATCTGGCAACTTGCTGTCTAGGCGCTTAGTCCGGAGTATATCGGCAGCCGTTGTTCTCGGTCTCCCAGACGGTTACGGCATGGACGGGAAGATTCCGCTGCTTGAGCTGATCGTATACCCACCGGGAGATGTTCTCGACGGTCGTGGGGCGATCCATGAGCTCGTTCAGATAGGCATGGTCGGGCAAGAATTCGTTGATGGCCGCCTTCAAGTCTCCGAAGTCCTGCACCATGCCGATCTCGTTGAGCTCGTGTCCAGTGAATTCCGCTTCCAGGCGATACGAATGGCCGTGAAGGCGGGCGCACTTGCCTTTGTGGCCGGGGATATCGTGTGCGGCCTCGAATCGGGCGCGGACAATCAGGGTGTACATGAG
>JBKJZI010000146.1:0-6621 GCA_046715155.1 Chthonomonadales bacterium | reverse complement strand
TTGACCAAGGAGCTGCGCGTTCGGATGCGTGGGGCGCGGGCTTATTGGATCATTACCGGGTACCTGGCGTTTCTGTCTTTTATTCTCTTCATGCAGTACAGCATGTGGTGGAGCCAGGCGCAAGCGCGAGGCGGCGGATTCTCAATGGGTTCCAAGATCGGCCAGGGGTTCTTCTGGTGGATCGTGGGGACCCAGATGTTCCTGGTCGCCTTCATCACTCCCGCCATAACCTCCGGCGCGATCACCATCGAAAAAGAACAGCGGACGATGGAGATGCTGGAGATGACGCGCCTTTCGCGGGGCAGCATCGTCGCCGGCAAGCTGCTCAGTGCGGTTGGATTCGTAGCGCTGCTCGTGATCTCGTCGCTCCCACTCACCTCCATCTGCTTCTTCCTTGGCGGCGTTTCCCCGGACGAGGTGATTCGGTGGTACTTGCTGCTATTGGCTTTTAGTTTCGTCACCGCCACCTTGGGACTGGTGTGGTCGACGGTCGCAAGGACCACTGCCGCGGCGGTGCTCTTCACGTATGCCTCGCTGCTCGTGCCGATCGTCACTTTCATGACCTTCGCGGCCATCGCGGGGACGAGCCTGTTCATGGGCGGGGTCAGTCTCAACCCGTCGCTCTCGATGGTATACGTTTCCGGAATCTACGGCTACAACGTATCCGAGGGTCCACTTGCTTCATTGGGTGGAATTATACGCGCATGGGATGGACGGCACTACTTCGGGTTGACGTTGCCGGTTTGGGCGGCCCCCGTGCTGACTTACGCGCTGATCGGGCTGACTTTCGCTGCCGTCGCCACCGCGCGGTTGGAGACGTTTCCGGAGCGCAAGGCGGGGCGGCTTCGACTACTGGTGCTGCTTTTCTTCGTGCAGCAGCTCTTCTTCTTTTTCGGCGCGCGCTTCTCAGTATATGCGGGGGCGGGGTCTGGCGCTCTCGCCGCCGTTGCCAGTGGATTCCCGTTGCTCTACATGCTGACGTATCCGACAGTTCTCCTACTCTTGTTCATCCCGATATTCGCCACCGGTGAAGTGAGGACTTCGGAGGCTCGGAACTTCAGCGGCTACCTGGCGTCCGGATGGACTCCGTTCGGATTGAAGCGCGGTAAGGTGGCGTCCGGGCTGCCATACCTTCTTGGCCTTGCTCTCGTAATCATCGGGATGTACTGTTTGAGCTTCCTCTTGGTGGGCAAGCCGGCCGGGATCGCGAAGGGAATGCCGGCGGCAACGGGAATAAGGGTTTCAGCCCCCGCGACGCCGTCACCGCGCAGCGCGGCAACCGCTTCGCTGAATGAGTCGGACCATGGTTCCGACCTGATCAAAGTCGCCGCGACTCTGGCTGCTACCGTAATCGGGCTCTCGGCGCTTGGCCTGCTCTTTTCCGTCGCCACGCGGAATCGCTGGTCGGCCATGACGCTCCTGTATGCGGTGCTTCTGGCGATCGTTGTCGCTCCGGCCATCGCGAGGGCGGATTACGACGCATCCCAATCGGGAGCGCCCAGCATCTTTATCAACCTGTACTATCTGAATCCGCTCATGGCCATCGGGGAGCTGAGCGAGAATACGGGTCAGTTCTGGAATAACATGAATCTAATGTTCGGGCAGGTGCCCATCTGGGCGGTGACCACGGTGCTCTATCTATTCATCGCGGGCGTTTCGTTACTGATGATGCTCCCGTTCGTCAACAAAATAGCCGCTCGTCCCGTATTGGCATATGAGGACCTGGATGCGAGGTACTGAATTGACAGTTATCAATTATCAATTATCAATTGTCAATTCGAAGGACAAACACCATGACGCCTGACGTTGCGCTGCACCGGAAGTTGAGCTCCGCTTCTCGGCGGATTCGGGTATTGCTAGCCTATCGGTTCGCCTCGCGAGCTCTCTTGGTGGCCGCGGCAGGCTGCCTCGCGTGGCTGCTAGCGTCCAAAGCGTATTGGGTAGAGGAGCCGATTCCGGAAGCGCTCGTGGGAATTGTCTTTGGGGCGGGCGCGCTGGGCGGACTTCTCGGATTCTTCCGGCGCGTGACACCGCTGGACGCGGCCCGGATAATCGATAAGCGCACGCAGATGAAGGAGCGGTTTGCGAGCGCGGTGGAGTTTGAAGGACTTCACTCGGACGACCCAATTCTACGTCGCCAGATCGCGGACGCCGGAGATCACGCAAAGACGCTGAATCTACGCAAGACCTATCCCCTAAAGCTTACGCGGGAATCTGCAGCCGCGGTAGTTCTCGCACTTGTGTTGTTCGGCGCATACTTTCTGCCGTCTCTCCCCATCTTCTGGTCGAAGGAGCGTAAGCAGGAAGCCGAGCAGGTCAAGCAGCACGGAGTGAAGATCGAGAAGATCGCGCAGGATTCCGCGAAGGCATCGGAAGAGAAGAAGCTGGGCGAATCCAAGAAGGCCTCGCAGGAAGCGAAGAAGCTCGCGCAGGCGATGAAGCGCGGCAAAATGGACAAAAAGCAGGCGATGGTCAAGCTGAATAAGCTCACCAAGAACATCGCCAAGCAGCAGAAGCAGCTCGCCGCGGCCAACACGAATGCAACGAAGTCGCTCGAACAGGCCGCCCAGGAGATTAAGAAAGCGCTCGAAGAGAAGCAGAAGGCGGCCGCCGAGGCGATGAAGGCGAAACAGCAAAACGCCGGCAAAACCGATCCGAAGAGCGCCGAGGAGCAAAAGCAGAGCGAAGCCATGAAGAAGGCCCAGGAGGCGCTGCAGAAGTTCTCAGAGGCGCTTTCGCAGCAGAATCCCGAGGGCCAGAACCAGGCGATGCAAGAGCTCGCCCAGCAAATGCAAAGCGGGCAGATGTCCCAGAAAGAGATGCAGCAGCTCCAACAGCAGATGGACAAGATCGCCCAGGCGCTGAAGGGCACTCAGCTCGACAAGGCCGCCAAGCAGCTCGCCGAGCTTGCGAAGCAGATGAAGTCGCTCAATATGGACCCCGAAACGCTTAAGAAGCTGGCCGAGATGGCTAAGCAGGCGGGAGGCACTTGACTGTCCAGTGGAAATTGCTCGCTGGATGCGAAGCAGCTGCAGGCCCTCCTCGATGCGCTCAAGAACGGGAAGCTCCAGCTGGCGATGGGAAACATGCCCGGTAAAAAGCCTGGTGCGAAGCCGGGTGATAAGGGCATTCCGGGAATGGGTGGCGGTAAGGGCGGAAAAGGCGCGGGATTCGGCTCTGCGGCCATGGAGAAGGAAAAGGGAACCATCAAGCTCGCTCAGAAAGCTCCGAACGCGAAAACTCCGGGCAAGCGCGGCTCCGAGCAGAATCCGGGTGTGACGCTGATGTTCAAAGGCGAGCCCGAGCGCGGCGCAAAGGCGACGATTCCGTACTACGAAGCCTACTCCCGGCAGCGCAAAGTAGCCGAGAACGCCGTCAACAAAGAGAACATCCCGGCGCCGTATCGGAAGCAGGTGAAAGAGTATTTCGAAAGTATCAAACCGTGAGGAATGGCCGTGTCACTCGTCATTGAGCTTACACCGGAAGAAGAGGAACGTCTGAATACGCAAGCCGAGATGAGAGGGCTGAATCCGTCTGAATTCGCGCGGCAGCTCGTCACCACGGCGCTGCCAACAATGTCTCCCAAGATACGCAAATCTGCGCACGGAAAGTACGCCGGTTCTCGTATCACGAGCGAAGACTTCATACGCGAACGACGTGAAGAAACCGAGCGAGAAGAGAGACGTTGGACCGAGAAATACGGCCACCGCCGAGAATGAAATATGTATTGGATGCATCGGGGCCATCGCTTACCTCCAGGACGAACCGGGCTGGGAAACGGTTGACGCGATCCTGGTAAACGAGATCAACGAATGTGAGATACATGTTGTCAACCTCATTGAGGTCTACTATCACTTCATCCGCGCGTTCAACGAACCGACTGCTGTGCGCAGCATTGAAGACCTAGAAACGGCAGGCGTAGTAGTTACCCGCGACTTGAGCGACAGTCTCTGGCAGGACGTAGCGCGACTAAAGGTTTTTCATAAGGTATCCCTGGCGGACTGTTTTTGTCTGTCGCTCGCTCGCGCATCTGGCGCCCGCGTATTAACCACCGACCATCATGAGATGGATGCGCTTGTCCCCTTTAAGTTGGCGGACATCGAGTTCATCCGGTAGCGCGTGCCTTCCATGGAGTAATGATTTGATCGATCAGACCGAACAAGTGGAACGTGAGGCGGCGGGGTTTAGGGAGAGCTTCCTGCGGGTGAAGGACGAGATCCGGAAGGTTATCGTCGGGAACGAGGAGATTGTTGACGGAGTCCTGATCTGTCTACTGGCGAACGGGCATGTGCTGTTGGAGGGCGTGCCCGGCCTGGGCAAGACGCTGCTGGTGCGCACACTTGCGGAGGCGGTCCACCTCAAGTTCTCGCGGATTCAGTTCACCCCGGACCTCATGCCGGCAGACATCACGGGCACGAATATCCTCGTCGATACCCCCGCCACCGGAAAAGAGCTGCGATTCCAGCCAGGCCCCGCGTTTGCGAACATCATCCTCGCCGACGAGATCAACCGGGCAACCCCCAAGACTCAGTCGGACATGCTGGAGGCCATGCAGGAGCACGCGATCACGGTGGCCGGTAAGCGCCATGTCCTGGATGAGCCATTCTTCGTCCTCGCCACGCAGAACCCCATCGAGATGGAGGGCACCTACCCGCTCCCGGAAGCCCAGCTCGACCGGTTTCTATTCAAGCTGCTGGTGAGCTCGCCTTCGTTCGAAGACCTCGCCTCTATCGTAGACCGCACCACCGGCGCCACGACCGCGGAGATACGGCCGGTGATCGATGGAGATACTATTCTGAAGATGCGCGAGCTTGCCCGCGAGGTGCCGATGGCGTCGCACGTACGCGAATACGCCATCAAGCTTGTGCTCGGCACCCACCCGGACCGCGATTCCGCCACCGACCAGGCGCGCCGGTTCGTCCGCTTCGGGGCCAGCCCGCGCGGAGCTCAGGCCATAGTACTGACGGCGAAGATCCGTGCCCTCCTCGCCGGTCGCTACAACGTGGCCTTCGAAGACATCGACCACGTCGCGAAACCCGCCCTACGCCACCGCATTCTCCTCAACTTCGAAGGCGAAGCCGAAGGCATCTCCACCGACGCCATCATCGAGAGCATTGTGCACCGGGTAAAGGAAGAAACGGGAACTGCTTTGAGGGTATAGGGTACAGGGTACAGGTAAAACGGTGACAACCCTGTACCCTGTACCCTATACCCTGGACCCTGCCTTATGCTGCTTCCCTATACTACCGACCGGCCGCCTCGCAACCCTCCGATCGCCGTGGTGTGCCTTGTGCTGGTCCACTTCGCCGTCTATGGGATCGTCGCCCTGATCCTTGCCGTCCGCGGATCGGACGCGGCGGTGTTGTGGTACGCCGGTCTCAGCCTTGTGCCAGGATCTATTCGGCCGCACTCGCTGCTGACCTACGCCTTCCTCCACGAAAGCGTCTTCCACCTTTCCTCCAACATGCTCTTCCTCTGGGTCTTTGGCGGAAGCGTCGAAGATGCTATCGGTTGGAAGCGATTTCTCACGCTGTATGCCGTTGCGATAATAGTCTCGGGACTTCTGGAAGCGATGATGGCCGCGCTCCTCGCCCGCACCGGCAGCGTCATGCCGATCGTGGGGGCTTCGGGAGCGATCTCGGCCATCGTGGGGGTATTTGCATTCCGGTTCTATCGTTCCAGCATCGGGTTCATCGGCCTCCCCATACGGATTCCGGCAATTCTGCTTCTGGCGGCCGTCATGTTGGGTGAGATGGCCCTGGCGATCCTTCACCTGACGCGGCGCGACCAGGTCTTCGCCTCCCAAGCGGCAGCACACTGGGCGCACGTTGGCGGCTTCCTGTTCGGAATCCTCTGGGCCCGCCTCACGAGAGCTTCAGGCTCAGGGCGCGCGGAGTATCTGGAGCAAGATGCGCGCCAGGCAATGGAGCGCGGGGCGTTTCCGTCGGCGGCCCACCGTTGGGACGAGCTGCTGACCATCCAGCCGGAGAACCTGGAAGCGCGGTCCGAGCTAGGCCGCGCATGGCTCAGCATGGGCGACAGAGAGCAGGCGTTGCCCTGTTTTGAGGTAGCGCTGAAGGGGTTCCTTAAAACCGGCCGGAAGCAAGAAGCGGCCGTCTGTTATGCGAAAATGGGCGACCTCGGCCAGGAGATATCCCTTTCGCCCTCGGAGCTGCTGGCGCTCGCCGGCGCTCTGACCGATCAATCTGAAATTAACACTGCTCTGGCCGTACTTGAGCGGATTCTGACCGAGGCTGCAGGATCGCCGGAGGCCGAAATGGCGCGACTGCGTTCCGCCGCGCTGCATCTCAAAGCGGGGAATCCAGCTACCGCTCGTGAACAAGTACAGGAGTACCTGCGGCGGAATCCGGATTCGGAGCTGCGGGCCTACGCTGAAGACATTCTTCGGCGGGCAGAGGCACCGCAGGAATAGCGATTCTTGTAGGGGCGGTTCGCGAACCGCCCCTACATAACGTATGGGTCTGGATGTAAGGTGTTCCTGCTCAGGGATAATGTCCGTTAATTGCTCAGGAAAAATGTCCGGGCTGGTATTACTTCCAGCGGTTGATAGGCTTTCGGCATTCCTTGAAGCAGCAGGTTCCTGAGGTTCTCAGGCTTTTG
>JBKJZI010000145.1:0-16409 GCA_046715155.1 Chthonomonadales bacterium | reverse complement strand
CAATGGCTTAAGAGGGAACTGGGAGTCCCTGGATGTCATCATCGACAAGGACCGCAGCCACCTCTTCATCCCCGAAACCGTATCAGCACTGTACTGACTGCGACGGAGTCAAAAACGAAGTGGAGGCGGGGCTTCCCACCTCCACTTCGTCTGGCAAACTCCTCCGGGGACCGTCGATGCAACCTGCAGCCGCCCGAAAGGCGGTCACTGTGAAGCGCCTTACGGCGTAGTTGTTGGTGTCAACAGGAACACGTTCTCGCCACCCGTGACTTTCTTCACAGTCGGGATCGTACCGGTTCCGGTGATATGGCCACTGTCCGTTATGCTGGCCGCGCTGGAGAGTACGGAGAAGAGGCCAAGCGCGACGAGCGAGTTCAAGTCTCTCATCCTCCTCACTGGGTCGCAAACGAACGCGTGAATTGGGCCGTCTCCTCTTCGCGCGGCGGTGTACGACCAGCCCACGACCGAGGAGCCGGCGTTGATGACATCGCCGATGAAGACGCCCGCGGAGTTGTTGTTCAGGTAGTGGGTGCCGGTCCTTCCGGCGGTCCCGCCCAGAGTTCCTAGTTCGCTTACGCCGCTCGGCAGGCCGTATCGAGTCTCCGGAAGCCACAGAACGGGCCGATTATAGCCCGCGAGATTGGCCAAAAAGCCGGCGGACTCTCCCCGATCATTCAGTCCGCGCATTCCCGGAAACCCGCTCATGTCAATCGGATCTCCCGCGCCCTCCGTCCAGATGTAGTAGCGCGAATTCCCTGCCCCCACCGATTGGTTAGCGTTGTTGATGAACCGCCCGACGCTACCGCCCGAGCCCGCAGGAAGGGGCAGCACGTCTATCGGCGGACCGTAAGCTGGCTGGGCGGGATTGCCGGTCGTGTTCTTCCAGACTGCCCAGCGCCCGTCGCCGGACGGGTTTACGGAATAGTCCGTGCAGTAGCCGACGATATCGCCGGCCGCGTTCATGCGATAGGCCATGCGGCCACGCATGACTTTGCCGCTCGCCTCCACCATCGCAGGGAGCTCCTGCATGGTGAATCCGCCGGGTTGCCCGTTGGGAATCCATACCATTGCAACCGCGATCCACGGATCACCGGTGCGGTCTTCGACCCGGCCAACTACCACCCCATGTTCGTTGATGAAAGCCGCTGAACCCACGCTATATGAGTCGGGCGAGACTCCAGTAGGCCGGGTGTTCGCCGGATTCCCCGACCGCTTCCCCGCGCCGGTTTACGTGGAAAAGCTGGCCGCCGACTGCGCCATTGAGTGTCCCGGCGTCCTTGATAGCGCCTGTCTTCATACTCCAGAAGAATGGGTGCCCGCCGCCGGGCGTGTTGCCGACGATCTTGACGTCTGTCGGGTCGTCCGCGTTCATGGCGGTGGGATAGGCCCCGCTCGCCCCCGGCAGCCTCCCGACGTTGGTCAGGGTGTAGTTCTGGGCGGATGCTGACAACGGCAGCATCGCTGCGCTGGCAGCCAGGAGCGAGTATAACGAATTACGTTTCACGAATCTGTCCTCCTCTTTCGTTTCGTTCTAGCCGTTTGGCACAAGGACACAGGAACGGGTGTTCCCGCCTTTGCCGATTCCCTCGGCCAGGATCTTCCCGGATTCCGTGATCGTGCGCGCGTCTCGGAAGTAAGAAATGCCTGCCTTGATAGGGGTAAGGTCATTGAGGTTCCTCAGCTTTGGGTTTGCGAAGCTGTTGTCCCAAACAAAGGCCCGCTGGCCCTTGTTGCGGGCTAGACTGGAGTTCCCCACGACCTGACCGGCGCTATTTACGGCATAACCCAGGCTACTGCCCCCTCCCAGATCGCCGAGAAAGACCTGTGTTTGCGCAGGGATGCCGTGATTCGCCACCGGCGCCCAGATGAAGGCCAAGGTCCGCTCCAACGCATCGCGCAAATAGCCGGTTACCTCCGCTGAGTCGTTATTCGCGAGCACGTGCGTATAGACGTCCAGGTTCGTGGGGATTAAGTAGAGCGATTCACCCTTCAGAGAGAAGCCTCGAAGTTGGGAACCATTGGGATCTCAGAGATTGAAGTATCCCGCTGCATTTCCGTTCTGGCTGAAGGAATTGACACGGCTAGTGCTCGCGCCCGGAATGTCTATGAACGAGCCGTTGTAGGTGGTCGTGTCGACATTCCACCTCCAGACGGCCGCGTAGGTACTTCCCGTCTTGCCGACGTAGCCGCCGATGTCGCCGTTGCCGCTGACGAAGATTCCATCAATCGTGCTGCACAGCGTCTGGGTAAGGGGGTCCGGGTGCGGAAGCTCGGCGGCAGCGGAACCCTGGCCTGGTCGCCAGACCACGGGAAAGCTGCCCGCGCCCGTGGTGATGATGATGCCTGCGATTACTCCGCCATCGTTAATGGAGGTCGCTCGCACCTGCGCTCCGGGCCACCCGGCGGGCGGCAGTAGTTCCATCGGCTCGGAAAGGCTCGGATTCCAGTAGAACCCGTGCATCCCGGCGTAGCCCGCCACCTCTCCGTTGTTGTTCACGCTCCTCGGATTCGTGCGTGAGCCGTCGGAGAATGCCGGAATCCTGGTGATCTGTCTATTTACCGAATCCCAGTAGAATCCGTCGGATATGGCCCCGGTGCTGATCGAGGTAGTTCCCACGACGCGGTAAACGCCGCCCGATGATTCCGCGAGTGCGTTTCCCCGCGTTGCGGCGGTTCCGTTGAGGAGACCCACATCCACGACCGTGTAGGTCTTTGGTGATGTCTGGCCGGCGGCCAGCGCGGGCGCGATCGCAAGAGCAATCACGATAAAGCTTCCTGAAACCAGGCGATTCACATTGATCTCCTTCCGTATGAGCCTCGACTTGTAGAATGTGCGCGGTATCCACGCAGGCGTTTCTGCCCTCATGCGCCCTAACGGCTTTTGAAGTTGGCTTCTAGATCACAGCGGCTTGAGCACGTATCCGCGGGTGGTGTTGTCAGGCAGCTTGGCTGTCAGGCAGATCCAGCCGGAATCGTTGATGGCGATCTGAGGCACGTCGACGATCATGAAGGAACGCGTCACCTCGGTGATCGTGGAGCCGTATCCTAAGCCGTTCAGCAGGGCATTGAGGTCTGTAAGCTCTCCGGTCGCCCGGTCCCAGAGGAAGGCATGAGTGAGGCCGGTTCCATCGATGTCGGAAACGCCGACTATCTGACCGGCGCTGTTGACGCCACGGGCAATGCTGCTGCCAAGGGATTCTCCCAGTTCGTTCTTGTACAGAGTGCCGATCCGGGTTACGGTGGGGGCGCCCGACTGCCAGTAGAATGCCTGCCGTTTGATGGGCCCGGTCGGCGGAATCTCGAGAACCTCATCGCCCACGACGTCGCCGTTGTTGTGGAGGCCGAGCGCGCGGCCGGCGGCCAGTGGAAATGCGACGGGGCCGCCCGTTACTCCATTGACGCTGTTCGGCCTCCAGACGAACGGCTGGCCGTGATAGCTGATGAAACCCGCGATCGTGCCGGAATCGTTGATGGCCATGGCATAGCCATCGGACCCAATCCCAGCCAACGTGAACCGCTTGCTTCCCTGCCAGATCGTCGCGCGGAATCCGTTTGAAGAGGTACAGGTCCCGACTACATTTCCGATCGCGTTTATGGCCATCCCCTCGCTCTGTGTTAGCTTGCTGGTGAGGTTAGACCACTTCCCCGCACTGTACCGAAACGCGTTCTCCCAGTTCATAACGTTGAAGGCCATGGAAAACACCCCGGCGGTGGCGGCAGCCTGGCCCGCGTCGTTAACGCCATAGCCCTGGCACCAGGTGGAATTGGCCGGATTGCCGAGATTGCGGTTCGTGAACGAATCGGTTAACGCGTTGTAAGTCCAGATTCCCCCGGCTGTGCCGATTCGGCCGGAGACCGTCTTGTTGGCGCTAATCTGCAGCGCCGCCGTGCTCGGGCCGAGGTCGTAGACCTGATAGGCCTGGGCGCCAACGGCCTCGCAAGTACAAGTCAATGTAACCAGGAGAGAAGCCAGTAGAACCAGTGTTCGATGATTGATCACGTTATTGTCATCCTTTGTTAGATTTGGCTGGTGGCCAGCCTACAATGGTTGCGAGCAGTGGTTGCGAGCAGTGGTTGCGAGTCGGTCGGAACAGGAAGCAGTCAAATAGCAGGCGTATTGTTGTGGCGCCTACTGGCCCGGATCCAAGCGTCTCCGCGGTCAACGAGCGTTTGTGAAAAGGAATGGGTGGATAACGCCGCCAGCTGTCCTCGAAAGGCCGCAGACCTCGCCGCGATCGTTAATTCCGTACATCTCGGGAAGAAAGGTCTGGCTGCCGCCGAGTCCGGGCAGAATGGTCGTCTGGCCCGTGTGATCGTAGATAAAAGCGACGGTTTCGCCGGCAACCGTATTGCCGTAGCCCGCCACGTCTCCCCGGTCGTTGATTCCGTAGGCAGCGCTGTCGACGAAACCATCGAGTCCGGCCAACACGTGCAGGTCGTATGCCACCCCTTGCCGCCAGAGAGTAGCGTGATACGCGCCCGAAGAGACCTGGGCCGCGCCGACGACGTCACCACGGTTGTTGATGCCGCGAGTGTCGCTGGAGCCTCCGCCGAGGGTGCCAAGGTCGTGGAGCGTGCCGTTGTGATAGTAGATTCCGTGGATCTCGCCTATCGGCGTGACAGAGCTCCCCGCAACGTCGCCGCGGTTGTTGATGTAGCGGCCAGAGCTGCGGCCTCCGAGTGTGCCGAGGTTGATGCTGTCCGTCGGAGTAGAGAAAGGCGCGGGCCTCCCCATTCGCGTTGTCCGAACTGCCCGTCAATTGGCCGGCATTGTTGATGTCGCTGACATTGGTGCGCCCGCCGAAGGACCCGATGTCGGTAGATACTCCGTTGCTCCATAAGAAACCCCGGAACATGCGGTTGATCCGGTAAATGCCCCCGACGTCCCCGGCCTCGTTGATGCGGAATCCGTTGCTGAACGTGGCGCTTGGCGGATGGATGTCCAGCATCCTGCCGCCGGTGTAAACGAACGCATGGCCCTGCCCGGTGGACGTCTCCGAGGTTCCCGAAGCGTCGCCCCGGTTATTGACGGCATAGGCCTCGCTGTACCCACCTCCCAAAGTGCCCAGGTCTTGCAGAACCTCATTGCGGTATAGGAATGCGTGGAGCTGGCCGCCGGCGAACGTCGTCCCCGCGACATCTCCCCGGCTGTTGATCGCATTGGCCGCTCCAAATCCGCTGCCGCTGACGTTGCCAATGTCCACCATGCGGTACCTCTGGCCGGTTTGTGAGGCGGCGCTGCCTGCGGCGATGAGAATTGGAACGAATACGGCGGATAAGAGTGCGAACGTGCGTTTCATGAAATGAGATCTCCCTTCGTGGTCCGAATGTTGAGCCGTGAATGTGCGCCAGGGCACAGCCTCAGGCGGCGGGTGAACGAACAATTACGTGCGGCGAGTGAAGGTCGTTATGGTAGGAGTGTCGGCGTCGGGGGCGACACGGGGAGGGAAGCGCGAAGAATGCAGTGCCCTGGTGCGCAACCCGGGGGTGCAACAATAATAGGATAAGGGAGGCGCCCGCGGGACGTCCATCGTCCGATGGGACGATTCTTCTAGTTCCTCCAGGTCGAGTACGCCGTGACGAATGGCGGCGACGACCAAACCGGTGCGGCTCCGAACCTTGAACTTATCGAACAGGTGGCGCAGATGCGTGCGGACGGTCGACCGCGAAACGCAAAGACGCTCCGCAACCTCTTGATTAGTGTCAGATTCCATAAGCGCCCGCAGCACGGCTTTCTCCGCCGGAGTGATCTGAATCGGAAGACAGGAGTCGACGGCGCCAGTGGCCTCGAAAGCAGCCTTGTGGAATCGATTCATCACTTCTCGCATCCTCAGGGACCGTAGTCGCGGTTCGTGAACTCAATCAGAATCACCGCATTCAGGTGGGCAATGGCGTTCAGCAACTGAAGAGCAGGAGTGGACGCCAATATTGGCAGGTAAGTGAAGTTATTTTTGCCGAGCTGCTGCGGGTCCTGAGAGACGATGAAAGGGCCGCTCCGCAAGCATGCAGAGCGGCCCATTTGGGGACGTGACTGCTGTGCGTTTACCGCGTGGCGGGCGAGGATCGAACCGGGCGAGCCGGGACGTTTCGGGCCGTTCGCCTTGCCGGAATCTTGCCGGTGATCGGACCGGATTCGCCAATGAGCTGGAATCCGGCCCAGTAGAACGGATCCGGCTCCTCTTTGCGCACCGCGAGCATGGCGGCCCTCAGCGCGTCGTCCTTGCGCTTGCCGGCTTTCAGCTCTTTGTAGAAGCGAGCCATCAGCCGGCCGGTAGCCGCATCGTCGACCTTCCAGTAGGAAGCGACCACGCTGGGACAACCCGCCGCCCGGAAGGCCCACGCCAGCCCCAACACGCCCTCGCCCCCCTGTATCTGTCCGCGCCCGGTCTCGCACGCCGAGAGCACCGCCAGCCGCGCGGAAAGCGGCAGCCCGGCGATCTCACGCGCTTCCAGGCGGCCATCCTCCGCGCTCTCTGGCGGCTCGGGAGCCAGCAGAAGCCATGAACGCAGACCATCGGATGGGACGAGGACACCGTGAGTGGCAAAGTGAAGGATGGCGTACCTGCCGATCTCATTCTTTATGCGGGCTTCCTTCGCCTCGACGCCCGCGAATCCCGCCGCTCCCGGAAAAAGGGGAACCACGCGCCGCGCTTCTTCACGCGCGAAACGAAGGGGGCCGTATCCCGCCCGCAACGCGCTGGCGAACCGCTCGCCGCCGGAACCGGCCGGGTCCACCGCGCAGAGGAGAGTTGCCGACGGCTTACGCGGATTCTGCGGCCAGAGCAGAGATCCCAGCGAAACCGCGCTGGAGAGCGCGAACCGCTCGATCAGACGCTTACCCGTACGGTCCGCCAGCGCACCGAGAGGGACGTCGAGCAGGTCGCGGTCAGCCACCAAAACAAGGCGGGAGTACCGATCCTCCCGGAGCAGACCGGCCTTCTGGACGGGTCCGAGAATCGCCAGATAAAGCGCCTGGGCGGCCTGAACCTCGTCCGACCGCCGGCCGGCGATCCGGGCCCGCCACGTCTGGACCATCTGACCAATCTGCTTGCCGGAAGCGGGCAGCGAAAGGCACCTTAACCCTTCTCGCGCGGATAGCGCGAAGACCAGCCCGGTCTCTTTAGCATCCGGCGGAAGGGCCCACTCGAGGAAGAGCGTGTCCGGATTCCGGCGGGCGAGCTGCTCGAGCTGGGCGCTGTCAGGGGGCCGGCCTTCCCGGACGAGGCGGAATTGCGGATACCGCGCGTAGAGCTGATTGCGCAGGAGATCGTAGGCCGTACTCGCCGGGCCGTTTCCCTCGGGTTGCGTTCCTTCCTTCCCATCTCCTCGAGCCGACCGCTCCGGAGCGGTCGCCGCGGCGGTATGCGCCTGGCGCGATTCCGCATCGCGCAGAGCCGCGGCTTCCTTAAGCCGCCTGGCGTCATCCGGCCCGAGCCAGGCTGAAAAGTCCACTCCCGTCTGGGCGGCCCTCCGCGCCAGTCCCCGCGCCCGCCCGCGCTCAAGGGCGACCAGGGCGTCCGCCGGCCTCCTCTGCGCCTTGAGCGTACGGGCATAGCCCGAGTAGTAGACGCTCGCGGCGCTCCCCACCCGCTCGGCCTCTGCCGCCATCTCCTGGATATCCTCGATCAGCCGGATAGCCCGGCGGTGACAATCGATAGATTCCGCATACCGCCTCGTTTCCCGGTAGACCGCCGCCAGACTGTTCAGGATCTCGGCCCGATGACGCTTGCGGTCGAACTTGCTCTGGAGGCGGAGCGCCTCCCGGAAGCACTCTTCCGCCCGCACGAAGTCCCGCCTGCGCACGTGGACGAGGCCAAAGATATGGAGCGTTTGTGCGATGTCCTCTTGTGCAGCTACTTCCTCCTGATGAATAACGAGCGCGCGATTCAATAGCGCGATCCCCTCTTCCGGTCCCACTTGCGAGGGAGATACGCCGGCCAGGTTGACCAGGCAGACGGCCTGAGTCGCCCGATCGCCGAGTTTTTCCGCCAGCGCGAGAGCGCGCCGGGTACAAAGCACCGCATCCTCCGCGCGGCCCACAACTTCGTAGTGACCGCCCAGGTTGATGAGGGCTTGGCTTACGAACCGCTCGTCGCCGGCCTTTTCGAGGAGCGCAACGGCGCGCTCGGAATGCTCGATCGCCTTCGCCGCGTCTCCGAGGTCCCGGTACCGATCACCGATGTTTATGAGAGCGACCGCGGCGCGCTTCCAATCGCCGAGAGCCTCGCAGACGTGGAGGGCCCGGATGTAGTAGTCAAGGGATTTATCGAAAGCCCCCAGTCCTCCGTAAGCAGCGCCCACATGCTCCAGAGCGTGGGCGACCAGCTTCTGATTGGCCGCTGCTTCGGCGACCTGGAGCAGACGTTGCGACGATTCCAGAAGGTGGCGGTAATCGCGGTCGAACTTATAGGCTCGCACCAGCACGATCAGGTTATTGGTGATGCCGGCGGTGTTTCCGCCCCTCGTCGCGATCTCAAGACCCTGCGAGGAGTATGCGATGGCGCCAGCGTACCGCTTCAGCTCCAGGTGGGAAAGGCCGAGCCGAATACACGTGTTGGACAAATCTACCAGGTCCTCGCACTTAGCGCGCTCGGCGAGGGGAATCGAGCGGACGTAGAACTCCATCGCCTTCTCGTGCCGGGCAAGCTTGTAATAGAGATTGCCGAGGTTCGTCGCCGCCAGCGCAGCGGTCGTAGAATCGCTGTGCTTCTCCGCGAGAGATAATGCCCGCAGAAGGGATGCTTCGGCCTGCTCATGTTGACCGAGCAGGTACTGCATCAGGCCGAGATTCCGCACTGTAACGCCAATCCGGATCTCCCCGCCCAGCTTTTCGCACAACTCCAGCGCCTGCTGATAGAGCCCGCGCGCCTTGTCGTACTCTTTAGTTTGCAGGCCGACGCTTCCGAGAGCGGACAAAAACTCGATTTCCATCGCAGCATTAGTCTGGCGGCGCGCCGCTTCCAGGCCCACCAGCGCGAATCGTTCCATTGCCGAGTAGTCCCCGCGTCGCTCTGCCTCCTCCATCTGCCGCTTCACGTCCGCCAGGTCTGAAGCACCGGAATCGGATGTGGACTGGTTCCCCGCATCCTGCGGCGTGCCAGTTGGTGGAGCGCCCACGATCGAAAGAACGACCAAGCCGCACAGGCTCCAGGAGCCCAGAGAGTTTCTCATGTCGATCCCCCATATGGATTAGCGGGCGCGGTCCGGCTGCGCAGGACGGCCTCGCATTCTGCGAACCTGCGCTAGGAGCGACCGGGCATCCAAATCAAGTGGATGACCGCTAAGCGCTCCGATGAGTATCTCTTCGGCGCGATCAAACGCTCCCGCGTTAGCGTATTGGACGGCCAGCCTGCGCAACAATGTGCCGCTCTCATCCGCTCGCCGCTGCAGGGCCTCGGCGGTCGGACGATCCAGCACCAGGAATAGTGCCCGTACCGGAGAGGAGAGCGCTCCCGGAATCTCCTCAGAGTTTTGGTACGGAATCACCTGCCACGAGTAGGCCCGTCCCGGTACGAGCGGACGGGATGCGGTCCACTCGGTCTTTTCCACCGTCGCCGTTAGCACCTCGTGGGAAACGTCGCGTAGTTCGCTCACACTCACGCGGTATCGGGTCGCTTCGGGTACACGCGTCCACCGGAAGGTGGGCCGGTTCTCTGTGACGGCGGTTCCGACCGGGTTCAGCAGCCTAAACCGGTTTTCGCCGTCACTTCCGCTCATCAAGACGTCACGCTTAAGCAGCGCGGCGATGTGCTCGGGAGGCTGCTTCGCCAGCGGCAGGTCGCTGCCGGGAGCGGCAATGGCGTTCGCCTGACGGGTCGCTTTCAACTTGCGCATGAGCTCCGCCTTCTGCTGTGTCAAGCGCTGACGAGCGACTGCGTCTTTCTGGCGCTCCTGTTTCAGTCGCACGGATTCGTCGGTAAGTTGTGCGAGTTGGGCGCGGAATCGAGCGGTCTCACTCTCTCGCCGCGTGGATTCGGTAACCATGGTGTCGAGTCGAGATCGAAGGCTGCCGACTTGCATTTGTGAGAGGACCACGATAATGATGAGGATGAAAGCGGCAGCGGTCGAGGCCCATGCGAGACGCGCCGGGCCCGATCCGTGGACCAGACCGCTCTTGGAAGGCCAGAGCCGGCGCCACCATGTGGCCCGGTCGCCCGCCAGCTCGGTCGTCGGGCGGGCGGCCATCTCTTCCTGCAGCGCACGCAAACTCTCGAGCCGCTCCACACATGGGCCGCACTCCTCGAGATGCGTTTCGGCCTTCCGAAGCTGCATGGGAGAGATGCGGCCGTCTACATAGGCTTCAAGGGTCTCGTAAGGCAGATGCTCGGAGTCCTCTGCCGATATTGTCGCGAGCTCATGCCGTAAGGCCGAGAATCCCATGCGCGCCTCAGAGTGGCTCGCGACGGCCTCCCGGCACGAATCACAGAGGTCGAGGTGGTGGTCCACCTGCCGCAGCAAGTCCGGCGGCAACGTGCGCTGCAAGTAACCCAACCGTTGGCCCTGGCTTAGATGCGCGCCATTCCCATGTTGTGCTGATCGGCTATCGCTCATTTCGGGTTGCACACGTTCTTAAGAGGCGGAATCGCGACCAACCTTCGCCGCTCCTAATCAGAATCTCGCATACGCCTGGCCAGGCGCTCGCGAGCGCTCCGGCGCAAGTTGATGACCTTCTGCGTACCGACCTGGAGGAGCCGGGCGATCTCTTCGTCAGGTAGGGGAAGCTCCGGCCAGATCACGGCGAATTCATCGTGGGGTATCCCGACCGCGCACGCTAGTCATCGATAGTCGCGGCGCCCTGCAGCGGTAACTGGAGGATTACTGCCAGACCGTCCGCTCGCGCCATATCCAGCAGCAGCGCCGCGGCCTCGCTCTTGGGAAGCTGGCCGATCTCCGACCATAGCCGACGGACGTAGTCACGCTGTTCCACGCGCGCCTCGGTCGATGGATCTCTGTCCGGAATCTGGTCGATAACAGCCGCCGTCTCATCTGTCGACGCAGAGAGCGGAAGGGGCGTCGGCCCTGTTCCGCGCAAGGTCGCTACCACGGAAACCAGCGTTTCGAGCATGATGGGCTGTCCAAGCCATTCGAGCAGGGCCGGGACCAGCGCCGGCAGGTGTGCGTCCTCGACCTCCGCGGGGGGTAGTACTTCCGAAAGGCACGACCGCGGATCCGCACGCAGAGTCCCCACCCGGCTTTTGGAATCGATCGCAGCGTCTCTTCCGCGCATCCCAGTACGACCGCAGACCAGCCGGCCCATTTGATCCTTCCAAAGTGCAAGGTCCGGACGATGCGACGCCAGATAGCGCAGCCGTTCCCGCAGGTCGGCTCTCGGCCGATAACGGTCGGCAAGGTGTCGGCCAAAGATGCGATAAGTCGTAACCGCCGCGTAGGCTCGGAGGTCTTTGATCGGCTCGTCATTCGGATTCTGCTTGGCCAGTAGAAGGCGCGCAGCGAGCTCTCCCATTACGCGGGAATAAAGGTCCTCGGCGTCCTGCTCGACCTGTGTTTGATAGGCCTTCAGGTCGACTCGAAGTGAAACCCGCAAGCGGCTCTCGATGATCGCGCTGACGACCGGGGCGGCGCACTCCCTCAGAAGCTTGTCCAGGGACTCCGCCTCGACCGGATCATTCCGCGAGGTAAGAAATGGTTGAAGGAGGTCGTCCGTGACCGTAGGTGGAGGCGTGCTCATTTCGGGGCATGAATGGACTCATGATGCGTGGCCCACGTCGAGCAGCGCAGTCCGCAGTCCCGTTCCACGGAAACTTCGCTGAATCCTGCCACTAGAGTTACGGTGGAGTAAACCCGGCAGTGACTCACAGCAAAAAAGTCTGGTGGCTAGAACGCAGATTCCGAGGAATCTGTGTTAACCACCAGACCTTCACATCGTCTTATGGATGAGCAGTTCGATAAGTGGGATGCTTGCTTCCCACGGTTTAAGCCAGGCGGAGTTCTGCGAGGCTCCGCCTGGCTCTTTTTTTGATTTCTTGTGTGGGTGTATGGGTGTGTGGGTGTTTGGTTCTTTCACCCATACACCCATACACCCACACAGTTTTTACGCCCCGGATTCCGCCGGATGCATTACGGCTGCATAGCTGCCGGAGTGCGTGAGGACCTCCGCGTCTGAGCCGGTCGATGGACCGGCGTAACCGGATTCTCCGTGCTGCGTGAGATCCAGGCCGGTTTCCTCGGAATCCGTATCGACCCTCAGTCCGACAATCGCTTTTACTACGGTTGCGATCACAAGAGTGCCGACAATGGCGATGGCCCAGGCGATTCCGATGGCGATGAACTGCTTCATCAGGAGAGTTGTCCCTCCGCCGAAGAACAGCCCGTCCGCTCCGAGGCTATTAACCGACTTCTGCGCGAAGAGGCCGGTCGCTATCGCTCCCCACGTTCCACCCAGCCCGTGAACTCCGAAGACGTCGAGCGAGTCGTCGTAGCCCAGCTTGCTCTTGAGCTTTATCCCGAAGAACGAGATCACCGAGACGCCCGCGCCGATCGCGATGGCGGGCATAGCGCCGACGAATCCGGACGCCGGTGTAATAGCGACCAGCCCAGCCACCGCGCCCGTTGCGAATCCGAGGGCTGTAGGCTGCTTGTAAGCTATCCACTCGATCAGCACCCAGGTTAGGCCCGCAACGGACGCGGCGACATGCGTGACCATGAATGCAGAACCGGCTAACCCGCCCGATGCGACGGCGGAACCGGCGTTGAATCCAAACCATCCGAACCACAGAATGCCCGTACCGATGAGCGTCATGGGGAGGTTATGCGGCCGCATGTCCTCGCTGCCGGACTTCCGTCGCTTGCCGAGCATGATACAGAGAACCAGCGCGGAGACTCCGGAGGAGATGTGAACCACGGTGCCGCCCGCAAAGTCGAGCGCGCCAAGCGTCAGCAGATAGCCGCCTTCGCCCCATACCATGTGGGCTAGGGGAGCGTAAACCACAAGACTCCAGATGGTGATGAATAGAACGTAGGAGCCGAACTTCATCCGCTCTGCCACCGCGCCGCTGATAAGGGCGGGCGTGATGATGGCGAACATGAGCTGGAACAGCATGAAGACTTGGTGCGGGGCGGTCGTAGCATAGAAGTCATCCTGCGTCTGGCCTACGCCATTAAGACCCAGGAACTCCAGGCCGCCAATGAACGGGCTGCCCTTGGCGAATGCAAGGCTGTACCCGACCACCACCCAGAGCACGGTAACGATGGACAGCGCGATGAACGACTGCATGAGCATGTTGAGCACGTTCTTCGCGCGCACCATGCCGCCGTAAAACAGCGCCAGGCCGGGAGTCATCAACATGACCAGGGCGGTGGACACCAACAGCCAGGAAGTATCCCCGGTATCCGGCTTGGGCGGCTCCGCCGGGGCCGCCGCATCCTGGCCGAAAGCGGCCGTGGCAAGAATCGTCAGAATTCCAACCAGAAGCATCGCGCTCACACGTCCTGCGCCAAGGCTCCTGAAGGCTTCTCGAAGTTTCATCACTGGTAATTTCCTCCTCAATGAAGCTGTATAGGTGTGTGGGTGTATGGGTGTATGGGCGTTCACCCACACACCCACACACGGAATCATGTCAGTGCGATATCGCCTTCCTCGTGCGTCCGGATTCGGATCGCTTCCGAGACCGGAATGAGGAAGATCTTTCCGTCGCCGATTTCGCCGGTGTGGGCTGCCTTAGCAATAGCCTCCGCAACGTCGCGCGCTTCGGAATCCGTCACCACGACCTCCAGCTTGACCTTCTGAATCAGGTTCACCGTGTATTCGGCGCCGCGGTAGTGCTGGGTGAACCCCTTCTGCTTTCCGGCGCCGCGGACTTCGGTAACCGTCATCCCCTTAATTCCGATGTCCGAGAGCGCTGCTTTCACCTCGTCCAACTTCTGCGGCCGAATCAATGCCTCCACTTTGACCATACTTTCCTCCTTCGGAGGAGCGTTAAGCCTCGTGCGTTAAGCGTTAAGCCCTCCGGTCTCAACGCTCAACGCTCAACGCTCAACGCTCATTGCTAGAACTTGAACACTTGCGAATAGGTGAGCGTGGTCTGGCGCCTTCCTCCTCCACCTCCGCTGGGGAATAGCGCGGTTCCCGCTCTGTCGTGGCGAAGCTCGAGGCGGCTAAGCAAGTCCGAGCCGAGCGTATACTCGTATGTGCCCGTAAGGCTGCTGATGTTCTGGGCGGTGCCGCTTCGAAGTCCGTTGGTATCTTGAAATCGGTCCCACCGCAGAGCAGCCGCAGACTTTTCTCCGAGCTGATACCGGCCGACGAGGGACCAACCGCTCCAGTGCCCGCCTGCCGCGCCGGATTTGGATGCATCCGCGTAGTCCGCATTGAAGGCTAGCTTGAGTTTGTCGGTCATACTCCAGATCGCAATGAAATCTAGAAGCTGCGTGTTCAGGACCTGTGCGGTGGGGTAGCCGATTCCGCCAAAGAATCCGGGCGCCGGGCTGGTAGGACCTCCCTCTTGACCTCCCAGGTAGTTGAGGATGATGTTCCACCTCGCATTGGGCTTAAAGTTAAACGAAGCGCCTAACGACTTGCCGCCGTTGTCATCCTCCACGTTGTTCCAGCCGTTCACGACGTAGACGCCAAGCGTAGTTTTAGCGCCAAGTGGCATCGTCGCGCGGATTCCGGCATGGTAGAACGGGATCGCGTACAGGAACAACAGTCCGCGCGAGTGAAGGTCGTTCAGCGAGCTTTCTATCACCTCATAGCCGAACCAGGTCACGAACTTTCCGAAATCAATGGTGATGGGGCGTTCACCACTGGTCACGTACGTGCCGTAGATCTGCTGCAGGTGTTTGTAGGTTTCGGCCCCGCCGGGTTCGGTGAAGTGAACGATGTCCGCGGTCTTGCCGATCGTAAATGTAGCAGTGAATCCGACCGGTGACTTGCCGCCGGGCGCTCGACTGATATTGACCTCAGCGAGGCTGAAGCTAAAGGCATCGTTCTTTACGTCGAACGCCCGAGCTCCGGCAATCGATCCCACCGGAGGATGATTGAAGCTGTACTGGTAGTACCAATCAATGAGGCCACTCACGTTGATTTTCTCGTCCTGCGCTAATGCGGGACTCTGGTTCCACAGGGCCGCCGTGGCGAAAAGACACGTCATGATGAGCTGCTTGGTGGGTCTGTTCAAGGGAAACGACCTCCTTCGGGTGAGTTGTGCGCGTGCCGGAATCCGCCTGAACGCCGTCTGAGGTCCGTTCAGGAGAGTCACGGCCGTGCTGGGAAAGTGAGTTCGGACTGGCTTGCCCGACTGCCCGCGCCGTTGGAAGGGAGTCATATTGGGGAGAGGCCGGTCGCAAGGGATACGACCGTTTGCCGGAATCCATCATCCGGCGGAAAGCGAGGATGGAAGGACGACGGCCGCGTCGTCCCTACCGATTAAGCGCTATTTCTTCGCTACGTTCAGATCTTCGGTGAGGATGATCGCTTCGGCGATCTCCCGAAGGCTTTTCCCCAGCGATAGGCTCTGGGCCTGCAAGCGGCGGAAGGCTTCACGCTCGGAGATATCGTGCCGTTCCATCAGCATGTTACGGGCCTTCGCTACTACTTTGCGCGTCTCATTCTGCTCGTGAAGCGACTCGATTTGCCCTTCCAGAGCCGCAAGCTCCCGGTAACGGGCAAGAGCGACCTCGATGGCCGGCTGCAGCTCCTGCTTTCGGAAGGGTTTAACCAAATAAGCCAGGACGCCCGCCTTCGTGGCTTCCTCAACCATCGGCGCTTCGCTATAGGCCGTGAGCATCAGCACAGGCGCCAACCGCTCCTTGTTGATGAGCGCCGCCGCAGCCAGCCCGTTCATCTTTGGCATCATCACGTCCAGGATGGCCAGGTCCGGCTTGAGCTTGCGGCATAGGTGGCACGCGGCATCGCCATTGTCCGCCTCGCCCACCACTTCATGGCCCATCTCTTCCAGCATCGCCTTCAGGTCCATCCGGATCACCGGATCGTCGTCGGCGATGACCAATCTTCCGTTCTGCATAACTTGCGCGCGCCCCCGGCCCCCTGCCCCCAACTTTGGGGAGTAGGAGAACATCGTTACGGAATCAAAAAGGACGCGCATACCCTGGAGAGATCCAGCGGCAGCCCGTCCCGGCATTCCGTGTTTAGCTGGTCATTCTTGAGGCAAAAAACAAGACCCGCGCACGGGGCACAGAACGGAACTGCATTCGCCTCGGACAACGCTGCCTCCGGCGGACAACCGCTGAGCCCTTCTTCGGGTCACGCTCATTCTAGCAAACGATGGTTTCTTCTGTCAACTGTACGCTCGGAATCTCCGAGGGTAGTGTACGATTGATTGTGTAAAAGCGGGCAAGGGTGCTTCTCACTGACGGCGAAAGTGTTTGTGCCAGCAAACCCATCGCAAAGGAGAAGACACCCATGCCGCAAACTGCGGTTCTTGCCGAGC
>JBKJZI010000144.1:0-10595 GCA_046715155.1 Chthonomonadales bacterium | reverse complement strand
GTAGTGGAGTGATTGGGCCGATACTCCATCACTCCACTACTCCAACACAGGATTCCGCACCGGAATCCGAGAAACAGCCGTGAAAGCGAGGTGACTGATTGGCTGGCAGCTCTGGACGAATAGCCTGTCCCCGGTGTGGGGCGAATAATTTCGATACGGTGACGGTTTGCTGGAAGTGCAGCACGTCGCTGACCGGCCAGGCCTCCATGCCTCCACCGGCGCCTGTTCCCGCCTACGCGGGGCAGACAGCGACGCCCGCGGCTGTCGCGATAGATCGAGCGCCGTCATACTATCAGCCCGCTGCGACGGCCGGCAGCTCCGCTACCCCTGGCCGCGCGGCGATGTGGCTCGGGCTCCTCTTTCCCTACTTCGGACTCCCCATCGGGCTTGCATTCATGATGTGTGACGACCGACGCCGCCAGGAGATCGGCCGCGCCTGTGTCATCTGGAGCCTCGTGTCCGGGGTTATCCACCTGATCCTGTTCTTCGTCACCATCGTCGGAATGCGCGAGTACTTCACCGCCGCCTTCAACGCCGCCCGCGCCGCCGCCGAACGAGCCGGTGGCGGCGGAGGCGGATTGGAAACCTTATAGCCGGTTCCGAACGTCCTGACTGCGGTTCCAACGGGCTTGGGCATCGCCCATCACGTCCACATAGTACTCCCACAGTGGAGAAGGCAAGGGGCGCTTCCCCACCGGAGGCTTCGCGGACGGAGGTTCCTTTATGTAGAACATAAGGCAAATTGCTCGATCACTTTTCGTATAGACAAATACCGGAAAAATGAAGCGCTCGGAATCCGTGAACGAAAACGCCGACTCGTCCAATTGCTTGACCGCAGATGATACACGGCGTATTTCCGCCGGATCGGTGATTTTGCGGGCACCCATCTCGATCCGAACGATATTGTCCTCTGTCCGCTCTATTAGATCGCGAAATCGACGGGCCTGAAGAGCCTTCAGTTCGTTAAGCGTGGCGTGGAACTGCGGGCTGAAGGATCCGAGTACGGTTCGAGGGGAAAAGCGGAGTTCAATCGTGCTCGCAAGATTGGGAACTTTACGCTTGAGGTGGATCAAGAATTCATCGGGACGATCCCCCGACGCTGGAAAGGCCGACATTTCCGCAGTCTTAAGTCCGTCGAGGAATTACTGAATCAGTGTGGGATCCGTGACGGTTATCGCCGACTCTTGCTCCCAGATTTCCATTCCTTTAAAGCGCATGGCACGAACGTCCGATGAGTCCAACCAACTCGCGATGGTCCTTAACCAACAATCCGGAAGCGTTGCTAGGAACGGCGCTGATTTGGCGCGCCTGGGCGACATATTCCAATTGTGGCCCGTGACGAAGCCGACAGAACTACTGAGCACAATGAGGACGAGAACCAGAGTAATCCGCTTCATAAGCTGAGGAGTCATAGTAGTTTTCAGTTACGCGTTGATCTCGTCGTGTCACGTTCTTGGCTCACCATTGGAGGTGAAGCAGTGGATGGCTCTCGCAAGGGCGTCGGTGTTCTGTGTATCCACTGGCATTCCTGCCTGCGCTTCTCTCCTTAGCAACCTGAAGGGCTCCGATGGCGGACTTGTCGGATTTCGATTCCGCGCTCGCTTCTACCCGTGATATAATGGGCAACTCTATTGAGCGAGCCTATGTACGTTCCTTCCCGCGAAGAATTCATAATTACGGCACGGCAAGGAGATTTGATTCCGGTCTATCGCGAGATTCTGGCCGACCGGCTTACTCCGGTTTCGGCGTTTGAAAAGATCGACGAGGGGGCGGGCTCTTTTCTTCTGGAGAGCGTGGAGGGCGGCGAGCGGCTGGCCCGGTATTCGTTTCTGGGAAGCCGGCCTTTCCTGACGTTTCGATCCAAAGGCTCTGCCGCTACCATCACTGAGGGTGCGGAATCACGCACCGTGACGCTCTCGGCCGAGCAGGACGCGCTGCACCTGCTCAAGCAGCTTCTCTCGCGGTATAGGTTCGTGGAGACGGCCGGACTGCCCCGATTCTGCGGGGGCGCGGTCGGCTACCTGTCCTACGACATGGTGCGATTCTTCGAGGAGCTGCCGGAATCTACGGAAGATGACCTGGGGCTGGACGACTGCCAGCTCCTTTTTACCGACTCCCTGTTGATCTTCGACCATGTGAAGCATAGGGTAAAAGTGCTCTGCAACGCGAGAGTGGAGGATGACGCGGAATCTGCGTATGATCAAGCGGTCGCTCGGATTGAAGAGCTCATCGCGAAGCTCCGTACACCGGTGATGTATGAGCCTACTCCGCCGAATCCGCAAAAGCCGCCGGTGGAAGTGAACATGCCGCGGGAGCAGTTCGAGGCGAACGTTTCCCGCTGCATCGAGTACATCATGGCGGGCGATGCGTTCCAGGTGGTGCCATCGCAGCGATTTCAGGTCGAGCTCGGCGCGCGGGCCTTCGACGTCTACCGGGCCCTTCGCTCCGTGAATCCGTCGCCCTATATGTACTTTCTGGACCTGGGCGGTAAATTCATCGTCGGCTCCTCGCCGGAGATACTGGTTACCGTGGAGGATCGAACCGTTACGGTGCGCCCAATCGCGGGCACCCGTCCAAGAGGGTCGGATTCCGCGGAGGACGAACTACTCGAGACAGAGCTGCTGGCGGATGAAAAGGAACGCGCTGAGCACATCATGCTCGTGGACCTCGGCCGCAACGACATTGGGCGTGTGTGCGAGTACGGCTCCGTCCACGTAGACCAGCTTATGGTGATCGAGCGGTATTCTCACGTGATGCACATCGTCTCCAACGTGTCGGGCCAACTCGCCCCGGGCAAGGATAGCTTCGATGTCATGCGCGCCTGCTTCCCCGCCGGCACCCTGACGGGAGCGCCAAAGGTCCGCGCGATGGAGATTATCGAAGAGCTCGAGCCGACGCGGCGAGGGCTGTACGGGGGCGCGGTAGGTTACTGGAGCTTTAACGGCGACATGGACTTCGCCATCGCCATCCGCACCGCGTGGATAGACGGCGACATCGCGTACGTGCAGGCAGGCGGCGGCGTCGTAGCGGATTCCGTGCCCGCCCTGGAGTATCAAGAGTCCGTAAACAAATCGAGGGCGCTGCTTACGGCGATAGAAATGGCGGAAGGAGGACTTGAGTAATGCGTAATCCGTAATTCGTAATCGGAAAGCCTGGTTACGCATTGCGAGTTACGCATTACGAATCCCATGTTCAGCGTAGTCCCACAATTAACGGTCACCGACATGCAGCGCTCCGTGAAGTTCTACCGGAAGCGGCTGGGGTTCGAGGTCACGCATAAGGACCCGGAGGAGCGGCCGGAATTCGTCGCGATGGAGCGCGAGGGAATCAGCCTGTTCCTGGTCTCCCAGGCGTCACGCGAAGAACCCGAGCAAGTGGAAGACCTCAAGAAGAACAAGCGCGGAATCGGAGTCCGCATCTACTTCGAAGTAGACGATGCCAAAGAGGTATATACCGCCTTGAAGGCCGCTTCCGTGCAGATAAACCGCGAGCTCCAGCACAACGAAGAGGAGAACTACACCGAGTTCAGTATCCTGGACCCGGATGGTTATGAGATCGGAATCTATTCGTGAGCAGGAGTAATGGAGTGTTGGAGTATTGGAGCGTTGGGCCCCATTACTCCAACACTCCATTACTCCAATACTCCACACCAAAGACATGAATCGACAGAACATCTCTTCCGGCGCGCCGTGGGAGCCTGTTGTCGGGTATTCGCGGGCGGTGCGGGTGGGGAATGTGATACATGTTTCCGGGACTACCGCTACGGATGAGTCCGGCGGAATCGTCGGTGTCGGGGATCCTTACGCCCAATCGGTGCAAACCATCCGGAATATCGAGCGGGCATTGAAGGCGGCTGGGGCGACCTTGCAGGACGTTGTTCGAACGCGGATATACGTGACCGACATATCTCGATGGGAAGAGGTGGGGCGGGCGCACGGAGAGTTCTTTGGCGAGATTCAGCCGGCGACGAGCATGGTGGAAGTAAGCCGGCTGATCTCGCCCGAAATGATGGTAGAGATCGAGGCCGTTGCGATCGTAGGCCACGCCGGGGCATCGTAAACATCGGGAGGATAGAGGATGGCCAATCCGGGTTATGCACAACAACAGTCCTACCTTTCGGCCGCGACGCGTGCAAAGATCACCATCGGACTTCTCGTCTTCGGGGTGATCGCAGACCTGGTGAGCGTACTCATCGGCCTGAGCGAGGCGAGTCTGATCGGGCGCATTATTGCTGGGGGCGCTCCAAGCGCTGCCGAGATCGAGGCTAATGATTCGCGAACGGTTGCGGTCGGACTCATGCAGATGGCGCTCTACTTCGTTGCAGTAATCGCATTCTGCGTATGGATTCACCGCGCCAATCGCGTAGCGCGGTCGTTCGGAACCGCCTACATGGAGTTCACTCCCGCCTGGTCCGTCGGTTGGTGGTTTGTTCCATTCGCCAATCTCATCAAGCCGTTCCAGGCGACCAACGAGATTTGGAAGGCGAGCGACCCGGCTGCTTTGGACGCGACCTCCTGGCAGCAGGGCCCGACACCGCCGCTCCTGCGATTCTGGTGGGCGGCCTGGCTTATCGCCGGATTCGTCGGCCAGGCGTCGTTGAGGATGTCCCTTCGGATCATGCGAGACTCGGCTCCAAATATGCAGGATATGTTGAATGCCACTCATTTCGAGATAGCAGCCGACCTCTTCAGCATTGTGGCGGCGATCCTGGCAGTTCTAGTAGTCAGCGGAATCAACGAGCGGCAAGAACGTAAGCGCGTACTGCTGCAGTCCGCGGCGGCTCATGGCGGGCCTGCCGCTTATCAACCCGCGTATGGAGTGGCCGATTATGGGCAGACAGCCGCTCCAACCGGGTACGGACAGGCCCCCGCGATAAGCGACCCGGTTGCGCACTACAACAAAGGTGTTGGATACTATCAAGCAAATGACATGGCGCGGGCGATCGAGGAGTACAAGGAAGCGATCCGGCTCAACCCGAACTTCGCAGAGGCGCACTATAGTTTGGGGCTTGCATACCTCGCCATGGGGAATAAGGATGCGGCAACGATTCAGGCCAGCCGCCTGCAGTCCTTCAGCCCGGACTGGTCGCTCAAGCTATATCAGTTGATTCGCGGACGGTGACACAAAGGATGAAGATTGCGCTTTATCAAGTGGATGCGTTTACAGACCGGCGGTTCGGAGGGAATCCGGCGGCGGTCTGCATTACCACGGATCCACAGCCGGACCGGTGGATGGAGAAGGTGGCGGCGGAGATGAATCTCTCCGAAACGGCCTTCCTTTACCCGCTGGGCGACGGATACTCGCTGCGCTGGTTCACGCCCACGGTAGAAGTGGACCTGTGCGGGCACGCGACCCTGGCATCCGCGCATATCCTCTGGGAGCAGCATTATGTCGAGCCGGAATCGGCTATTCGCTTCCAAACCAAGAGCGGCACCCTCACCGCTGAAAAGCGCGACGGTACTATCGAGCTGGACTTCCCGGCGATTCCAGAGCGAACGGTCGATAATCCCAAAGGCCTGGTGGAAGCGTTGGGCGTGAATCCGGTCTATATCGGGCAGAATCGATTCGACTATCTCCTGCAGGTGGATTCCGAGAAGGAGGTGCGCGCTGCCGAACCGGACCATGTCGGGTTGAAGAGACTGGGCGTGCGTGGCATTATCCTGACCGGCGTATCGGAATCGCCCGAGTATGATTTTGTCTCCCGCTACTTCGCGCCCGGTTCCGGAGTCGACGAAGACCCGGTAACGGGATCGGCGCACTGCTGTCTTGGGCCCTTCTGGGCGGAGAGACTTGGGAAGACCGATTTCATTGCATATCAGGCATCAAAACGAGGCGGCGTCGTGCGCGTCGGCGTTCGGGGAGATCGCGTCATTCTGGGAGGGCAAGCCGTGACCGTGCTCGAAGGGGAGCTGGTTTGAACGATCTGTACGAGTGCTGCGCCGTCCTCGGGGTCTCGACGACCGTGACCGCCGATGAGGCCAAACGCGCGTACCGGGAGCTCGTTCGAGAATGGCATCCCGACCGGCTCCAGCACGACCCCTACCGCCAGCAGCAGGCCGAGGCGAAGCTAAAGCAGATCAACGTCGCCTACGGAGTACTGGAGGAATACCTCACTACCGGAAACTTCCGAATCCGCTCGTTCAGCGCTCGCCAGAGCACACGGCCCACTCCGAAATCGAAGAAGACCGATCCCGCCGCCGAAGAGGCACGCATGCGGAAGGCGCGAACGCGAGCGGCCACACTGCACGAGCGCGGGGAGGAGCACTTCATTTCCGGCCGCTGGCAGGAGGCCGTGAGCTCCTTGCTTCAGTCGATTTGCCTGGTGCAGAACAACCCGGACGCGTACTACACGCTGGGCCTCTCCTACCGTATGCTTAAGCTTCCGGCCAAAGCAGCGTCCGCGTTCAAGCAGGTGATCCGGATTCGCCCGGTCTCGGTGATGGCCTACGAACAGCTCGGCCAGGTGCTCCTCATCATGGGCGAGCCAAGAGAAGTGCTTGCGGCCAGCTCGCAGATTCTGCGGGACCGACCGGACGAGCCCGGAGTGCTCGTCAACATGAGCGCCGCCTATCGCTCGCTCAATCGCTATTCTCAGGCGAAGGAGTCGATCGAGCGCGCGCTTCGAGTGAATCCGCAGCATCCCCAGGCGCACTACGAGATGGGTATGACCCGCCTGGCATTGGGCGACGAATCCGCCGCCCGCGATCAGGTCAACATCCTCCGCGACCTCAACCGCGAGCTCGCCGGCCAGCTCCTTGTCTCCATAGCGAGCGCCGGCCAGCCCAGACGGCGGTAAAACTGTATGGGTGAATGGGTGTGTGGGTGATGCACACACACAACACCGAGACGAGATATGATCCTCGTTATAGACAACTACGATAGCTTTACTTACAACCTCGTGCAGTACCTCGGCGAGATGGGCGAGGAAATTGAAGTACGGCGGAACGACAAGGTCACGCTGGACGAGATCGCGGGAGTGAAGCCAGACCGCATTCTGATCTCACCGGGACCGTGCACCCCGAATGAGGCAGGCGTCTCCGTCCCGCTCATCCAGCGGTTTGCCGGACAGATTCCGATCCTGGGCGTATGCCTGGGCCACCAGAGCATCGGGCAGGCGTTCGGCGGCGACGTAATCCGCAATTACCGCGTGCTGCACGGCAAGGTCTCCCCCATCCGCCACTCCGACCGCGGAATCTTCCGGGGCCTGCCGAATCCCCTCACCGCCACCCGCTACCACTCCCTCGTCATCAAACGCGAAACGCTGCCCGCCTGCCTGGAGATCACCGCCGAAACGGAAGAAGCCGAGATCATGGGCGTCCGCCACCGCGAACACGCCGTTGAGGGCGTCCAATTCCACCCCGAATCCGTAATGACCGAATCCGGCAAACAGATGTTGCGGAATTGGGTCGTTGGGTCGTTGGGTCGGTAGGTTGTTAGGCCCAATGACCCAACGACCAAACGACCCAATGACCCGCGCACGCTATGGTATGATTCTCCCATGAGCGTCTATGCGGAACGGATTGCGCGGGTGCAGGAGGCTCTGCGCGCTAATCAACTCGGCGCGGCGATCCTCGCTCCTTCCGACCAGATGCGATACCTCACGGGTTGGGCGGAGCATGGGCATGAGCGGCTGATCGCGTTCTTTGTGCCCGCTGCCGGAGAGCCCGCATTTATCGTTCCCGCCATGAACGCCGAACAGGCCCGGGAGAATCCGGCCGGAACTCTTGAAGTGTTCGGTTGGTCTGACGAAGAGGGGTGGCAGGGCGGAATGCGGTCGCTGCTGGAACGGAGCGGTCTCAACGGCCGCGGAATCGCCATCGACGACGAGATGCAGGCGGTCCACCTCCTAGAGATTCAGTCGTTGGCGCCGTCCGCAAAATGCGAAGCGGCCGGGAACCTGATGTCGTCGCTGAGGGCGATCAAGAGCGCGGACGAGATCGAGACGATGCGGCACTCGGGAGCGATCACCGATTCCGTCTATGAAGAATCCCTGACTGCGCTGACGACCGGAATCACCGAGCTGGAGTTTCAGGAGGTCATCCGGCAGGCGTACGTGAAGCGGGGCACGAAGCCGGAGTTTGCGCTGGTCTGTTTCGGCGCGAACAGTTCTCGACCACATCACAGCACCGGACCTACGCGCCTTGCGGACGGCGACGTGGTCGTGATCGATATCGGCTGCAAGCTGGAGGGCTACGCGTCCGATATCACCCGGACGGTCGTTTTCGGTGAGCCCGAACCGGAGGCGAAGCGCGTCTATGACGTTGTCTACCGCGCTCACCGGGCTGCCTTCGAAAGAATCCGGCCGGGGGTTGCGTGCGAGGAAGTGGACCGCGCCGCTCGCTCGGTGATCGAGGACGAGGGTTACGGTGAGTACTTTATACACCGCACCGGACACGGAATCGGGCTCTCTACCCACGAGCCGCCGTACATCGTTGCAGGGAATCCGCAGCCTTTACGCGAAGGTATGTGCTTTAGTGATGAGCCCGGAATCTACCTGCCGGGCCGGTTCGGGGCTCGTATAGAGAACATCGTCACGCTGACCGCCGGCGGCGCGGAATACCTAAATGCAGACCCGCCGAACGAATTGTTAGTCATCCGCAATGCGTAAGTGGCGCCGTTACCCTATACCCTAGACCCTATACCCTGCACCCTGTTTCGGAGGACGACGATGATCGTCGATGCGCTGCGCAAGGTGACCAAAAAGACCGACCTCACCCCGGAAGAAGCGGCTGAGGTCATGAACGAGCTCATCGAAGGGACAGCGACGCCCGCCCAGATAGGCGGGCTGTTATGCGCCCTTCGGACCAAGGGTGAGTCGGTCGACGAGCTCGCAGGCTTCGCCTCGGTAATGCGCGAGAAGTCGATCAAGGTCAATCCACGGAAGCGCCCGCTGATAGACACGTGCGGAACCGGAGCGGATTCCTGCGACTCGTTCAACATATCCACGGCAGCGGCATTCGTCATCGCCGCGTCCGGAATCGCGGTCGCCAAGCACGGCAACCGGGCGGTATCCAGCCGCTGCGGCAGCGCGGACGTGCTGGCGGCGCTAGGAATGCACACCAGCCTCACCCCCGAGAACATCGCCGAATGCATCGACACGGTCGGGATCGGCTTCATGTTCGCTCCGGCGCATCATCCCGCGACGCGCAACGTTGCCGAGGCGCGACGGGAGCTCAAGATCCCTACCATTTTCAACATTATCGGCCCGCTTACGAATCCGGCCGGAGCCAGCCGCCAGCTCGTCGGCGTGTTCGATCCCGATCTCTGCCCGAAAGTGGCCGAGGTCTTGGGCCTGCTTGGGTGCGAGCGCGCGATGGTCGTCCACGGGATGCTAGGGCTCGATGAGATTTCTACCGTCGGACCGACCCGAATCAGCCAGCTACAACACGGCCGCGTGAGCACCGAGACACGGATTCCGGCCGAATTCTTCGTGGTCCCGTCGGAGCTGGAGCAGATTGCAGGGGGCGAGACGCCGGAGGAAAACGCGGAGATATTGACGGGAGTGCTCCGCGGGGAAGGCGGCGCGCGCCGGGACATAGTCAGCGCAAACGCAGCGGCCGGCCTAATCCTGGGAGGTATGGCAGACACGTGGCGCGACGGAATGTCGCTGGCGCACCGTATGATCGATACGGGCCGGGCCATGCAAGTGCTGAATCGCCTCGTAGAGTTCACCGCCGCCCGTGCCCCGCAGCCTCCCACGCAGGCGGCCGTAAAGGCCACCGCCTGAAGAATACATGAGTGTTGAGTGTTGAGTGTTGAGCCTTAACACTCAACACTCAACACTCGCCCTTTTTGGAATTGTGAATGAGCGTACTATCGGAAATACTGGCGGCGAAGAGGACTGAGGTGGACTGCGCTCGCCGCAGACTGCCTCACAAGGTACTGGAAGACAGGATCTCGGGCCTGCCTCCCACGCGAGACTTCGTTCACGCTCTAAAAGGCGCCGCCCCTCCCGCTCTGATCGCGGAAGTCAAGAAAGCGTCGCCTTCCAAGGGCGTGATACGCGAAGACTTCGACGCGGTCACAATCGCGCGCGCGTTTGCGGAAGGCGGGGCCGCCTGCCTCTCGGTCCTAACCGACGAGCCGTTTTTTCAGGGTCATCTGTCGTATCTGCGTGCAATTGCCGATGTCACCGATGTTCCTCTCCTCCGCAAGGACTTCATCATCGATGACTACCAGATTCTAGAGTCGCGGGCGGCGGGGGCCGATGCCGTACTGCTGATAGCGGCCGCACTGACCTTCACGGAGCTGGAATGGATGTTGGAGGGCTCGCGCGCATTGGGAATGGCTGCCATCGTCGAAGTCCACGACGCGGAAGAGCTTGAGCTCGCGCTCTCGACGTCCGCGCGTATCATCGGCCTCAACAACCGCGATCTACACACCTTCCGGACGACGCTCACCATCACCGAGGAGCTCGCTCCGCGCGTTCCTCCTGATCGGCTGATCGTCAGCGAGAGCGGAATCAGCTCGCGCGCCGACATCGACCGTCTCGCCGCCGCAGGCGTCCACGCAGTCCTCGTTGGGGAATCACTGATGCGCGAGCCGGACATTCCCTCAAAAATGCGAGAACTTCTTACACCCCTCACCGCCGCGGG
>JBKJZI010000143.1:0-7607 GCA_046715155.1 Chthonomonadales bacterium | reverse complement strand
CGGTTAATAAGCGTGATGAGCCGCACCTCGGCGTTGTCCTCAGGAGAGACAACCACCTCCATCACGGTCTCGATACCGGCGTCGCGGCGGCGAAACTCGGCCTTGTCGGCCGAGTAGATGACGTTGTAGCGGGTGGGCGCCGTGTCGACTGGATGGTGCCCGGCCGACCAATAGCTTCCCGTCTCCACGTCTCGTACGTACACAAACGATCCGTAGGCATCGCGGGTTGTGTCCGCGCGCCAGCGAGTTATATCCACGTCCTTCCATCGGCTGTACCCGCCTCCCGAATTGCTCAACATAACGTGATACGTCCCGTTTGAGAGCAGATGCGTGCGCGGTGAAGGAGTATCGGGAGTGTCCACCCGACCGGACGCGGCCGGCTCGAGGACGTTCGAGATGCGCGGAAGCGGTGCGTCCCGGGCGAAGTCCTTCATCAGTGCGGTGCCTGTAGGGATCTTCTCGTACAGGACCGACTCCGCGCTTTTGACCCGCGGATCTCGGTGGAACCGCTCTTGCATCACATTCGAATTGAGGACGTTATCGAACGCTAAGAGGGTCATGCCCTGGTGGTGGGACATGTAGGCATAGACTATGACCCCTCTATCTCCTTCAGCCGCACGCTCGCGCGTGTAGTCGATAGCTTCGTAATATCCGTACGCGCCGCGCAAACCGATATTTTTGGCTGCCAGCCGCCGGAGGTTCTGCGCTGCGGCGACCGGGTCGACCATGAGTGCGAGAGCGCTGGCGTAGGGCGCGACCACCAGATCATCCTCCAGGCCGCGCTTGATTCCAAGGCCGGGCACGCCGAATGCGTGGTATTGGTAAATCTGCCGCGAATCGAGGGCGCTGTAGGCGGCTTCCGAGATGCCCCACGGAATGTCGCGCTGCCGGCCGTACTCTATCTGGCACCGCACGGCAGACCGGCAGGCGCTGTCCAGCATGGAATTCTCGTAGCTGCGGTTTAGCAAGAGAGGCATGAGATATTCGAAAATCGTTCCGCTCCATGAAAGCAGCACGCGCTGGCCGTAAGCCGCGCTGAAGGGCCGGCCGAGCGCCCACCAGTGCTCCGTCGGTACTTCGCCGCGCGCGATAGCGACGAAGCTCCCAAGCCGCGCCTCGCTTGCCAGGAGGTCGTAATGGGAATTGTCCATCCGGCGGTCGCTGACGTTATAGCCGGTGTAAAACAGCCGGCGCTCTACGTCATATAAGAACCGCATGTTCATTCCGTCAGCCAGCTTGCGAGTGCGATCGAGGGCTTCCTCTATTTCCGCACGCTTCTCACCAGCGAACCACTGGGCCCTTGAAGCCGCGGTCGCCAGCGAATCGAGCCATTCTTCCGCGGGTTTTGAGAGATTTAGCTCGTCCTTGCGCCGGTGCATCGCGACGAGCGCACGCAGTCCGAGGACGTGGCCGTCGGAAAGCGGCCCTATAGCGGGGATCTGGTTGAACGCGTCTCGCCGCCATTCATGCGCATCGGGGCCAAGCGACATGATCGCGCCGTCAGGCGGCGTCTGTAGGAGCTCTACCCATGACAGGTATCGATCGACGACGGTATTCCAGGCGCGCGCCTGTTTCTCTATCTCCCCCGCCCACGACCGCGCTTCTTCGTTGGAGGCGTCTTCTTCGTCCACTCGTGACTTGAGTTTGGCGGCGGCAGCGGTTGCCGAACGAATTTGACTGACGAGCTCCTGAAGCGCTTTCCTGTCCGGATGGAGCTGGCGCTTGAAGTAGTCGATAGGGCTAGCAAGGTGTGAAGCGGACTCTACGGTCAGGCAGGCGCGCAGGCATTCCAGAGTATCTGAAAGGCCCGCCAGTGCTCTCGAGTGGATTACCGGATCCCAGAGCTGCTCCTGTAGCGCCTGATCAAGCGTCCAGAGGCCGCCCAGCAGGTTTCCGCTGTCGACCATTGAGATGTAACGCGGTTCGAGCGGTTCGAGGGATTGGATGTCGTACCAGTTGAGGAGATGGCCCTCGAATCTATCCATTCGGTCGAGGACGCGCAGGGTGGAGACGATCCTTTCCGAGGCCTCGTCCCTCGTGATGTAACCAAAATCCAATGCCGAAACGTTTGCCAACAGACCAAGGCCAATATTCGTGGGCGAAGTACGCTGGGCCACCTCAACCCGAAGCACTTCCTGATAGTTATCCGGCGGGAGCCAATTGGATTCCGGGCCTACGAACCGGTCGAAGAATCGCCACGTGCTGCGCGCGACGTTCCGGAGTGTGCGACGGTCGTTCGTGCTTAGACTGGCTTCCGGGCTCACGCGGGTGGTCGTGTTGAGCGCAGAGACGATGAATGGGGAAGCGGCCCAGACGAACAGGAAAGGAGCGGCAGCCGGCAGCGCCGACGGATTCCGGACGACGAGCCAGACCAAAATCGCCCCCGCGAAGGCCGGAATCCACGCCATCCTCATCACGAACTGTCGGTGACGATTCCTCGATCGGCGGTGAGCTTCCGCGGCGGTTTCCCATTCAAGGAGCTGTTTATGGGACCGAAGGCGGCGGTAAGCCACGCGCGCGATGGCGTCCAGGCTAAGGCCCGCCTGGTGCGGCAGAAAGGCCGCCCATAGTACCGACCTCACCAACGTCAGTCCGAGATCCCGCAACGCTCGGGGATCGTAGTTCTGTCGTGTCGTGAGGCGGGTTACCAGAACCGTCAGCGGCGGCAGCAACAGAGAGGCGGCCACCACCAGGCTGGCTAACCCGGGCGCCGGGGATGCGAGCCATCCGACGGCAAGCAGCAGGCAGGCGGTTGCCGGAATCAGGCTGCGGCGTAGATTGTCGAATATCTTCCATCGATTGAAAATGGACAGCGGATTCCGGACTCTCTTACCGCCGCTGCTTGGGACCCGCGGGAACAGCCAGTCGATGATCTGCCAGTCGCCCCGAATCCACCGGTGTTGGCGGCCGGCGAAAACCACGTAGTCGGTCGGAAACAGGTCCAGCAGCTCGATGTCGCTCGCAAGCCCGACTCGCACGTGCGCCCCCTCTATGAGGTCGTGGCTGAGGATATGGGCTTCCGGAAAGCGATGCGAAAGGACGCTGTGAAACGCGCGCAGATCGTAAATTCCCTTACCGACGTAGCTTGCTTCGCCGGCAAGGTCCTGGTAAACGTCGGATACTGCGTGTGAGTACGGATCAAGGCCCGAGGCATCCGTAAAAAGCCTCGAGAAGACTGTCGCCGTGGCGCTCGGGAGACTTGTCGTGATTCGTGGCTGAATCATCGTATAGCCCCGCTCGACCCGACGGTTGTCATCCGAAAGCCTGGGTTGATTGAGAGGATGCGCCAGGGTGGCCACCATTCTTCTGATAGTATCGCGGGGGGTCTGCGTGTCCGCGTCCAGGGTCACAACATAGCGGATTTCCTGGAGATCGGTGGTGTCTCCTATTCTAAGGATGTTGTCTATGCGCGGGTCGCTATCGCCCATGAGGTAGCCGTTCATATCCTCGAGCTTGCCGCGCTTTCGCTCCCAGCCCATCCACTTGCTTTCACTTTCGGACCATTCGCGCTCACGGTGGAAGAGGAAGAATTTTCCTTCTCCGTAGCGGCGATTCAGCTCTTCGATCCCATGGATAGCTACCTCGAGACGCTCGAGGTCCTCCGGCATGTGTTGGTGCGGCGCGTCCGCGTAGTCCGCGTTGAGGGCAAACTTCAGATTCGGGTCCGGATTCGCAAGATAGCGGATCTCAAGTCGCTCGACCTCGGTCCGAATAGCATCCGGCGTGAGCAGCATCATCGGAACCACGACGAGAGACTTATGTTCCTTCTGAATCCCTTCTTCCGTTGCCATCTTTGGCAGGGTTAACGGCGGAATCAGGCGGGTGATCAGGTAATTCACCACCTGAACAGCGATCTCGCTCAGGGGCACTGCTGCCAGGAGCAGGGAGAGGCCTAGAACAAGCTTCGAGACCGGAGCGGCGGTGAGAAGAGAACCGAATCCAAGCAGGAACGTGCCGGATACGGCCAAAATGCTTCCGACGTACACAAATCCGGGATTTCTTCGCGCCCAGCGGCGAATCCGCCAGGAAACTCGGGGCCGGCACCTGACCTCTGCCTCAAGAGCCGGCCGGCCGTCGTCTATGAGCCAGTATCCGACGTGCTGCGACCATTCCAATTCTGCGGATTCAGCGAGCTGCAGCGTGGCCAGGGCAATATCAACTTCCGATGATGGCGAGCGGCGAGAAATCTGTTCGATGGCGTGGCGGTACTGATCGCGGGTTGCGAACTCCATGTTGGAATAGTGGCCGGAAGGGTCCTGCCACAGTACCGCGTCCACGCGGCTTACCGGCTCAAACAGTTGGCGCCAGTCGATCTGCGAGAGGCGGCGGAGACTGGTGATGGCATTCGACAGGGACTGCTGCTCGGTTGCCTGGTCGCGATGCTCGACCTGGATGACCTCGGCGAGGGGGCCGCTGAACTTGCGCTGGAGCCAGCCGTGGATGAGGCTGACCACGCCCTCCTCATCGTACAGATTCCCAATGAGCTGGTCTGCGAGATGGGGCGAGGGCTCCGGGACTTCGCGCGAGAGCTCTGCGATGAGCTCCTCCAGGTTTTCAGGGTCCCTGCGCGAGGCGGTTAGCAGACGGTTGGCCCAGAAATCGGCCCATTCACGCTCCCGGTGCCGCCGCTCCACCGCGAGCGAAAGGTGCGTAATGACTTCGATCAGCCGCAGCCGCAGCATGAGAGGCACGGCCCAGAGCTCTCCCATCGTAAGGATCGATACGGTCTGATAGTTGTGGAGATAGTTGTGGAGGAGGTCGCGCTCCAACAGGGCGTCCGTATTCGCCACGATTTCCGCAGCGATTCCGTAGACCCGGGGCACTCCCGTGTAAGGGCCGGTTTGGGTAACAAGCAGTTCCTGGTAATACCGTTCGGGAAGGCTGCTGCGCACATCTTCGACATGACCGTAGATCAAGTAGGCATTATCCAGCAGCCATTCACCGGAGAGGGATAGAGACTGGCCGGCGCGAGCGGATTCCGTCAGGACCTGTTGAACGTGCTTCAGCGTGCCTTCGGAATCACGCAGCGCCCTCAGCAAAGATCGGCTGTGGCCCACTCTTTTCTCAACCGTCTGCGCCCCAGCGAGCGTAATGGCCTCTTGCCCGAGGCGGTCAGCAGTCAGCAGTCGGCGGCTGAGGAGCCCTTCGACCGGCTCGCCTGCGTGCGTGACCTCCGGGTGGAATGCAAAGCTTAGCGGCGGCGCCCCTTTAACCCTCCGGAGTATCTCCAGAACGCGCCGCAGGTCTCGCGGGTGGGCCTGCACGAGGATCATGGTGTCGCCCCTCACCAGCCACAACTTGTAGCGCGCGATAAGGGCATCGTCTACGCCAAGGTCGAGCAGGGTGGCCAGGAGCGCGCCGATGGTTGCTCCCGCGACAGAGAGAATTCCGAGAAGGAGGAGGGGGTTTGCGCCCTGCGCTCCGAAGAGAGCGGGTAGATAAAAGAGGTCGAAGACCAGGCCCAGCGCCAGCCCCGCAAAGCCGCCGAGGAGCGCTGCCGCGAGCGCGGATACGTCGTAATCCCGGATGTCGAGCTTACCGTCGCGGCTGAGCACAATGGCCGCCGAGCGGCGGAATCGCCGCCGGCGCAGGTCCCGCAAGACTTCGGCCGCCGCCTGCTCGTTCTGATAAAGTCCGACGGCTATTCCAAGCGCGGCCATGTGGTGGGGTGCTTCTCCGATTCCTGATTGGTGGGGGCTCCTCTTAAGAGCCCCAGTGCGAATGGAACGCGCCTGGCTTGTCTATTCGCTCATACGTGTGCGCGCCGAAGAGGTCTCTCTGGGCCTGGATGAGATTCGCGGGAAGACGTGCCCGACGGTAACCATCGTAAAAGGCCAGCGCCGAAGAAAACGCCGGTACCGGAACACCCAGACGGACCGCTTCAGACACTACTCTTCGCCATCCATCCTGCCCTTTCCGCACTGCCTCCGTGAAATAAGGCGCGAGCAAGAGATTCGGCAGATTCGGCGTTTCCTCGTACGCGTCCTTGATTCGGTCGAGAAATCGCGCGCGTATGATGCAGCCTCCTCGCCAGATGGTTGCTATTTCGCCCGGATTAAGACTCCAACCGTATTCGCGGGCGGCGGACAACATCTGGTCGAATCCCTGCGCGTAGGCTACGACCTTCGAGGCATATAATGCATCGCGAACATCGTCCACGAAGGAATCCTTGCCTCCGGAAATCGTACCGGAGGGGCCGGCCAGAGTGCGCGACGCAGCAAGCCTTTGATCCTTGACAGCTGATAAGAATCTAGCGAATACCGCCTCTGTAATGGTGGTGACGGGTACTCCCAGGTCCAGAGCGGATTGGCTCACCCACTTTCCCGTACCTTTCTGCCCGGCCGAATCGAGCACCACATCGACGAGGTGTCCCCCGGTATCCGTGTCCAATGTCCGAAAAATCTGTGCCGTGATCTCGATCAGAAACGAATCCAGGTCCCCCTGATTCCACCTTTCGAAGACGGCGGCGAGCTCGTTGTTAGAGAGTCCGGCCGCGTTCTTGAGCAGATCATACGCCTCCGCGATGAGCTGCATGTCGGCGTACTCGATCCCGTTATGCACCATTTTCACATAGTGGCCGGAGCCCCCCCCGCCGATGTATGCGCAGCAGGGCGTACCATCTACCTGGGCAGCGATCCTGGTGAAGATGGGCGCGACCATGTCGTAACCCTCGCGCGGTCCGCCCGGCATGATGCTGGGGCCGTTTAGCGCCCCCTCCTCCCCGCCCGAAACACCGACACCGAGAAACCTGATTCCGGTCTCCGCCAGATCGATGATCCTACGCTGAGTATCGGTGAAAAGAGAGTTTCCCCCGTCGATAAGCAGGTCGCCCTTTTCCAGGAACGGTCGGAGGTGAGCGATCACTTCGTCCACCGGCTTGCCCGCTTTCACCATGATCATGATCGCCCGTGGAGGCGCAAGAGCGTTGACAAAATCGTCGATATCCGTTGTACCGGTGATCGGCCCCTCGGACGCGTAATTGAGGGCGAACGCCTGAGTCTTATCCAGCGAGCGATTGTGAACGGCGATGGGAAAACCGTTCCGCGCCACATTCCGCGCCAGATTCTGCCCCATCACCGCCAACCCGGTCAGCCCAAAATGTGGTTTGTTCAACGAAAGTCCCTAGGGTAAGCTCCGATATAGGGTACCCGCAAGGTGTGCAGCAGTGAGGATGAGTGAATTTAGGGGAATTTTGCGCTTTACAAGGATGGTGAGATGAAAATACAAAGAGACGGCAAGGATCAGCCGTTCATTGAGTGGGCCGTAGGCGGAAACGGATATAAGCGAGCGTGGATTCAGCGGCGAGCTGATCCCGACAAGGATTGGGCGAAGTCGGGGCGTTATCTAAACGTCGTACGAATTGAAGCTTTCGGCAAGGGGGCCGGGAGGAAACGCTACGGACTTCCCGATCTTTTCAAACCTGCCCGACGAACAGATACTTGAGGCATTCGTGTTCGCCGTTTCCTCTATCACCGGTTGCAGATTATCCCGGGAATCACAGTGACGGGTCAGAATCTGATCTGTTGTGGTGCCGCTCTGGGCTCGTTAGTTTGGGCTCGGGCCGGAACCTCCGCCCAGGCAACCCAGAATCCGTCGCCGATGGTGGA
>JBKJZI010000142.1:0-15603 GCA_046715155.1 Chthonomonadales bacterium | reverse complement strand
GTCTGAACTCGGATTTATCGGATTACGCAGATTCCGCAGATTAACTGTCAGCCGTTAATCTGTGTAATCCCATAATCTGCGTAATCCGAGTTCAGACAAATGCTCGTACAGCAGCGGCGACCACTGCCAGGTGTCCTCGAACGCCATGATCTGCGCCGGGCTGGATTCCCCCTTCACCTGCTTGACGAGTAGGTTGTAGTTACGCGCGGAGTTGAACGGCGGGTCCAGGTAGATCAAGTCCACCGATTCATCCGCCACCTGCTCCCGCAGCACATTCAGGTTGTCGCCATAGTAAAGAGTGTTCCTCATGATGCGGTATGATTTCGGTAGAAGATCGTCGGGTTCCTTCGACGTTCCGGAGGTCGCATATGGATGCCTTCGCGAAGATTGTTTCTGACTTGCTAAGTGGAATGGCCCGGCCCTCACCCCCGCCTCGCCGGACGGGCGGTTTTCGACACACAGACCCCCTTGGTACCTTTGAAACCTCTCCGTTCGATCCAAAAAAAGTAGAAATTTCTCTGTCCTCCTCTTGACAGCCGCTCACACAGGCACTATAATGTCTACACAGACGCCCGTGCGTCTGTCTGAACTTCGAGGAGACCTTTGAACTCGCTGACCGAGGAAGACCCTGCCGTCTCCCTCCATCAACCAAACGTCCAATCACAGGCCGGCGGGAATGCCATCCATGCACCCGCCATCCGCCAGACGGACGCCCGGATTCATCCCTAAAGACATTCAAGAATAACCACGGAATTGATTCCGTGGTGGATGAAGTGCCCGGGACCCAAAACAGGCTCCGCCCTCCCTGAAGAGAAGAGCGGCGTTGCGGATAGGGCTTCGAGAAAAACGGGCAATGTCTCTCACTCGAGACCCGATACCCGATACCCGAGACCCTCACGATAGATCCGCCCTGATCCCCGGCTCAGGAATCCGCCGGTGCGCGTGGCCCGAACGAAAGAGGGAGGTGACCGGCTCCGCCATCGAGCCGCACAAATGGCAGGCGTCCGGAATGCGGATGAGGCGGCCTGTCTGAATATAGACTGTGGGTCTATGTTCGTAAGTCGTTTAGGCGATGGTTACGGAGTGCCCTGGAAGGGGGCCCTGGAGTAAAAGACCGGATCGAGGCAGACCAAGGCCGCGACGCCCTGCCAGAATCCGGCGCTCCACGGAAGAAACCAGCCGCAAAGGGAACTATCGGATTCCCGAGCATCCCCTGCTCCCCGAGGAAAAGGGGACGTTCCCGGCGCGTGAGATTGCAGCTCTTTGACAACCAGTCGGGCAGAAGACGGAATCGCCCTCGATCTCGACCTCGTCCCCGTAATCGGAACCCAATCCACCTCGTCGCGCCCATTGCGTTCGTCGCGTGAAACAGAATCCGGAATCGCGGATTGGCGCGCACAAAAAGGCGCCGGCGCCGTGTGGCTCGCCACGGCGCCGGCTGGGGGCGAAGCGGGGCGCGACGTCCATCCCGTCGCATCCCACCCGCCTTCTGTCTCAGGGATAAACCCTGAAACTGTGTGATTAGTTACTGCAGGTTCCGGCCTCCGGTCTGCCAGGTCCCGTTTACCATCTTGCCCTCTATCCAGGAATCGTCCATTCCGTAATATCCCCACCAGCCCTGCCGCGTCGGCGAGCTGTGGAACTGGATCTCGGTCGTTCCGTTCAGGACCGCCTGGTTGCAGACGACGGTCCCGTAGATGATCGGCGTACCGGAGTTGCGCAGTTCGCCGAAGGGCAATCCCGTGATCGGGTCCCGGTTGTAGCAGTAGATGTTCCCCCGGAACGTCGAGGTACCGACGAAGTTGACGCCGTACTTTACCGCGACATACATGTTGACTTCGTATGAGCCCGGCATTCCGGTAGGCTGGGCGTCGGTCGTTCCGGCAAATGCGACTGCACCCAACCCGTTCGTCGGCCCAAGCCAGAGATTGATGGGGCCGGCCGTATTGTTGAACCGTATCTGCCGGCTACCTGAGAGGAGGACGCTCGATACGAAATAGTTGCCCGGTCCGACCAGGGTGATCGTGTTGCTAATAACAGCGCTGGTTCCGTTTGCCGGAAGCCCAACACGCGCATTGTCGTTGTGCGTGGCCAGCCACTGCAGGCCGGTCATTTCGGCCGGGCGGCCGCCTACATAAGCGTTGGAGGACGGGATGATCGCGGCGCTCGACTGGCCGCCCTGGAGGGCGCTTGTCGGAATCCCCCCGCCCACCAGGAACGTATCATTGGCGATCTCGTCTACCGTCGGCCAGATTAGCGGCGCGGGATTTCGGATCGGAAGCCCGGTGCCTCCAGAGATATTTGCCGCCGTGCCGTTGAGCTCGATGCTGCCCGAGATGTTTGAAGTGCCGGATACCGCGACCGTTCCATTCGTACCGACGTTTCCGACGATGTCCACGTTCCCGGTGAGATTTGCGCCGCCGACTCCGTATAGCGCGAACGTATTGTCCACGATATTTCCTTTGACGGACACCTTTACGGTCCGGCTTACGCCGTCGAAGCTCCCGGTGCTGTATATGAACATATCGTTCGGCGCTGTCCAGGGCGTGGTCTCGGTGCCGTCACTATTCCGCTGGGTCACCCATACGCGATACGTTCCGCCGTTGAAGCTGTAGGTCGTCGGCGTGATGTCGGCGGTAAGGAAGTTACGGCTGATCTTAGACAGCTCCGTGTTGACGCCCGCTTCCGCTATATCCATCGCGGACTGCCAGTCGGCATCGGAATGTGCGCGGCTATTGTGGCTGACCGCAAATGTGCCGATTCCGGCAAGCAGCGTGCTGGTGATCGCGATGAACATGATCACGGTGATCAGCGCAAAGCCGCGATTCCGATTCTTTCGTACGTTTAAGTAGCGCATTTTCAGATTAGCTCCTTAGGCCCTTTGCCGAAGTGTCAGGGTCCGACCCGCTTGGGTGAAAACTGCCCATGTGTGGGCGTCGAGCACTTGATCACCGGGACGGGCCGCTGCGAGGCCTTTTTTGCTTCGCGATCTCGTGCAACAGCTATCGAATAACGTCCCCCCGTAGGGCAGCCCGGGAGAGACCCCATGTCATCATTCAGATCGATCAATTTCGTCGTATCAATATACTCGGAGCTCCTTGTCATCCAGGCTCCGGCGGCGTTTGCAATCACCCGCATGTTCGCCTGACATGATTCCCGCTTCGGATCCTTCGTCGTCGCCATAAAGAGCGGAAGGGCAATGGCCATCATGACTCCGAGCAGGAGAATAGCGGTCAAGGCATCGAATCGGCCGCGCTCTTCGTTGATTGTGTTTACGTTTGTATCCATATGACTGGTCGCTTACAGGAAACCCCGCTAACAGAGCGTGCCGAAGGCGCAGCCGATAATCAACCGGGTAGCGACTATTGCTATACAGTCGCTTGCGGTCAAGAATAATGCGCGCTTCCGGAACCGTTGCCGGAATCGTCTTGGGTTGGTGTCAGCTACGGGCGCTAGCAGCCCATCGGCGCGAGCGCAGGTCCGCGTTCAGAAGCGCGGGTGGCGGGAAACCAGTCTGCGAGTGAGGAGTGTTCTGCCCTCTTCACGATGCGTCTCAAAGAGCGGCGGGAGCGGCGCTGTTCGGGCTGGTCCACCCGGACCGCCTCTGCGAACAGCGCGCTGGAAAGGAGCGCGGAGATGCGCCCCAGGCTGCGGATTACCATGACTATCTCCTTCGTAATCGTCGCAGTTCGGTAGCCAAGCAACCTTAGAAATGTCCAATGTCCAATTTCCAATGTCCAATGAGAGAATTCCGCCCATTGGTCATTGGCCATTGGCAATTGGTCATTGCCTTAGGCCTTAAGCTTTGCGTCCCGCCTTTTCAAGCGGTTTGCCCTTGTCGATTGCGAAGGATGATTGGTTAAGCTCCATCCTGCCCGACTTTGAAGGAGACTTCCTTCGTTCGCCCTTTCGGCGGCCCAGCCTCCCGGATGTTTTCGGGACTGAAGCTTTGCGTCCCCCGATCGCTCGGGGTTTGCCTTTGTCGGGGACTGTATGAAACTGTTGAGTGAATTATAGGGGCGTGACTACGTACGGATTACTGGTAAGCCTACGGGAGAACACGTAGTTTCACGGAATCCCGTAGTTGTACCTGTACGGGTACTCCACACGCTGAGGAATGCAGGGGCTCGCCGGGAATCCCTTAGAGCGTAATGGCGATATCCGAGACGTTTGCGCCAAGCACGCCCACGAGTGTGACCGCGCCGGTGGTCAAGTTTACGCTGTAGAGACCTCGCGTGCCGCCGACGGTCATCACAGCGAGCGCGGTACCATTTCCGGATATGTCAAGCGACACGAGGCCGGACGTGGCGTCTACGCCTAGCGGGCCGACCGTCGTCAGCCCTCCGCCATTTGGAGAAGGAGCGCCGTCGACGCCCCCTAGCCGGGCAAGCACGTCGCGCGTTGTGTCAACGACATACGCCGTTGTACTGGCAGGTGGCGGATTCACGTTATTCGTGTAGGCGAGGGCGGCTACGTCCGGCGTGTTACCGGCGTTCGAGTCACCCGCTACGAACGCGAGGTTCGTATCAGAGGCCAACAACGCCCCGGTATCGGCATTGATCCGAATGTTCTGTTCCGCGTCGCTGACGATACGCAGCCGGTCCTGGGCCGGATTGAAGTCCATCCCGAATACGGATCCGACGAGCGTGGGAGTAAATGCCGCTCCAACCGCCGTGGCGTTAGCGTTCGACGTATTGAGCCTGTATAGCCGGCTTTGGGAGGAAAGCGCGTAGAGTTGGTTAGTGAACGGCCGAAAGTCGATGGCGACCAACGACTCGCCGCCGCCCAGGCCTCCGACTGCGCCTACCGTGGTGACAATCGCAGGGTTAGTCCTCTCGAATCGGACGAGGCTGCCGGCCGGGGTGATTCCGAAAACGCTGCTCCCGCCCTGTATGCCGCCTCCACCGCCTCCACCGCCACAGCCGGCGATCGCGAGAACTCCCAGACCAACCATTACTGCGTTCAGCTTTCCATTCAGTCCTTTATTCACTATCTCACTCCTTATCATCTAATGCTTCGCGTTCCCAACGAATGTGCAGAGGAAGAACAATTCCCGTATTGAGCTTGCGCGCATACACTATGGGTCTGCTAGGGACAATGTAAACCTGGTCATTTTGGTATGAGCGCTACGAGGTCCAGGAGGGAGAGGAAGCGGCGGGCCGCCATTCCGGCCCGAGTGCCCACAAGTGCCTCAAGATTAACCGAATTACACGCTCGTTTTTAGGGCCGGTTGACCTACGCTGCATGGGTATGGCCTGTGTTCTTCAGGGCGGTCCGTATGATATCGACGAGTTCCCGAGGATTGAACGGCTTGACGATGTATTCACACGCCCCAGCTTCCATCGCTTCGGCACGGTGCTTCTCATCGGAATATGCGGTGACCATGATTACACACGGCTGGTAAGTGTGGTAAGTGCCCATTATTCGGCGCGTGGCTTCGATTCCGTCCATGTTTGGCAGGTTGATGTCCATGAGGACAACGTCTGGACGCTCGCGCAGGACCTGGTCAACGCTCGCGCGCCCATCGGTCGCGACGGCAACGACGTCGAAATCCTCACGCTCGAGCAGCTTCTTGAGCTGAAAAATCGTGGCTGCCTCGTCCTCGCAGAGCACTACGGTCTTTATTGTTCTTACCTCAGTCATCTACTTTCCAAATGCCGGGCGATCTGGTGTCCGCCGGTAATGCTGTTAAAGGCGTCAACGGCAGAGCAATAGTTCCCCGCTAGCGGGCGAACATTGTGCGATGTGCGCCCTGCGGTATACTCCGGCCGTCTGCCGCTCGGGTTAGGCGCTCCCGTGGACACACTGCCGGACTTTGCATTAACGAGTTGAGCAAATGGAAACAGCCCCAACAGCAGCAAATCGGTGGATCGCGGCCGGGGCAGCCAGCGCGTTTCTGGCGGTGGGATTTGGCGCATTCGGCGCCCACGCGCTCCGAAACCGGATTCCACCGGGGAGGTTGGAAATCTTCGAGACCGGCGAGCATTACCATTTGATTCACTCGATCGCCCTCATATTGATTGGAATGATGCTCGGAGGGAGGGATTTTAATGCCCGCCTGCTCTGGGCGGCGGGTCTCATGCTTCTCGGAATCATCCTCTTCAGCGGCAGTTTGTATGTTCTGGCGGCCACCGGAATCCGCGCGATGGGGGCAATCACTCCCTTCGGCGGCGTGAGCTGCCTCGCCGCGTGGGCTCTCTTGTTCGTCGCAGTGGTCCGTCGTCCTCCTCAGAATCCCTGACAGGAACCCTTCACCTGGTCACGATCAACCTGGTCACCCCTCACGGCATGTGGTATTCTTCCCATAGGACGCGTTGGAAGGGGAGTTAGATCATGACGCGAATTGCCACTTTGCTTTTTACCGCAGTAGTGCTCGCCTGCGCCGCCGACGCGCAGCAGCCTGCGCCGCCGGATAGGTTTGTGGACGTGCCGCCGGACCACTGGGCGTATGGGGCTGTCGAGAATCTGCGGCAGCGCGGAATTATCGTGGGCTACCCGGACGCCCGACTGCGCGGAAAGCGCACCGTCACGCGCTATGAAGCGGCTACCGGCCTAAGTCGTTTCGTCGCCGAAGCCGACCGGGCAATTCAGAGGAAGCGGTCCACGGCAGCGCCGGCGCCGCGCGGTCCGCAGGGTCCTAAAGGGGAACGCGGGCCGCAAGGGCCCGCCGGTCCTCCAGGCGAACACCCGCGTGATCTCGACCTCTTTCCCGAGCTGAACACCCAGTTCCGCGCTGAAGTCATCGAGCTCTGGAAGCAGCTCGACGCGGCCGAGAAGAAGGTCGGCGAGACCGAACGGAAGGTCAAGAAGTGACCGTAAGGCCGGGCGAAAAGCCCGGCCTTCACTTATTGTCTTGACTGGTGGAACTTCAGGGCAGAGTGGCGTCGTCTGTTCTTCTCGGAGATTACACTGATGGCGGGAGCTGCGACGGACGTCCGAGGTTTAGTCGTACCGTGCGGAATCTGCGGGCAGAAGAACCGGATTCCGTTTGGAAAGTTGGCTGAATCCGGGCAATTGGCAAATGTGGGTCGGAGCTCCCGCCGATCTCCACGCCTGTCGAGATTCATACGGCTGCCGAGTTTGACGCGCTCATCCGTGATTCGCGGATTCCGATACTGGTGGACTTCTGGGCTAGCTGGTGCCCGCCGTGCCGCGCGATCGCGCCGGAGCTTGTAAAGGTGGCGGAATCCGGCCGCGGCCGCCTGATCGTCGCCAAGGTCAGCACGGAGCAGATTCCGGAGCTGGCCCAGCGCTTAAACGTCAGCGGGATTCCGCTCCTCGTCCTCTTCCGCAATGGCCGCGAGGTCTCTCGCCTTCCCGGCGCCCGCCCCGCCTCCGCCATCGAATCCTTCGTCTGGCAATCAGCCTCGGCCTGAATCCGCCATCCAGCTCTATCACTTTGATCCAAGACCCTGAAGCAATTTGATGGATTCTTCGACGACGGATTCTCCCGTTCCGGGGGCGGTGAAGCTGTGGAGGCCGGTCCAAGTCTGGTAGCCGCCGAGGCTGAATCCTTCGCGGTCCGGTAGGTAGCCCACGTAGTCATTGGAGAGCGCGGCGACGTAGGTGTAGCGGTGGGGCGAGCGGCGCTTGATCTCGATTCCGAGGGCGGTGAAGAATTCGGCGGGGACCGCGGAGAGGTAGACGTCGCCGATTCGCACCGCCTGGACCCAGGTTTTGCGCTTCTCGCCTTGAAGTGCTCGTAGCTGCCGCCGCATATCTTGGAATACTCCGATGATGAAGTCGGCTCCCTGGGGCGCGTAGGTTTTGCAGTACTCGGAGACGGCACGGTCTTCGGTTTCTTCATCGAAGCGGCGGACCTCGTATTCGATTTCTTTCTTCGCAGCAGCCAGGCGGGCGCTGGACATCGGTGTCGCTTTCGAGAGCCCTTCCCTAATCCCCGATTTAAGCCGCGTCACCATCTCGTCGCAGGTCAGGCTCAGGTTGTGAGTGGAACCTGCGGCGCCGGAGAGGAAGAGGACCGGGCAACCGAGCTCCAACGACAGCTCCTGGGCGGTATGGCCGTAAAAGCCGGGGGAACGTTTGGGCGCGCGCGCGCCGATGCAGTGGGTGGAATGGTTGAAGATTAGCGCGGCGAGCTTTCCATCCGGCCGACGGAATCCGAGGACGGGAAGATCGGAATCGAAGGGGGCGGTGGGGCGGACGAAGCCGGTCTGTGGGCCGATCCAATAGATTTTGCCGTCCTTGAGTAGCTGGCGGCTGTTCTGGCCGACCGTCGCTTCCTGGGCGAGGCGAAAGATTGGGGTGACCGGGGGAGATCCCGCGAGCTGCGCATTCGCCCGGCGTGCTGCTTCCACTATAGCTTCGACTGTGCGGCGGCTGAAGACCGGGTCGCGCACGTAACCGTGGATGCTAACGGTCGTTGGCGCATGGTGGGTGTGGCTTGCGTTGATGAGGATGTTGGCGAATGGGATTCGACACTCTTTTTCGATGCGGCGAGCGGCCTCGTCCAACAAATCCCGGTTCATCATCAGAACGTCGACGCCGACCAGGCACAGCTTCGTATTGCCGGATAGCACAATCGCCGTGGCCTGCAGCTTCCCTTCCTGGCCCACCAGCTTCCCTGGCCCGATTCCGCCGCCAATCACCATGGAGTCATCCGCTTCGATCTCAGCCGTTGCCGCGCCTATGCGGGGAGTAGGAGGTCGGGATTCCGTATTCACCGCCGAAGACGCGGAGTAGTGAACTGCAGCGACGAACTGAATTATGAAAGTCCCGAATAGTCCCGCAGTCGGCCATTTGAGGTTCGGCATATCTGGTCCCCAGGTCAAATGTGGATTCGTACCGGCACCGAGTTTCGCTGCTTAGAGTAATGAAGTCCTCTGAAAGCTAAGAGCCGGGGGTTAATGCATGAGGTAGAATCAGCGGAATCCCAGCCGCTCGGAATCCTCTTTTAAATGCTTGACTCCGCGAAGAAGAAGGTGGTCGTGCTCGGCTCCGGCCCGATACGGATCGGACAGGGAATTGAGTTCGATTACGCCAGCGTCCATTGCGTATGGGCCTTGCGTGAGGCCGGCTATACCGCGATCATCATCAACAATAACCCCGAGACCGTCTCTACCGACTTCGACACCTCCGACCGCCTCTACTTCGAGCCTCTGACTGTTGAGGACGTGCTTAACATCCTGGACCGCGAGCAGCCGGAGGGCGTCATTGTCCAGTTCGGCGGTCAAACGGCCATAAACCTTGCGAGGCCGCTGCACGATGCCGGAATCCGAATCATCGGCTCATCGGTGGATTCTATCGACCTGGCCGAAGACCGGGACCGATTTGAGAAGGTGCTGGCCGAACTGGGGATTCCGAAGCCTCCCGGGCTTGCCGTGACTAGCGCTGAGGCTGCCGTTGAGGTGGCGAAAGAAATCGGCTTTCCCGTACTGGTGCGTCCCTCGTACGTTCTTGGCGGGCGTGCTATGGAGATCATCTTTAGTGAGGACGACCTGCGCGCTTACATGACCTACGCGGTGGACGTATCGCCGAAGGCGCCGATCCTCGTGGACAAATACGTCCTGGGCAAAGAGGTGGAGGTCGACGTCATCAGCGACGGCGTGGACTGTTTGCTGCCTGGAATCATGGAGCACATCGAACGGGCCGGCGTCCACTCCGGTGACTCCATGGCGGTTTATCCGCCGCAGTCGCTCAGCGAAGACGTCATCGGGCAAATCGTAGACACTGCCACCAAACTGGCCCACAGGCTGGAAGTTCGAGGACTTATGAACATCCAGTTCGTAATCGCGGAGGAAGCCGGCGCAGCTTTGCGATCCGGCGGACCGACAACCCCGCTGGCGCAAGTGCTCGAGGTGAACCCGCGCGCGAGCCGAACGGTGCCTTACCTTTCCAAGATCACGGGAATCCCAATGGTCAAGGTCGCCACTCACGCCATGCTCGGTACGAGCTTGAAGGAGCAGGGGTATCAGGGTGGACTGTATCCGGACGCCCCGATGATCGCCGTGAAAGCGCCCGTCTTCAGCTTCCCAAAACTGACTGGCGTGGACGTGCAGCTCGGGCCGGAGATGAAATCGACCGGGGAGATCATGGGTATCGATACAGACTATGGGCGGGCCCTGTACAAAGCCATGGTCGCGTCCGGCGTGGACGTTCCGGAGAAGGGCAAGCTCATCGCCACCATCGCCGACCAGGATAAGAGCGAGGCCCTGGAGGTTATTCGCGATTTCGTCTCAATGGGCTATCAGGTCTATGCCACGCAGGGGACGGCGGATTTTCTTAACGCGAATGGAATCAAGGCTGTTCCGGTGATGAAGATTCGTGAAGGGGACCCGAATCTGCTGGACCTCGTGCGGAGCGGCGAAGTGCACCTGATGATCAACACGCTCTCGCCGGACAAGCAGACCGAACGGGAAGCGGTCCACATCCGCCGCACCAGTGTAGAGATGGGGATTCCGTGCATTACCTCTCTTGACACAGCCCGCGCCCTCCTCCTCTCCCTCCAGGCCCGCACTCGCGGCGAGGAGTTTGCGCTGGAACCGGTGCATCGGTACTTGGAGCAGCACTAGTACCTAGTTGCAAGAATCCCTGTCGACGTTTTCAGGCCAAATCAATCTCGAATGGTACTATGTGGACTTTTGCAACGAGGTACTAGGTATTGGGCGTTGGGGTATTGGAGACAAAACGGCCCTGGAATCCGCCCGGATTCCAGGGCCGTGAATGTTATTCGGCTAGTCCTTAAGTGATCTCCAGAGCCTGCATCTTGATGGTCCAGTTCATGATTCCGAGGTTGCCGGGGACACTGGTCAGAGTGCCCTCCATCTTGAGAACATGACCGGTAGTGGGGTGGACCCAGAAGGTGAGATTTACCACCATCTTATTATCGCCGGAGTTATCCGGCTCTGTGTTGACCGCGCCCGATTGGTTTATCTTCCAGGCGCTGACGCCAAGAACGTTTTCCATGCCGAGGAACTTACCCTTAAGACTTAACTGGGCGTTATCGGTTGCCGGATTCCGCGCGGTGCCGATCCACGTTTCTCCCACGGCGACAGGCTTTCCCGGTAGGATTGGATCCGAGACGACACAGATTAACTTATCGGTTTCAGCGTCCCACAGTTGGTTTTCTTCTCCCGGCGGGTTCTGCACGCGTCCCAACCGATCAACGGTCTGTGTACTCGACTCGCCGCCTGGTACGTTGGTCGTTTCACCCCCAACGGTCACCGTCGAATCTTCTGTTACTTCTGTGTGAGTGGCCGTACCCGAAGGCGTAACGGTAGTTATCGAGATTCGGGATTTCTTATCGACTTCCATCGGGCCCACGACGGGGTGCTGTATCTTCACGTTCCCGTGGATTCGAATTGCGGATCCCTGTTTCCAGTTACGGACGAGTGCGTTGGCCGGAGTCGCGGCGTTGTCAGGCTTGTCACTGTTTGGCTGGGTTGGCGGTTGAACAATGGCCTTGTCCAATTTGATGGAGAGTACGGGATTTTGCCCACGTATGAGGGTGGCTTTGCGTATGCCGATACTATGGCCGGCCAATTTAATTCCGATCTCTACTTCGCGACTCTTATCCAGCTCAAGGTCCAGCTCAATGGTGGCGGGCGTAACCTTGCCGGGAACCTCCTCGCCGTTGAGGAAGATCTTGGCGCCAGGCGGATCGGACGTCACCAGAATCCGCGCCTTGGTTTGCACGCTCTGGACGTCCGGCTTCGGACCGCCTGCATTCTGTTTCGGGCCGCCTTGCGTGGCGGCGGCGCCGGTCGGTATGAATACGAACACGCCGTCGGTGTTATAGTTGCCAAAATGCGGGGTCTGCCGCCCTTCCGTCAGATTCGACACCATCCTCTGGACGTCGTCGAAGAGCTCGTTGATCGTGAAAGGCACACCAGGCTGACCGGCGCGAATTCGAAGCGCCTGCAGAAGGGAATACGTGAAGGCGCCGTGCCCCTTATCTGCCAATTCCACGGACACCTGATTCCGCTTGCCCGCCGCCATGGCGTGAAGTGCGGCCTCTTTCGTGAGCGCGGCGAGCGCCTGCGGGCTGATGGCGATGCTGCGGTCCTTCACTGCGAGGCCGCTATAACAGGAGTCCGCGATGAAGAGGATGTGCTTGGCCGGGGAGAGCCGGAGGATGTCCCATATCTCCTCCATCTTGATGCACGACTCGCTGTAGGGGCGGGCGTTGGTGAAATTTGCCAGATCCACCTTTGCGTCGTGGGGGATGATGAATCCGACCTCTCCGCCATTAGGGAGCGCGACCGTCTGTCCGTGGCCAGAGAAATAAACGATGAGCCGATCCTCGCGAACAACGGTGATGTTATCGGTGAGGGCGTTGAGGCCTTTCAGAATTTCCGCTTTGGTCGCCTTTTCATCCTTGAGAACCGTGATCCGGCTCTCGTCCCAACCGTAGCTATCCATCAACGTCTTCTTCATGGCGTCGACGTCCGCCACGGCGTAGTCGAGCTGACGGTCGGTCGGAAGGCCAGGGTACTTGTTAACGCCGATAAGGAGTGCGTGGGAGTTGTTATAAATCTTCTGGCCCTTGAGCGGACCTTCGGTGGGGACGAGAGCGAGTGTTCTCTTTGACTCCTGCGCAAACGCCGGGGCGCATAGGCAGAAAGCCAATACCGAACAGGCGAGGCGCGCAGACAGGCGTCGAATCATATGTATCTCCCGCAGAACGGCGGATTCCGGCGGTGAGCGCATGCCGGGGAACAATCACGCCTCTAGTATACAACTCACTCTGGAGTAACGCAATCGGGCCGGGCCTACGCCCAGCCCGAGAGACGTGTGAACTTCTCCGCAAAGGTGTAATCGCGTTATCAAGCGATCCAGAACCCGCATTGAAATGCGGGTCTGCCGAGAATCGTCCTCCGGACGCGCCAGATACACTCCCATTCGTCTGGAGGACGACCTGATTACTGATTACGGATCACTTACCCCATCTCCGCCAGCCGTTCTTCCCACTTCTTCATCAGTCGGTTATAGGTTTCTTCGGCGATCTCGCCTTTGGAGAAGCGGAGGTCAAGGCCGTCAATTGCTTCCTGGACCTGGGCGCGGGTGAGGGGGCCGGACGGCGCCGGCGCGGCGGCGGATTCCGCGGGTTTGCCTTGCATGGCCTGTCCGACCATTTGCGCCATTCCGAAGCCCATTCCCGCGCCGGCGCCGAGGCCGATTCCGGCGCCCATGTCGCTGCCCGGATTTGCGGCGGCGTCGCCCATAGCTCGGGCGGCTTTGAACTTCATGTAGGTGTCCATGTCGCCGATCGCGCCCATGGCCGCTCGCTCGTCGATTGCTTTCGCCGTCTCTTCGGTCGGGGTGATAGCGGTGACGAACATGGCCAGCATGTTGAGGCCGATGGCGTTGAAGTCATCCAGCAGCGCCTCTTGAAGCTGCATGCTCAGCTCATTGTAATGAGCGGGCAGGTCGAGAAGAGAGTACTTGGCCTCGCCGAGTATGTCCATGAACCGCTGAACCGCGATTCCGCGGAAGTAGGCCTCGATCTGCTGGTTAGTGAAGAGACCCTGCTGCCCGGCGATCTTGTTAACGAATGCTTGCGGATTCTTCACGCTAAAGGCGTAGCTGCCAAATGCTCGCAGACGCGCCATGCCGAAATCCGGGTCGCGGAAAGGAATGGGCTCTGGCGTTCCCCATTTCTGATCCAGGAACTGCCGCATACTAACGAAGACAACCTCCGCCGGGAACGGCGTCTTGCCGCTCGTCACCAGCCCGATGAGTGTTGCGAGAATGGGGATGTTGGAAGTTTGGATCGTGTGACGACCGGGGCCGAAGGTATCCAGCGCCTTGCCGTCGCGGAAGAAAACGGCCGCCTGGCTTTCCCGCACGATTACTTGCGATCCGAGCCGAAAGTCCCCCGGCCCTCCCTGCGGCTCGCGATGAATGATCTCCCGCCCGGTTTCGTCAGTCCATTCTACGACATCGATTATTCGAGGCATACATCTCTCCTTTGGATCCCAGGTCTATCTGTTAAAGTGGTCTTTATTGCTAACTTTGCACGGATAAGCTTGCATTTACATTTCCCTATGGCCGTGCTTACTCCTCTTCCCGCCCGCCACTACTGATTAATCCGTGGGCGCGTTTCGGAATCTGCGCGGTTGGAGGATTGGCGGGGAACCGGTGGCGAAACCTATAGACAGTGTTGACCGTTTGTCTGTTGTCCGTGGAATCAACGAACAAGTGTGAGGAGTCATGGCAGAAGCGACTTCTATGAGCTGCCCCGCATGTGGGGGGCCGGTGGAGCTTTCCAACCGGTTTGTGAAGATGGTCGTTTGCCCGTTCTGCGGGAATACGCTCGCGGTGCAGCCAAACGGGCTGGATCCGACGGGAAAGTCGGCGAAACTGGCGGACTACCCGACGCGATTCCAGGTCGGGGCTACGGGACTCTTGCACGGCAAGCCATACCGGATTCTGGGGCGCGTGCGGTTCCAGGACGACGAAAGTTACTGGGACGAGTGGTATCTGGAGCTGCGCGATGGAGAGATCGCCTGGCTGGAGGAGGAAGAGGGTGAGTATACCCTTTCCCGCAAGCAACCGCTCACGTCGGAAGTGCCGTCGTTTGAAGAGGCCCGCGTCGGCAGCACAATCAGTGTAAATGGGCAGCCGTTCTTCGTAACCGAACGGTGTCGCGCAAAAGTTGCGGGAGCGGAGGGCCAGCTCTTCTACCGCGTTGCGCCCGGGCAGGCTGTGTCCTTCGTGGATGGCAACCTGGGGGGCAAGGTCGGAGCAATCGAATACGGTAGCGACGAGATCGAGTACACGGTGGGCGAGCCGATTGGACGGGGCGACATCACGGTGGACGGGGAGTAGTTTTGCGATTCCGAGTCCTCAAGTGTGACCAGTGCGGGGCGTCCGTCAGCTTTGTGGACGGGGCCGAGAACACCACCTGCGAAAGCTGCGGGGCGGTCGTTGCGCTCGACCACGTCATTGGCGAAGAGCGGAAACGAAGCGCGCAATTCCGGAATGTGACTCCGCTGCGGCTGGGGATGAAAGCCACGTTCGGCGCGGTCGAATACGAGCTGATCGGCCGCATCGTCTGGTCGATGATGGAGGAGGGCGAGACCTACTTCTGGCAGGAGTTCCAGCTCATTGGGAACGATGGGTCCAACTACTATCTGGAGCTAGACGAAGGGAATTGGAAGCTCTCTCAGAAGTTCGTGCCTCTGACGCCGATCGACCCTAAGCAGGACTACCATGCCGGCGCTCACCTGAACTTGGACGGATCCACGGCAGTCGTATCAGACCGCGCCGTCGGAACCATCAAGCATATCGAGGGCGAGCTTACCTACAAGGCAGAGGTCGGCGACCAGATGCAGTACATCGACGCCAAGACAATGAGCACGTTCTACAGCGTCGAGTGGACCGATGACTCAATCGAGTACTACCGTGGGAAGCTGCTCTCCGAACGGGAGGTGCTCGTGGCGTTCGATCTCAAAGAGCTTCTGGCGGATATTGACCGCAAGCTTCGGGCCCGGGCATCTCGCGCCAAGTTCGCGGTGGCCTGCATCGGCACGTCGGTGCTTGCTTTCATCGTGTGGGGCATGTCGTTCGGTATGGGCCGTCTTATCAGCCAGAACAATGTTGCCGTTTCTCAAATTGGCGCTGAAGGAATTCGCTTCGGAC
>JBKJZI010000141.1:0-2736 GCA_046715155.1 Chthonomonadales bacterium | reverse complement strand
GGCTGTTCCTCATTGCCAATTTTGCATTGCTAACTTTGCATTTTACATTGGAATCCATGCCATCCCTCATTGCCAGACTACCCGTACGATCGCGCCGTCGGCAGCGTTGTCATACTTCAGCAGGATGGTGTCTCCTGACGGGGCGGTTGTTACTGGAATGGCGGATCCCATGAGGGTGAAGGCGCGGATGGCGGCGATCTTGCGGCCGTTGGTCCATAGGCGCGCGGCGCCGGTAGGGCCTGCTGGCGCCTGGACGAGCCAGGCGGTCTCATCGGTGGATTCCGCGCGGGCTCGGAGGCGGCCGGACGCAGCGAGGAGACGGGGGCTGCCGCGCTCGGGGCCCGCATCGAGGTAGAAGCCCCAGGATCGGGGGTTGTGAACCGGGCTTTCCATCACGGGGAGGGTAGGGTCCAGCAGGTTTACGTAGCGGCCATTCAACGTGTAGGGTTTGCCGAGGGTGCGCAGGGCGGTGTACGGTCCCCGGGTGAGGCGATAGTAGTCCTGTTCCTCGTATTTGGCCCCCGATCTGATGAGGAGTCGCTCGCCGATCCAGCGGGTCCATCGCGAAGCGAGGGCGTTGGCGCTCAAGTAGCCAGGGGCGATTCCGCAGTAGAGAACGGCGCCTTTCTCGATAGTCGCTTGCCAGACGGGTGGGACGGTTTGTCCGGGCAGCGTATAGACCGGCGACGCGGCAGCCGGCGGAGTATGAAGGGTGATGGGATAAGGATGCGGAATCCGCAGGCGCGCAAACATGGGCGGAACGGCAGCGTCCGCGGCCTGTAGGACCGGATGAGGTCGGGCCGGTCGCGCCCTCACCAGGAATCCGTTTCCCATGTCCAAATTCAGCGTGACGCTTCCCTCCTTTGGAAGGTTGTCGAACCGGTAGGTCCAGGATGCCGGGCCGTCCGCGAAACGGGCCTCGCCGTTGTGGCGGCTCCCCCGGTCTTCCTCGAGGAATCGGGTCTCTAACTCAGTACCGGTTCGAAAGGATACGCCCAGCTTTCCATCTACACGAAGCTCTGCGGTGGTTAGATGCGGCCCCCAGCCGTCGAGGGGCGATACATCTTCGAATCTTACGGATACGCTGCCGTTCTCTTTCACAAATTGCGAAAGGTCGACTGTGTGCTTCTTGCGGTTCTTTAGCTCTCGCTCCGATCGGTCACCTTCCAGAACGGTCTGCCAGGGATTGGTGTTACCGGCCGAGGTCAACACTGGCGGGCTCTTCGACGTGATGCCGAGTTCGCTAAGGAGGTGTTCCGTCGGTGATTCCGCGCCGGCCTTCTTCCACCAGGAGTCGGTGACGGCGTTATAGGGATCGGTCCCGCCGAAGAGCGCGAGGATTCCGCCTTTCTTAACCCAATCAGCGAGGGCGGCGTGAATTTCCGGGCCGCGGGGCTTAAGGAAGTCGTAGGAGAGCAGCAAGACGCGGGTGGCGTTGAGGTATCCGGATTCCGCCATGCGATCAAGGGATAGTATGTCGATCGGTACGCCGTGAGAAACGAACGGCAGGGTCATGCCGTAGAAGGCGTCGATGTCAGCCGGAGAGGGATCGGCGCGCTGCCACGCCATGGAATCCGCGGTGACCGTGGCGATCCCGCTGCTGCCGGAATCCACGCGGGCATTCGGATACCGCCAGATTTCAGTCAGCGCCCCGACGATCGTATTGACTTCGGTTGCGTATTCTTCCGGCAACTGGCCGTAGATTCGCTGTGGCCAGGGCATCACTTCGAAGCTGTCTACTCCGGGATTCATCAAGGCGGCTATGAGCGTGTGATGGTAGTTCCGTCGGTAGTCCTGCAGCGGGAGTCCGGGCGCGTCCTCCACGGGGTCCATCAGGTACCAGAGCCGCTTGTCGGCACCTCGCGCCAGGTGGAAGAGCGAATTGTATTCCAGTATCGCAAGCTCGAACGTGCGTTCAGCGCGGACGCCGCCCAGCCGAGCGGCCGTGCGGGCGGTGCCGGTCCAAACCTGACCGATCACCTCCTGGAGCGCCGGGAGTTGGAATAGATCATAGTGCGGAGCGACGATTCCCCAATGGGCATAGTTGATGGGGCTGTGAAGCGCCAGCATTCGGGTTGCCTCCGGCCTCACTTCCCGAGCGCGGGTGAGGATCGCCTCGATCTGCCGGCGCTCCAGGTGGGCCTTGAGCTGCTCCGATTTCCATCGCGCGTCCACGCCGGAATGGGGCGGTACCCAGGGCGAGCCGTATCGCTGCTGCCATTCGAGCTTAAAAGCGCCTTCGTAGCCCGCCCGCGCCCAGTATTCCGGCTCTTCGGGACAGACTCCGGAGCTTCCTGACTTGAGCGCGACATCGTAGTACCGCTGCGCGGATTCTATCCGGTTCAACGTGGGGACCAGGTAATAGCTCTGGCCGGCGATCTCGAGCGGGCGTCCGTCGCGGTCTATCTGCACTTCGTCCGGATGCTCGCGGGCGTACTCGGTCCCCTCACGGAATCCGCCCATCGTATAGACGGTGTATCCACGCTCCGACCAGGAACGGATGGCGGCGGTCTCGGCGCTGTAGAGGAGGACCGAATCCGTAGGCACGGCTATTTCGGTCGTGTAGGGCTGCCCGGTTTGAAACGTAGTGCGAGGCTTATCCGGCTGCGGAACGGGAATCACCCTCGACTTGCCCTCAGGAGACATCACGCGCTCGATTGGGTCGCCGATTCCGCTGCCATTCGCATCCGGAAACTCAACCGTAAGGGTGATGTTTCTTGCTTCGGCAGGCCCATT
>JBKJZI010000140.1:0-6748 GCA_046715155.1 Chthonomonadales bacterium | reverse complement strand
TTCCAGGCCTCGTCGTCGTACAGCCCGTGATCGACACGCTCCTGGTTCTTCATGCCGATTCCGAAGGAGATCGTCCCCCAGATATCATCCATTATCTGCTTGATACGAGCGCGCGCCTCTGAGCCCTGCATGTCGGTGAGCACCGCTTTGTTGCCGCAGGCGATATCGAATCCGACACCGGACGGGCTGATCTGGTTCTCATAGGCGACGACTCCTCCAATCGGGACGGCGTATCCCTTGTGATGATCGCCCATAAGCGCCACCTTCACCGCCGTCTTCTTACACGTCTGAATCTGAGAGAGCGCCCCTTCGTCGATCGGATCACCCCAAATCGGCACCCCGTTTACGATTTTCATTTCTCTATTCCTGTTCCCGTTGCCCTACAAGATTCCGTCCCGAATGGCGGGGGCACGAGGAATCGAACCTCGTCATCGTGGCTTTGGAGACCGCTGCCGTCCCATCTGGCCCTACCCCCAGAAAACACAAAACCCGATCCGGAGAGCTTCGGATCGGGTCAGAGCACGTCGGTTCGTTTTACGAACTCAGCATTTGCTCACGCCAAAAGCTCTCCATTCGAAGGATTGGGGATACCAGCGGTCTATCCGCAAGCCGCGCGATATCCGTCCCCCATCCTGATAGACGGCGGATAATCGCTGGACGCTGGTTGTAGACATTTGCGTATTCATTGCTTTCATTCCACGACCGGACCTTGATTCCCGGTTAGCGAGCAGTATGTTATCAGGGCCGACCCGGCGCTGTCAAGAGACAAATGAAATGCCCGCCGAATCACCGGCCTACAGCTCCCGAATCCGGATTCTGCGGAACCAGACTTCATCGCCGTGGTCCTGAAGCGTGATGTGGCCGCGAGTGTTCATCCCAAATCCCGGAATCCGCGCAAATTTGCTTCCCTGAATCCGGTTGCGGAGCTCGCTTCCGTTACGGTCGAACTCCAGAACCTTCACTCCATTCACCCAGTGCTGAATCCTATTGGCCCTTGAGATGATTCGCCCGCGGTTGAAGCGACCGGCCGGTGCTTCGATGTTTCCCGTCACCGGCAGAATGTCGTAGAGCGCGCCCGTGGTCCGGTGCCTGCCGTTCCTGGCATCCGGGTGCTCGGAATCGTCCAGAATCTGAAACTCGAATCCGATGGGCGAATGCCGGAGCTTCGCCGGGCTTAACGTTCGGAATTCTTCCGTTTTGGTCTTGCCGCGCTGGATAAGGTCTCGTTTGCTGAACTCATAGCTCGCCCGCTCCCAGCTAGCGGGCCGGTTCTCGCGCACCAGGTACTTGATTCCGCTATTACCGCCCGGCGAGATCTTCCACTCGAACTCCAACTCGAACTCTGAGAACGTGTCCTTCGTCGCGAGGTCCTGGCGCGTATCGCTCGACGTCCTCTTCCTTTTTAGTGCCCCGCCTTCAACGGTCCACACGTTCCAGGGGAACGCGGACCGGCGGAATCCACGCCACTCGCTCACGTCCTTGTCGCCGAAAAGCGTGCGCCACGCGCCCGCCCGGGGCGCGGAATCCGCTGGAAGCATGAATGCGAGAAGGCAGGCAAGTATAAATAATAGTATTGTTTGCATTCACCTAGTCCGGGAGGCTGACACCCATGGAGCATCGGATTCCGTTACGACATGAATGACCATTCTCCCTTTCGCGTTTTCAGCCCGTCTACGCCATCACGTTTCGGCAGGCATCGATCATAGTTTGATTTCCGACGCCCGCCAACAAATCATCAAAGGCAGGTATGATGGTCTAGTTAGGATCGTTCTCGTGCTCCAAAAACCTGCAGCCACCACAATGCGACCAGTAAGCACGCTGGGCCCGCAAACCGAATGGCTAGACGAAGCCATTGCAATACCTGTGTCTCCACCCCTCGACCATGCTGCGAATCGAAGATCGTGACCTCGCTCTGACACCTAACCCGTAATACCCCCGCCAGAACACATTCAGCGGCGAACCCTGCCCCCACACTGATCTCGATAACGAGGTTTCCCCGACTCAATGTGTCACACTCGCGCGTCACCCCGCGAACTAACGGGGTCCTCACCCCAGAAAATTCAGGAGCTTCCTTAATGCGCCGAAATCTTGTACGCGGTACGGCAACCGCGTCAGCCGTACTAATCTACTCGCTGCTTTGCAGTGGACTCTCACCGGCGCATCCGAATCCGCCAACGCAAAATCCTCCCGCGTCGACTCCCATAACAAAGCTGCCGTCAACGCTGCAGATACAATCGCTCCGCCCGCCGGCTGAGTTAAGCGCAGCAACGGCTACGCGGGGCGTGGGCGACAACTTTGTGCCGGGCGAGACTATCAGCCTGACTCCCCCGATGGATGGTACCGAATTCGACCAGAACGGACTGGGCGCCCCCGGCGCAACCGCGTACCTTCGCGCCGAAGGGGGCTCGACATGGTCTGTGCCCGCGACGACGGCCGTGACGGCGACCCTCTCGACTTCCGGAATACTTTCTGGTGGGATTGCGCGCCCCAGTCGCATCAAAGTCGCCCCCGCCTCCGCCAGGACGCTAAAATCCCTATCGATGGAGATCCCGCAGCTTCCGCGCGGGAAGTACTCCGTATGGTACGGCGTAGGTGGAAAGACGGGGCCTGCCAAGAGCATTTCTATCGCTCCCCTGCTGAGCGCAAGCGGTCAAACCGTTAAGCTAGGAGAGACTTTTACGTTCGCGGTCCGCATGGTGGGGCCAACAGCGATACCGCAGACCGCTGCCAGTCCGCCGCAGTCGCGCGACCTGCCGATTCTGCGGATACAGACGCCGACGGTGTTAAGTATCGCGAAAGTACCGTTTGGGCCGATCGGATTTACGATCGAGAAGCTGAACTACATACGAACTCCGATAACGCTGGCTCAGATCACGAATACCGGCGGTGATGTCCTGGGCTCGTCCGGCCGGCAGCCGCCGGTGACGGTGCAGACGGATTCCTCGGGGATTGCCCTGTTCACCCTTCAGGCGCGCGCAGGAGGAACCTCCCGCCTCAACTTCACCGCGCCCGGGTTCGATCCAATCGACGTTCAGATACAAGTCACTGCGCCCGCTCCGCCTCCCCCGCCGATTCCGCTATATGGGTTTGCCGACCTCCATTTCCACTGGATGTCCCACGAAGCCTGGGGCGGCCGGATGTTCGCGGGCCGGCCGGAGGGACCGCTGAACACTGCCATGCCGTGGTGCATGGACGTCCACCTGCCGGGTGGAATTCTTCCAGTGCCCGAGGTTGGCCACCTCGTAGGCGGCTATCCGCAGTTTGACGGCTGGCCCCGCTTCGTCCACGGAACCTTCTTCCATCAGCAATCGCATGTGGACTGGGTAAGGCGCGCGTATGACCGCGGGCTTCGAATGGTCTCGATGCTCGCAGTTAACAATGAGCTGCTGGCCGGAGTCTACGGAGCCATTAGGCCGCACGCTTATCTTCCCACCGACATGAACGCCATCGTCCGCCAGATTCAAGCGATGAAGGAAGTGGCCGGCCGCAACGCCGGCTGGATGGAGATCGCCTACAACGCGGCCGATCTCCGCCGAATAGTCAGGTCCAACAAGCTCGCCATAGTGCTCGGAATTGAAGTCGATTCGCTGTTTTGGAAGAGCGAGGCACAGCTCCGGCAGGAGTCGGGCAACGATCCGAACCGCGCGCGGACCATGATCCAGATCGAGCTGAAGAAAGTCCACGACATGGGCGTGCGTCAGATCACGCCTGTCCACCTCAGTGATAATGCGTACGGCGGCTCAGCGATCTACAATCAGCTCTTCGACTTCAATTCGTTCCTGCTCACCGGCTCGTTTATCGATGTGGAAACTGCCGGGCCTTTCGCGCAGCCGATCAGCTACCGGCTCGATCTTCCCTTGCCGGATTGGCTCAATGCTGTTCTGAACAATCCCGTCACGCGCGCTATCTTCGGCGCCGCGCCCGCGCAATACGCGGCCCACGCCGCGCAGCTCCGAAGCGTCGGCGGCGGCCACGTCAATCGGAAGGGTCTTTCGCCCTACGGCGCGATGCTCATCGAAGAAATGATGAAGCTAGGAATGGTCATCGACGTAGACCATATGGGCGAGAAGACCGTTAACTCCGTCCTGGACATGGTTAAAGCCCGGAACTATCCGGTAATCTCCTCCCATACTGGATTCCGCGAAATGGCAGCGCCACATCCCGAGCGCGGGAAGCATGCGGCGAATGAAGGGAACAAGAGCGCCCTCCTGCTTCAGCGCATTAAGGAAGTGGGCGGAGTAGTGGCACTGATCCTGGACCAGGGTGAGGTTAGGAGTTACAGCACGCAGGTCGCCAATGATGCCCCCGGATCCACCAAATCCTGGGCTCAGAGCTATCTTTACCTGCTCGAGAAGATGGACCGCAGGAACGTGGCCATCGGCACTGACTTCGGCGGCAAAGACATTCAGCTCGGGCCCAGATTCGGGACCTACGGGGCTTACCCACGGCATGAGGAAACGTCGCAGGCCGCCAAGAATGAGCGGCGTGACCTCATCCGCGCGCAGACCAACGGCGTGCGGTATTCGACGCCACTCAATGACTTCCGCGGCTACCGTTGGGAAGGTGACGCCGGAATCGGCGAGGAGAAGTTCTACTGGGAAGCCGTAGCTCTGGGACAGTCAAACCGCGACATCGACAGCGCGGAGATGCCTTTGCTCGTGATCGGGATTCCGGCTCGAACCGCTTTCACCAACGCATGGATGAAGGACGTCGCGAAAGGAATCCGCGGCGCCAAGAACAACGTCTTGCTGCGGAATATGCCAGCCCTTGGCATACTTGCCTTTAGCGCGCCAGGGCAGCGGGGCGGTCACCTTGCCTGGACTAACGCCAGCCCCGGCACAAGCGCCGACCCGGAAGTTCAATCGACCTGGCGGGACGGGGCGGTGAAGGACGTTTACAACAAGATCCGTCCGATCGCCATCCAGTTCCAGGGCATGATCGGCACAAACCCTCCACTCGCTCGCAGCGTCGCCGGAGACCGGGACTTCGACTTCAACATCGATGGATTCGCCCACTACGGTCTCTTCCCGGACTTCTTCCAGGACCTCAAAAACGTCGGTCTGACCGACGCGGACCTGGCCCCCCTCTTCCGTTCCGCCGATGCCTACGCGCAAATGTGGGAGAAGGCCGAACGAAACAGGCCGCGGTAGATCTCAGTGAAAAGGGCGGCCATTAGGATGCCGCCCTTTTCACCGGAAGATATCGCGGCCCCTTGCTGCCTTTGCGCGATAGAGTTTCCCGCGGACGCAGGTCTCAGTAGCCGAAACGTGCAAAACTCAGCGCGCCCGGCCACCGCGAACGTCGTAGCACCACAAGGTTCCGAGGTCGCGGATGTAGAGCCTGCCGTTCGAAACCACCGGGTAAGCCCAGGAGCGTGCCTGTCTCCGCTCGGGAGGGTCCGGAGGGGTGAATCGTCCTTTCTCGCGGTAGACCTCCGGGGTGGCTTCCACCAGCGCCACGTCGCCGTTTTCTCCGTGGAGGTAGAGCTGCCCATTCGCAGAGAGCAGCGAGGCCGCTCCGATCGCGCGGTCCTCCCACTTCACGTTGCCCGTCGCAAACTCCACGCATTGCAGCCCCGTCCCGGTCGTGCCATAGAGGTACTCGCCAAGCAGAACGGAACCGCCGATGGCGTTGGGAAGTTTTCTCGACAGGTAGACCTGTTCCGCCTCAAACGCCTCGCCCGCGGTTTTGATCCTGGTAACTCCTCCGCCTACGGCGCCGGAGGCGCTATAGATCATTTCTCGATAGGTGACGGGAGTTGGAATATTTGCGAGGCTTCGTTCCGCCGATTTGTCATAGCGCCAGAGGAGCTTTCCGGTCTTCGCATCTAAACCGATCAGCCCTTTCTGAACGAACTGGACGTACTGCCGCACGCCGCCGGTTTCGAATACCACGGCGGAAGCATATCCGGCAAAATCGCCTGATGGGACCGCGGACCTCCAGATCTCCTGACCCGTATCCTTGTTCAGGGCAAGCATCGTCGCCTGGGTCCCACCCGGGGTGCAGATCACCGCATCGCCGTCCACCAGCGGTGACTCGGAGTATGCCCAGACTCCCGGCATCCCGCCAAATTCAGTCCGCAGGTTCTTCTGCCAGCGAACCTTACCGGTCGCCGTTTCCAGGCACGCGAGGTCTCCATCGGATCCGAGCACGAAAAGCAGCTTGCCGGCAACTGTGGGGGTGGAACGGGCGCCGGGGTAATTTGGAACCTGTTTTGGAAAGCCGACGTTACCGATGCGCCGAGTCCATACGATCGATCCGTCTTTGGCATCGCGTGCCTGGACAAACTCCTCGTCCGGTCCGTTATTGCTCAACAGGTAGATTCTGCTGCCCACAACCGACGGCGCGCCAAATCCGTAACCCACGTCCTTGAGCTGCCAGAGCAGCTTCGGACCTTCCTTCGGCCACTCTTTCAGCAATCCGGATTCTTTTGAGATTCCGGTACGCGATGGGCCACGCCACTGCGGGTAGTCGTCCGCCTTTACCGCGTAAGCCATTGCCAGGATGCCGGCTGATGAACAGACGACCGACCACTTCGCGATGCGATGGATAACCATTTCTCTCCTCTTCCTATGATTCCGTGAAGTGAAGCCTCTCGCAGTGTGAGGTAACAACTTAAAAGGCAGCAAAAGGTGCCGACGAAGGGACGACACTAAGATAACACGCCCACTTAGCCTAATTGACCAGACAACCGCAGCTTCGCACATTCAGCGGATTCTGGAGCGTCATCAGCGAGGGGGTCCTGATG
>JBKJZI010000139.1:0-23187 GCA_046715155.1 Chthonomonadales bacterium | reverse complement strand
GCCGCAAACTGGTGGAACATGGCGGCGGAATCCAGGGCTTTTCTACCCAGATTTCGCGATTCCTGGACGACAAACTGACGGTCATCGTCCTCGCCAATTCCGACAATGGCCGCGCCGGAGCGATTGCCAACGGTATCGCCGGGTTGTACGTCCCCGCGCTCAAGATTGCGGAAGCGAAGCCGGTAGACGACAAAGACCCGGCCACAACGGAGGTACTGAAGAAAGCCCTTCAGACGCTTCTGAGCGGAAAGAAGGAAGGGATTCCCCTCACCGCTGAGTTCAGCGCGTTCCTGACTCCGGACCGGCTCAAGTTGGGTCCGAGCCTCGCTTCCACGCACGGGGAATTGAAGTCGTTTGCACTGTTACGTAGTGAGGCGCAGGGCAAGGCGACCCGTTACCAGTACCGCGCCCTCTTCGGGAAGGCGCCGCATCTCGTCATGTTCATTTTTACCGAGGATAAGAAGATCGCGGGGGCCAACATTCAGCCGGAGTAGAGCCGCCTGCGAGGATAAAGAGCTCGGCGTGTGAAACTCTTCTGAACGCGTCGCTCCTCATGCCCCACGCGAACTAGCGAAGGATCGTACTCCGGAACGCATGGCGAAACCATTCGAGATCTGGGACCTTCACTGTCACCTGTCAGGCGTACCCGGAAACAGCCCTGAAGCCCGGCTCGGCAAGCTGCTCGAATACGCCGATCGCATGGGCATCGCCCGGCTGTGCGTTTTCATGGGGATGGAGTTCAGCCAAGATCCGTCACCCGAGAAACTGCGCCGAGAGAATGACGAGGTGCTGCAGGCGCTGCGCTATTATCCCGAGCGCGCTCTCGGCTTCGTCTATCTCAATCCAAAGCATACGCAGGCAAGCCTCGACGAGCTGAACCGCTGCGTCCGCGACGGGCCGATGGTCGGTGTGAAGCTCTGGGTCGCCCTGCCGTGCAACCGGCCGGAACTGGACCCCATCCTGGAACGTGCCGCACAATTGAAGGCCGTCGTGTATCAGCACACGTGGCTCAAGGTCATGGGCAACTTTGCCGGCGAGTCGACGCCGATGCAGCTCGCGGAGCTCGCCGCCCGACACCCGATGGCGAAAATCGTCTGCGGCCACTCCGGCGGCGACTGGGAACGCGGACTGCGCGAGATCCGGCCGCACAAGAACGTCTATGCCGATCTGGCAGGCAGTGATCCAGCAGCCGGTATGACTGAGATGGCGGTGCGCGAGCTCGGCGCTGAGCGCGTACTTTACGGCAGCGATATAGGCGGCCGGAGTTTCGCCTCGCAACTGGCGAAAGTCGTCGGCGCAGACCTACCGGAATCATCCAAGCGCCTCATCCTCGGAGAGAACCTGAAGCGCCTCTTAACGCCAATTCTACGGCAGAAAGGAATGCGCGTATGATCGAGAGCGGCGGCAACGGTGGGGGCAACGCTGAATCGCCGCCCGATTTCGTCTCGGAATCATTCAGCCGGCGCGCATTCCTCAAGACCGCGGTGTCGGCCACCGGCGTCTCCACGGTCGATCTCCAGCCCCCTATCCGCAAGCCGGGTCTGATCGACGTCAATGTCAACCTCGGGCGCTGGCCATCACGGCGATTACGCAATGACGATACGCCTGGACTGGTCGCTATGCTTCGCCGCCAGGGCGTGGAGAAAGCGTGGGCCGGCAGCTTCGACGGCCTCCTTCACAAGGACATCCCCTCGGTCAACGTCCGTCTCGCTGAAGAGTGCCGACGTCATGGTCGCGGACTGCTCGTGCCCTTCGGTTCGATCAACCCGATGTTGCCGAGCTGGGAGGAGGAACTGCGCCGCTGTGCTAGGGAACACCAGATGCCGGGCATCCGGCTCCATCCGAATTATCACGGTTACAAACTGTCTGATTCCCGCATTGCGCGGTTGTTGCGAACTGCCGCTGAGCAACGGTTGATCGTCCAGCTTGCGGTGGAGATGGAAGACGAGCGCGTAATGCATCCGCTTCTGCGGGTTGAACCGGTGGACCCAGGCCCCCTAATCGATCACGTCAAACTGACGCCCGGTCTTCGGTTGGTGCTCCTGAATGCGCTTCGAACGCTTCGCGGAAACCCGGCCCTAGAGCTCATCAAGTCGGGAGACGTCTATGTGGAGATTTCGATGCTCGAAGGCGTAGGCGGCATTGGGAATCTGCTCGCACACGCGCCGTCAGACCGAGTGCTCTTCGGCTCCCATGCGCCATTTTTCTACTTCGAGGCAGCGCAATTGAAGCTCAAAGAGTCCCCGCTGACCCCAGCAGAATTGGGAGAAATAGGACAGACAAACGCCCGGCGATTGATCGCAGGAGCTAACTTGCAGCCTGAACGGTGATTCCTGTTAACAGGAATAGCGGCCGCGCCCGTGAAACATTTCTGAACCCATCACCCACGATTCAGATGTAAGAACGAAAGCGGGCAGGGCCAAATGCTATTGGAGCCGTGGCGCATTGAGCTCTTCGGGGGTCTCAAGCTTCGGCAGGGAGACCGCCTCATCGCGCGATTCCCGACTCAGAAAGTCGCGTCGCTCTTGGCCTACCTGGCGCTGCATGCCGATCGAGTCCACCCTCGGGAGCAGCTTGCCGATCTGTTGTGGCCTGACGCGGACGTCGATTCCGCTCGCCATAACCTCCGACAAGCGCTTCTTTCACTCCGCCGTCTCCTGGAGCCCCCCGAAACGCCGCCGAACTCGGTTCTCGTAGCTGATAGAGCGAGTGTTCGGCTCGGGCCCGCGGCGGTCGAGGTCGATGCGGGCCGGTTCACAGCGCTGCTCCAGTCCGCCGAAGATTCGAAGGACGAATCGGAACGGCTGCGCTACCTCGCGGACGCATGCGCTCAATACGGCGGCCCCTTGCTTCCCGGAGTCTATGAAGAGTGGGCGGATTCCGAGCGCGAGCGGTTCGCGGTTAACTACCGACGGGCGTTGGTTTCGCTCAGCCGCGCGCAGACGGAATCCGGCGATCACGCGGGCAGTATCGAAAGCTTGAGAAGGGCCGCTGCGGTTGATTCGCTGGACTCGGAGACCCGCGAGGCGCTGATTCGGCGATTGGCGGAGGCCGGCCGCCCCACAGAGGCCGTCAAGGAAATGGAATCCGCGCGGCGCGTCTGGCGAAAGGAGCTGGACGAAGATCTTCCGGAAGGGCTTCTCGAGCTCGCGAGAAAGCTGCCGCAAGTTTCCGCAGCGCGATCGGTGCAACCCGCCTCCCAGCGAAGGTCCTCGGTTGCCGTTTCAGCCCCTCCGGACCAGGAACCCCGTGTCCGTCTGCCCCTCCCTCTGACGCGATTCTTCGGCCGGCAGGAGGAGATCGCCCGTATTCAAGCGACTCTCGAGTCCGAATCCGGCGCGCGACTTTTAACGCTTACTGGTCCGGGCGGCGCCGGCAAATCCCGCACCGCAGTCGAAGCTGCGCGCGTTCTGGCACGCGGGTTCGGTTCCGCGGTGTGGTTCGTTCCCCTCGCCGACATTGCTTCGGCGGCCCTGATTCCTGAATCTGTGCTTAGCTCAATGGGTCTCGAACTGGCAGGCGGTCGGGCGTTGGAGCAGCTAATCCGGGTGTTGGGGTCACGGCCCACACTGTTGGTGATGGACAATCTGGAACACTTATTGGATGGTGGTCCTGAGCTTCTCCAACAGATTCTGCAGGGAGCGCCAAAAGTCCGCATGATCGCCACGTCGCGGCAGCCTCTAGGGATTGCGGGCGAACAAGAACTCCCGCTGGCGCCGCTCGCTACGCCCGGGCAGCCCGGAACACCGCAGCGACTGCTGGAGTTCCCCTCGGTCGAGATGTTCTGCGACCGGGCGCAGCACGTTAAACCGGATTTTCAGATCACGGGGAACAACGCGGAAGCGGTCGCCGCGCTTTGCTCCCGGCTGGAAGGGATTCCACTGGCGATCGAGCTCGCCGCGGCGCGAGCGTCAGTCCTCACGCCAGCCCAGATGCTTGGCGAGCTCAAGGATCGGTTCGCGTTTCTGACGAGTCGCAGCCGGGCCGTACCCGACCGACACCGAACGCTGCGCGCCGTACTCGACTCGAGCGTCGAGGCGTTGGAGGAGCGGCTGAAGAGAACCTTCGCGCGGCTGTCTGTTTTCCGCGGCGGGTATACCCTCGATGCGGCCCACGAAATCTGCGATAACGAGAATGTTGTTGAGGCACTGCACGAACTCCGGAATCGTTCGCTAGTTTCGGCGGAAGAACGCGGGGGTCAAATGCGGTACTCGATGCTAGAGACCATCCGCGAGTATGCGCAGTCGAGCCTAGATGACGAGGATGTCGTGCCGCTTCACCGAACTCATGCGACTCACTTCGCCGGCCTTGCCCTTCAGTTCTGGGAGTCTGCGAACCTGATGCAGGAGACAGACATAGCGCGCAAGGTCGCAGACGATCATGATAACATTCGCGCCTCTTTGGCATGGGCCCTGGAGAACGACCCAAGCGTTGCCGTGGACGTATGCGCGTATTTGCAGCGATTCTGGTACGTTCGCGGTTACCTGGAAGAAGGTCAACGATGGACGGAGTCCGCGCTCGAACGTACTGAGTCCGTTGACTCCCCCAATCGCGCGAGGGCGTTAAACAGCGCCGGCGTAATGGCTCGGGATCGAGGCAGTTTATCCGCGGCGCAACGGCATTGCCGGCATGCGCTCGAAATGGCGCTGCGCCTTGAAGAGACTCGCATTGCGGCGATTGCCAGGCATAACCTCGGACTCATCGCCGTCGACCTGGGAAATTACGCCGAAGCGATCGATCATGCGGAAACCACGCTAGCGGAGCTGCGAGCGATAGGTCTCCCCGGCAGCGAAGCGCTGACGTTGAACTTGTTAGGGCACGCCCATCTCGAAATGGGGAGGCTGGACGCAGCAATAAGCTACAGTGAGGAAGCTCTGGAGGCGGCTCGGAGCAGGGACCACCCCTGGACCATCTGTACGATCTTGAACGGGCTCGGCACAGCGCTTGGGCTCGAAGGTCGACGCGAGGAGGCATCAGCGGCCCTCGAGGAGAGCCTGCGGATCGCGCGACATATCGATAATCGCCGAGGGATCGCGCTGGCACAGTACAACCTCGGAATGTTGGGGCTCCGAGCCGGCGACGTGGAATCGGTACCGTCGCGGCTGTTCGAAGCCCTCTCTGTGCTAGATTCCATCGGCGATCAGGGCGGGGTGACTTTCACGATCGAGGCCCTGGCCTATTGGCTTACCACAAGCGGGCGTTACTTTGACGCGGCCAAGACCCTGGGCGCAAGCGACCATTACCGCGCGACGCTGCCTGCCCCGCGCCCACCGGTGGAACATCCCGACTATGAAAAGGCCCTTGACGCGCTTCGTTCCGCCCTGGGAGAAGCCAAATTGAGATCGCTTCTCGCGGAAGGGAGCCGGCTTACTCTTCCTCAGGCGGTTGAAATGGCCCGCGATTCCACATCCCCTATCCTCCAACCTCGATAGACTGAGTCACACGGAATCTGCGGTCCATTTGACGGTCCTTTTTGACGGAGCGTTGACGCGCGCTGGTTTAGAATGCTCGCGTCACCCACACATGGGCTCCGCGCCCATCTCGTCAAGAGGAGAATCAGACGATGCGTAAACTACGACGCAGCAAGCCTTTCGCAGTATTCGCCGCATTCATGGCCCTTGCCATGCCGATCACCACCGCCCTCCCCGCCACCGCCGCCCTTGCGGCGAGACCGGCCGTGGTGCAGGATGAAAAGAAACCGTCGCTTCCGTCCACGGATTCAGTCGTGGGCCTGGGAGCTTTCGAAGCGATGCTTAAGGGTCTGGCTGATATCCTGCCCGACCTGATCAAGGATGGAGCTAAGGGAGAGCAGTCGGACCGCGAGGCCGCCTTCAAGGCGCTGAATGCACTGTGGGTTGCGGCCATAGGCTCGACTATCGCCATACCCGTGGGCGGGGCCGGAATTGGCCTGGCCTGCGACATATGCCTGGCAGGCGCTGATCTAGGCGCCGGGATGCTGGCCGGCGGCCTCATCGGAGCGGCCGTGTCGGGGGTCAACCTGGCCACCTGGTCGGTGATCATCTTTGCCATGACGCTGGAGTTGAATGACCGTTACCCGCAGGAGGCCGCTGCCGCCGCGCCCGCTTCGCGCGGAATCGGGGGATCGGGCGGACCCCATGCCGGGCCCTACGAGTCCCAGATGGTCCACATCCTCGACATTCTGACTCCGGATTCGATCAACGCGATCGCCGCGCGGTGGGAAAACACGCCCGGCCTCAAGAATCATGAACGAGCCGCGCTCGGGGCGGCCAAGTGGCTGCAGCCCACGATCCAGAAGCTCGCTTACATGAAGACGCATAAGCGGCTTTCCGCGAACTCCCGCCCGGCGATGCCGCTTAGCGGATGGCTGGAAACAGTCAATACCCTCCTCAGCCCCGGAACGGCTGCGGAAGAGCGATGGCTGACGGCACTTGGACTGGGGAGCATGTCCGCCTCCATGAACAGCTCGGGATTGACACTTAAACTCCCTCCTGCGCTGCAGGTTGCGGGCGCCCCGGCCGAAGTAAAGGCCAACGTCAACGGATTCGATCTCAAGGCTGGCGGCGACGGCGGTCTTGTCCCGTACATCCGGACCGCCGTGCAGCCAGGCAAATTCAACGTTGCCTTCGGAACTGCTTCGCTGGTCAAAAGCGGGGCCGATAAAGACAAGATCAAGGTGAGCGCATCGGTTGGGCGGAACGCATCCATCGGCAGCGCTTCCGTCAGGCTCAAGTGGAACGGGCCGGAGAAGACCATCGGCGTGTTCAATCCATCTCTGAGCGACGCGCTGAACGCCAGCGTCTTCTTCCGGATCGAGGGTCAGGGTATCGCATTGGACAAGGTCACGTTCGGGAACTTAAATTTCTCGCTCAACCTGCCCAAAGAGCTGACTGACATTCCCGGAATCGGCACGGTCCTCGCGGACTTCGAGAAAGGTGTCCGGACGGAGATCGGCAAGATGATGAACGGCATGCCTTGGGCGAATCTCTTCCAGCCGGTCAAGCAGTTCTCGGCTAAGAGCCTGCGAGCCGACCTCGACAAGACTGCGTTCGCCTACGGCCTGTATGAGGTGAAGAAGGTAAACACGCTTGGCGTCAACGGTGGAAAGCTGCAAGCGCAAGTGCAGGCAGTCAAGGTCAAACTAAACCCGACCGGAATCACTCCAGCTCAGGTAGCCTCGGCAGTCGGCACGACGACCGAGCGGATCAAGAGACCAGTCGTGCAGATTCCGCGGATCGGCGGCAGCGACCTTACCATCAAGGCGGGGCCGCAGGATAGGTAGTTTTTCTGATATGGTGTTGTCGCTCCCCGTATGGTCTGCCTCTCTGGTAGGCGGGCCATACGGGGAGATACTCTCACCGCGAGTTCGCATTGAGTCACTCAGGTCTCATTCTCTTTTTACCGTTCGAAGCCTCAAATGAAAGGACCAAATATGAACAGGGCGCACATGGTTAACGTTCTCGGAGCGATCGTCTGTCTCACAATCGCTGCCGCTGCAAGAGGAATGGCCCAGAAACTTGAGCCAGGAAGGAAACTAGATGTCGCCCAGGCCGCCCGGATTCAGGCTGAACTGCAGCGAGACGGATGGACGCCGGCAGATCGTACTGGTCCCGACTTCAGGGCATCCCTGCTGCAGCCGGCGGCGCTCCTTACCGACACGAACAGGGCGCGCTCCATACTGGCCAGCGTAGCGATCGGACGCGACCAGGTCAAGAATATCGGCCAGGTGGCCCGACAGACTGCAGACCCGGAGCTCAGGCAAGCGGCAATACAGAGTATTGCGCGCGTGGTCGGCGAACCGGCGCAAATGGAACTTATCGCGCTGTACCGCGCCGTGCCAGATACCGCGGCCAGGAGGATCATCCTTCGCAGCCTGAGACCGGGACGTGAGGACGATCCCGCGGCAGCGGTGCTTTATCAAGAGGCTGCGAATCCGGCCCTCGCCTCGGAGGACCGAACAGCCATCATGAATTCGCTCGTCAGGCTGGGACTCCGGCGGTTCGGCAAGCAATCGGCTACCGCTCCCTCTTCGCTCACGTCGCGCCTTCCTGTCGCATTACGGTCCCAGTTCGCCGAACTGTATTTATCCTCCCGGAACGGCGCCAAGACTGGTGCGGAGCTTACCCTCCCAGCGGACCACCCCATCATTCCACGACTGGATTCGTTAAAGCAAAAGTCGTTCCTCGACATGATCCGGGCGCTCAAGCAAAACACCATCTTCCGCAAAGTGGGTTCCAGCGGAGGGGTTGTCTCGGCGCCAACGAGCCAGGTCAATCAACCGGGGACCTACCGCCAGGTGCTCATTATGCCATCGGGCTACACCGCCGAGGAGCGGGGCAAGTTTTTCACCGACGTGGAGAAGATGATCTTCAACATGGGAAATCTGGCTGATCCCGTCTACACGAGCAAGTATCGGGAAAAGCTCATTTATATCGTTCACTGGCTGCCGGGCGGGGCCATGGGATCCTCGACTACGAATTTCGGCGCAAAGACCTACGACCATCCGACGCGCACCGATCCGGGCCTCACTCTTAAGAATCCGCAGGTAATCGCCAAGGTTCAGGATCTGCGGCAGAGCACGATACCCTCGCTGGACCCCATCGGAGTGATCGTTCTCTACAATCTGGACGTGGAGGCAATCGCGTATGCTAGTCCCCCTACCCTCCTCCGAAAGAAGTTCGGAATCGCCCGGGTGACTCGCCGCGACATCGACGAGCACCTCACGCGGCCGATGCACGAGCTGGCCCACGCTTCCCTCAACTTCCTCGACGAGTACATCGAACCTGCCCTGGCAGGGCAGGATATCTCGGACTTCAACATTCTGACCCCGGCCATCCTGCCGGATGGCTCCTGGGGCAGTTTGCGTGACGCCTGGGAAAGCCTGATCGGCAACTACGAGATACGATTCTCAGACATCCTCGCGGACAACGGGAGCGGCAATATTTCCACGCGGAAGTTCCCTGCCACGGTAACCAGCAGCTCGCCGGTCTATACGCCGTTCAAGTACGAATTCGAGGGCGGCATGTTCTTCGAGTTTGGTACCTTCCACGACAGCGGCAACAACGTAATGAACAACAATCGAATCGCCCCGAGCTTTCCGCGTAAACCGGATGGAGACCGTTCGGCACAGGACCATTCGCCTTCACAAAAGTCAGTGATCGACCATGTATTCGGCGCTACCGGCACGCCAAGGCCCAACGACCGAATCCGCAACGCCGGGCCTACCGTGGAGTGGCTGCCGCAGTTCGGCAGTAATGTGCGCCTGCTCATATTTGATGCCGATAAGAATCATCGCTGGCACCCAACCACTAAATACGAGGTGCAGGTCGGCTGGTACGAATTCAATGTCTTTAAGCTCGATTGGGAATTCAAGAGCATGAAACGCGAATTCACGCCGTCGGCCAGGACCGTGGACCTGAGCAAGACGATTGCCGCCGGAGGCGCCGGTCTGCTGCGAGACGTTCTGGTGTTCTTCGGGGTTCAGGAGCTTAGCGAAGGCGGATTCAACCTGGCGGCCCAGACTGTCGACGAGCTCCTGAATCTGTCGATTCCGTCCGTTGTCTGGCCGACTCCGTACCAGGACGTCTCGGTCTCGCTGCCGGTACCGAATATCTACTACTGGCGATTCCGCACGCACAACGGCACGCACTGGTCCGCGCGCACGGAATACAGCGCGTTTTCCAAGATCTAGCCAACTCGATGACAGCATCGGCCTGTGACGTAGGTTCAAAACCGGATGACGCTGCGAATGACGTTATCATGCTCCATGGCGTGGAAGGCGGCTTCGACGTCGCGGATTCCGATGGTACGTGTGACCATGGAATCCAGGTTGAGCTTGCCCTGGAGGTATAAGTTGGCCAGGAGCGGGAAGTCGTGGGAGGGAAGCGTGTCGCCGGCGTGGCAGACCCGTAGGTTGACTTTGTTCCAGTAGACTCCGGTATCGATGTTGCCGACGTTGAGCGTAACGGGCGCTTCCGGGGCGGGAAATCCGATGTTGACGGCAGTTCCATTGTAGTTCACCATCCGCACGGCCTGCTCGAGGCACTCCATCTTGCCTGTCGCTTCGTAGGCGAAGTCCACCCCGCCTTCGTAACCCGACCAGGAATCCGTCACCAGATTCCGGACGGCGGCAACGGGGTCGCCATCCCGGGCGTTGACCAGATCCGTCGCGCCGAACTTTTTCGCCCATTCCAGCTTGACCGGATTCACGTCCACGGCGATGATTTGCTTCGCATTGCAGAGCTTCGCGCCCTGGATTACGGACAACCCCACTCCACCGCAGCCCACTACCGCAACCGAGGCCCCCGGCCACACCTGCGTCGTGTTCATGGTAGCGCCGACTCCAGTCACGACACCGCAGGCTATCAGGCAGGCTTTGTCGAGAGGCATCTCGTTTGGAACTTTGATCGCTGCCTTGCTGTGGACGACAGTGTGGGTGGCAAAAGTTCCGCAGCGGAGGACCTGCGAGCAGACCGCGCCGTCTCGCTTCCGGTGAATCCGCGGCTTCGGCCGGAGCGCCATGTAGCAGTGACGCGGGTCGCCGCGGCGGCAGGCTGGACACTGGTCGCAGGGAGCCCGATAGGCGATCACCACTGGGTCGCCCGGTTGCAGGTGCGTTACACCGTCGCCAACTTCCTCTATCCACCCGGCGCCCTCGTGCCCGAGCACGATAGGGAACTGCATCCCCGCGCCGTTCTGCATCTTGATGGTCAGGTCCGTATGGCAGACCCCGCTAGCCGCCAGCCGGACCATTACCTCGCCGGGCCCAGGAGACTCGACGTGGATATCCTCGACCGCCACATCCTCCCCCGCCCCATTCAGAACCGCCGCCATCCCATCCCGCGCCATCGCATTACCTCCGAATCCGAAAAGGTCGGCAGCCTCCCGGCCGCCGACCCTCAATTTCGATGCCCATGCGGTTTCCCCTGCCGCTAAACCAGCTCTGGTTTCCGACCGCCAGGCTATCGAGTCCGATCCTGCAAGTAATCCGGATTCCGTCTGGCTTTCTTCTGGATTGAAAGGATGTTTACCAGGTCGCCCGCGAGGACAAACGTAAGGAGGAGAGCGAGAGCCAGGAATCCGTGGTTATAGCGCCACACCACAACGATCCACGAAAGCGCCGCCAAGGGCGCGAGAATCCGCGCGTGTTGTTTCGATTGCGTGAGAGCGCTCTTGACCCTCATGGATGTACTCTACACCTTATTACCGAATATGTCGCGTCCTCGCGTTGCAATTGACTACAGCTCGGAATCCGATCATCGTCACGGAATCCGCCGCGGCCCGTTCAATCAGCAGTGTAAGATACGGTTCGGAGCCAACCCGGACCCCAGAAGGAGTACGAGATGAACACAAGAAATCGATTTGCCGGACTCCTGGCCGCGGTGATGGCCCTCGGCGTCCTGGCGCTCCCGATAATGGCGTCGGCTCAGACTCTCGGCCAGCAGTCCGCGCAGCGGCAGAAGCAGAAGAACACCTGGAGGAATCTGGCCTACGGCGGCGCGGCGGTCGCTATTTACGGCTTGCTGAAGAAGGACAAAATGCTCACTCTGGGCGGAGCGGCCGGGGCCGGCTATTCGCTCTACCGCTACGAGCAGGACCGCAAGTCGCAGTCCAGCATCGACAATTCGCGCCGATACGGCCGGTATTACCGACGCCGCTAAGATGAAAAGCCATCCGCGGCTTCCGCGGATCGATAGCGAGGCTCAGGGCGGAGAATCCCCTGAGCCTCGTTTGCATTGCTCTTAATCTTAATCTTAATCTTAATCTTTCTCGCCGTTCGTAGGCTTAAACGGCGAGAAAGAGTAAGAGAAAGAGAAAGATTAGGATTCTAGAAGACGGCTATTACTCGCTTTGCCCCGCGAGGCGGCTAAGCAACAGCGGCACTGCCGTCTCCCGCCAAAACTGCGGGTTGACATATCCGCTTGACATGCCTCCGTGGCTGTACTTTTCTATAAACATGGCCTCCGGATGCGACATAGGTTGTCCCGTCCGCTCCTCAAACGCTTCCTCCAATAGAGCGATGAGTTCCTCGGGAATTCCGGGACATGCTACATTCTCGAACCTCTCCTTCATTTCCCGCCAGAGGTGCGGATCGCCGCGAAGACCCCAGCGCTGGGGTCCATCCTCAAACAGGCTCGCAATCGAGATAAAGTTACTCATTCACATCATCCAATAGCCACCCCAGCTTGCAACTCCGCTCAGCCGCGCCGTGATTCGGTTTTGCCACGCCGGATTCAATGGACATGAGGGTAGCCGCGGTAGACGCGTATAGCCCCGTTCACGCGATTTCGCGGGCTATGATTGCCCCCGGTAGAGTCGTACGGGACCTCAACCATTACCTCTGAACCCAGGTAATAGCGAGTGAGGATAGACATCCTGAATCCGCCGGCTCGGTGCAGGAATATCCTCTCGACGTCGGCCCGTGTCACTAGCGCCCCGAACGCTGCTGCTTTTTTGCGGTCGCCCTTGCGTATCGCCTCGGCCAGCGCTCTTGCCTCCATGAACCGCATTTCGTGCTCGGACTTTGCGGTGGAGAAGTACTCGGGATAGACAAGCGCTCCTAGCGAGGAGAAGTCAGGCGTGCCGAAGTGGGAGTGGGCCGCGTGCCGCCGGGGTGGCGGAATCAGGTCTACCACTCACCTTTCCGGATTCTGGGATTGCCCCGGTGCATTAAAGGGCAGCGCTCCGATCACGAGCAGAAACGGCCACATTGTCATAACCTCAAATAGTGGGTTCTGATAATTCGAGAAGCTTGATTTCGTAGTATAGTGTGTCATTCGGGCCGAATACCCCACTCTCCGGATAAGTCGTCCGCTTGCTTAGCATAGGGGGAACCACCAATTGGCGTCGTTCGCCTACGCGCATTCCGGTCACACCTTCGTCGACTCCATCGATAACTTGCTTGCCGCCCAGGAGAAAGCGAATTGGGCGGTTCGTGGCGAACGTGTCGGTGATGACTGTTCCGTTGGCGAGCCTCGTGGTTTCGTGGATCAGCGCCATCTGGCTCTTTGGCGACCGGTCCCGTCCCCGGCTCGATGATGTTGTATACGAGCCCGGATGGAGTGGTGACCGGCGGTTTGGGCTGCCGTGGAAGAAGCGTTTGCGCGCAGGCCAGGATATAGGAGGCGGCTGCGCTGTTGGTGGAGGACTGCACCAGGTACTCGGGGATGCAGGTCTCCAGCTTGTCGTTCTGCGTGTGGTGGACGAAGCGGTAGTCTCCCTTACCGCGTTCGCTCCAGAAGAAGGCCGGTACCCCAGCCTGGATGAACGGGGCGTGGTCGCTGCCTCCACCTCCTCTGAGGCGTGGCTGAATCCGGATCTCCATCGGAAGGTCTGGAAAGGCACCCACTGCAGGTTTGAAAGCTTCGCGCAGCATCGGCTCCATTTCGGCCATGCAGGTCAGGCCACCCTGGTAGTTTGTGCCTCCGTCATCCACGAAGACCGCCGAAATCTTCTCCAGCTCGGAAGAGTGCTGCTTCACGTATTCCTCTGACCCGAACAGCCCCTGCTCCTCGCCTGTCCAGAGAATAAACCGAATGGTCCGTTTAGGGCGCGCTCCCGCTTTGTTCAGAATCCGCGCCGCTTCCAGCGCGACCATCGTACCGGTCGCATTGTCCTGCGCTCCCTCTGAACCCGGTCCATCCCAGCTATCCAGATGCCCACTTACGATCACGACTTCATCCGGCCGCTCGGTCCCCGGAATCTCCGCCACCACGTTGTAGTTCTGCTTCGGCCCCTTGATGAACTTGTTCTCGATGTCGAACTCGAGCAGGACCTCCTTGCCGTCCACGATGTGCTTTTGAATGGAATCCATGTCCTTTTTGCGGATGCTCACGCGGCGTTCGGTCGGAAGTTTCTCGGGGTCGATCTTCCACTGACCTGAAGTGATAACCAGATCTCCATTCGAACCGTACACCCTGCCAGCGATACCGGATTCCGAAAGAGCCTTTTCGACCTCGGATGGCTCTCCCTGGCGGCGAGGAGGCAATGTCTTGTAAACCACCCACGCTCCGCTTAGCCGGTCCTTGACGGCGTTTAGCTCATCCATCGTGGTAGGGGCGTTGATCGCAGGTCCGCGGTTTAGCCCAACGGTTCCGGGCGACCAGGCGGGCGTGGTGAACTCGAAGTCGATCTGCTCGGGCGATTCCATACGGGCGATCTGCCGCTTGCCACGGTCGAATCCGACCGGATATTCGCCCCACCGTTCGAGGTGCACGTTCTTACAACCGAACTCCTTGAACTTGCGCATCGTCCAGGCGTACGCCTTGTCCAGGTTCGTGGACGAGGTCAGCCGCGGTCCGATCTTCTTGGTGATGTAGTTCATGTGCTCCATCACGCGATTCCGGTTCTTCCCCTCGTCCACAATCCGCTGCACGACGTGCTGGTCCGCCTGTCCAAGCGCGGCGACTTGGACCAGCAGGAGTGAAAGAATGAAAAGTATTCGATTCCGATTCATAGAGTCCGCCTTCAGGTTCATTAGGTATTGATAAGACTGGCTAACCGATTACTCCGCAACGCCCACACAAACCTCACCAGGAGGGCGGAGGATTCGGACGACGCAGATTCCGTCCGCGCCATATCCACCCGTACTGAGTGTTGGACGGCTCGAGCTCCGCCCGATGCTGTTCCTGCAAACCGACGAGCTTGTCGGTCTTGATCGCGCTGCGGGCGGCTTTTACGTCCACGCCGAAGAGACGCGCCGCATTTAGACCGAAGATCTTTGCCTTCACGGACTCCGTGAGCTGGGGATACTTGTACTTTTCGATGAGCTCGTCCTTGATCCGGAATCTTCGCAGGCGGACGATCTGGCTTTGCGGGCTGCCGCCCCAGATGGAATCCGTTCCCCAAAGAATCCGGTCCTCGCCATTCGGGACCTGGAGCATCTGGCCCAACATATGCATGCAGACTTCCGGCGCGTAGGCGGACGTTTGACCGAAGGTGCTGCCCAGCTCGAAGTAGATGTTCTTGACTCCCGGATTCTCTTTGCATATCTTGATCAGTTCGCTTGTCCAGGGGATGTACTGTGGGTCCGGATTACGGGCCTCACCAGCCTGGAGCGGCAGGAATCCGCGGAATCCGGAATGGTAGACGATGAAGTTAAGCTTCGGCCAGTCTTTAGCGGCTTTCAGCAGATCGCGCGGCTTGCAGTGCTCCTCATTGAACAACCCTAGCGGCAGCCCTTTGTGAACGCACAGATTCCGCACTCCCAGCTTCTGCGTCTTCTCCCAGAACGGGTAGGCGACCTTCTCGTCGTCCATCCACCAGAACGCGCGGCCAACGTCGGCCCCCGTGTACATCTTCCAGGCGTCGATCTTAAGGTCTTTGACCTGCCGCTCCAGCTCATCGAGCTCCGGCTTACCCAGATTCGGCCGCAGGAGACCATGGCTCAGCACGCGTCGTGAACCTGCCAGGTCGTTAACATGCTTCCGAGTTGCCACCATTCTGTCCGGCGGCAGGGGATTCTTATCCCAACTGGCAGACGGAACGCCGCTGATGATCGACATCACGGTGTCGGAATCGAAGAATACTTCCTTGACGTAATGGTCTCGGTTTAGCAGCTCCAGCGCGCCCTTAAGGCTCTTCGCGCCCGGGCGCACCATGCGGAAGAAGCCTGCGACCGCCTGGCCGTCCGGAGCGTTCTCGTACCACCCGGTCTCTACGTCTACGTGATGAGTCTGAACGTCAAAGATGAACTGGTCTTTCGGCCATTTCTCGCGGTACGCGTCCTGATCTTCGAGCTCCGCCGCTTCCACCTCGTAGCTCGGGCCAAAAACCTCGTTCATCGCGAAGAGCGAGGCCGCCATTCCGCAACCCGTACGGAGGAACTGCCGGCGCGAGAGTCCCTGCCTCTTCGCCTGACGGTCCGCTATTTCAAGCGCGCGTATCTCAACTTCCCTTTGCTTTTCGGACTGCGGCGGCGGCACGAACTCCTCGTTAGAGACGATTTGGGTTGGAATAGGCAGCGGCGCTTCTAGCTCCGCATCCACGAGACAGCGACGAATCCACATACTGGTGGCTCCTTGAGGAGATAGGGGTATAGTTCTCGATAAGGATCGTAAGTCCCTATCCGGACTATTTACCTCGCCGGACGAGCGAAGATTCCAAGGTGGTTTGCAACCGGCCGTTCCCGCCCCGGAATCCGGTTGTCGATCGGGCAGTTCAGTACCTCCGGCCGGCCATCGCTTCCGTTTATCACGAGAGTCGTCGAGCCTCCACCATCCAGATTGATTCCGTTCCAGATCCCGAACTCGCGCATGAGCTCCGCCAGCTCCGGCAGGAGGACACCTTCGCTGTAGTTCGGCTGCCGCCCATCCACGAGCAAAAGTATTAGCCGTTTGTCAGATTTTTCCAACCCAACAGCGGTACGCGGGTGAGGCTCGGTCTCTTCGAATCGAGGGGTTATTATGCTCTTGCCCGCTTTCAACATGAGGTTAAGTCCGGACACGGCGTTGTAAATCGGTCCGTGCGATTTGCCAATCGTTACGCGGTTTGGCTTCGAAATGAACAGCGTCGCGTCGGAAGGAGTGACGCTGGAGTACACACTTCCACGCGAGGCCGCTAGACCCAGCACGGCGACCGAGTCTCCTACGTGGGGATAGTAATCCCAGAGGGTGCGCGACCACCAGGGCTTGAATCCGTCACCGTTGACTGCAAGCTGAACGCCGAACTGATTCAGGAATTGTGAAGTGGTTCGCGCTTTGAGCGGCCGGTCTCCCCGCTGGTCCGGCGGTGTGACGAAGAATTCAATTCCGGGCGCCGAAAGGTCCACCGTCACGATGTGCAGGACAATAGGACGCGGCTTCTGCCGACTGATTCGCCTGTACTCGATACCTTGGAACAGCGTTCTAGCTTCGTCCGGCGGCTGCGAACGGTGGTAGTACCAGTACCAGATTCCCCCCAGGACCAGAACGGCGAATCCGAATGTGAGCAATACGACTCGCCCGACCGCGCGTCGGATTTTCCGGAATCGCTCCTTGCTTGGGGATTTGTCGTCCGACTGATCACCCTGCTGCGATGGCTGCAATTAGCCGGCTACTCGCTGGAGGTAGGCGACCAGGAGCCTTGCCAGTTCCTGCGGCGCATCACGATGCATGATCTCGAGGCCGTGGGAATTCTCGACCGGGAGGCCGAGCGTTACCGGACGCGCGGTGAGGCCGCGCTGCGCGGCGGAGGAGGCGTCCGAGCCGCCGCGAGAGAGCGGCTGCCAGTGCGGTTCCTGGCCGAGCTCTCGGCAGATGTCGCTCAGAATGCGGATGTCTTCGGAGTGGATGGAGGCGTAATTGTCAGTAACCCAGATTGTCGGCTGGTCGTCCAGATCGAATGGGCTCTCGGGCACTTTCGGGCCGATTTCGAGCGCGACGCAGATGTCCGGCTGCAGCCGATGCATGATATAGGCAGCGCCTTCACCGCCAACTTCCTCCGAAGCCGTTGCAGCGAACAGGATCCACGATTTTAGGGGGGCCTCCTTCAGCGATTCCATTGCCAAAAGCATGGCGGCCACGTCTGCGCGGTCGTCCAGAAAGTAAGATGAAAGGAACGGGTCGAGCTCCCGCACCTTGCGGATTTCGGGGTGAAGCACGACCTGGGTTCCGGGACGGACTCCGCGTGCCCACAGCTTCCGGCCGGTAAGCGGCGTAAATACCTGTGCTTGGCCCCAGACTAACGGACCTCCCCGAGCCTGCTGCGCCACCGATTCCGGGGCGTTCGTGTGGATGGAACCGAAGGATAGAATGCCGTCGACCGGGCCGTCGAGCGCCAGAATCTGTACTGGCTGTTCGCCCCACTTCCAGGGATAGGCCCCGCCCATCGGGACCACGTCCACCCATCCCTCAGCCGAAATACGCTGGACCATTAGGGCGATCTCGTCCAGGTGCGCGGTTACCACAACCCGCGGGGGGCCCTTCTTGCGCCCGCCCGGTATAGTAACTATCGTGTTTCCCTTCGCGTCCGTGTCGGGCTGGTATCCCAGCGCTCGCGCGTGGGCGGCGAAGGCGTCCCCGACGGCCTGCTCCTGGCCCGGCGGTCCGGGAATGGCTACAAACTCCCGAATTAGTTCGGTTGAATCCAGCATGAAGCGTATGCCCCTCGCCCTGAATACGGCGGCAGCTCGCCCGAACCCTGCCGTTGACGGCGGAATCCGCCATGTGGAGTAAGCAGCGAATCCTCGATGACCTCCGCGAGCTGCGCATCCTCACCGGCGACAGCGTCATTGTCCACGCGTCGTTGAGAGCGGTGGGCAAGGTCAACGGTGGAGCGGACGCGGTTATCGAAGCCCTTGTCGAGTCTGTAGGCTCGGAAGGAACAATCGTAGCGCCAACCTTCTCTCACGGCCGGAAGACCGTGGAAAGCACCGAGATTCCGCCTGCCGATTCCATCGCTACCGATATAGTGGGAATCCTTCCCGAGCGGTTGGCGCGGCACCCCGACGCCCGGCGGAGCAGCCACCGGGCACTTTCCTTTGCCGCCGTCGGCAAGAATGCCGAGTTTCTCACTTCGTACGCTCCTTTTCACTACCCGCTCGGTGCCAACAGCCCGTTAGCCAGGCTGTACCAGCTCAATGGAGGGATATTACTGCTGGGAGTGGGCCACGAAGCGAGCTCGGCGATTCATTTGGCCGAGATTTGGGCAGACGTACCGTATGGACGCCGTCAAGCCGTGGCGCTGAATGAGAAGGAAGAATGGCAGGAGATGCTCGGCAGCCCTGAGTGCAGCCGCGGATTTCGCAAGATAGAGCCGGTCTTACGCCATGCGAGAATTCTACGCGAAGGCTACGTGGGAAACGCCGCGTCCCAATACATGCGGATTCAATTCGCCGTAAGCATGGCGGTGGAGATGCTGAAGGGCAACCCGGAATCCCTGCTCTGCGACGACCCCGCCTGCGAAGCCTGCACTCACGCCCGCCGCTTCACCACCGAACAACGTCCGCTCGATAGAGGGACATTTTAACCACGAAGACACGAAGGAGAATCTAACTGCGGAGTGCGCGGAGAGTCGCGTAGAGAAACTTCAAGTACTTCTCCGTGTTCCTCCTCCGCAGTCGGGTTTTCTCCGATTCTTCGTGGTTAAGATCAGCCGAAGAGCCAGTACCTGGCCTTAGATAATTGCCGGCGGAGCCAGTTGCCGATACCGCCGGCTTCCTTCCGTTCGACGAGGGATTCCGTGAGTTGGTCGAGGGCGACGTCGCCGTGGTGGCGACGGAGGAGGTCTATGGCGGTGCGGACCATCTCCTTGCGGGTCTCGAAGTGCCCTCGCCAGCCGCAGACCAGGCACTGCCGTTTCTGCATCAGATTGAGCGCGCCACAGAGGTCACAGATTTTGAGATCCGCTTCCTGAAATACGTCGAATGGGCCTTGCCCGGTCTCCCGCCATATCATCGCTTACGTCTCCGTCCGAAGGCACGCCTGCACGCTACTGATCTTTGGCCGCCATACGTTCTAAAACGGCCGCTTGGCGTACATTGTTCCCCATTTCAGCGCGTGCCGCAAGGGGGTGTGAAAGGAATTACGGCCCAGGTGTGTAAGGAGTTTCCCATTCGATCAACAAGCGCCGGCTTCCTGTTATGGAATCGGCGCTTTTCAACATTCAGGTTACTGGGGATTCTGCGGCTATTGCTTCTTTTCGCGGTAGATTAACTCGGCCACGGTCTCACCCACGGCTTTCAGGGAATCCGCGCTGCACTTGTCCACGGTATCGTCGAGCGTGTGCCAGGGGGCATAGTCAAAGTCTATCAGGTCGATAGTCGGAATCCGCGCCGTCTGGTTGATCGGCAAATGGTCGTCGGTGATGGTGTGCTTGATGTCGTCACGGAACTGCTTGCCGTAACCGAGCTCTTTGGCGATTCGGAAGACTTTGTCGTTGATCGGTTTTGCGAACTGTTCGGAGTTCTGCTCGCGGTGGATATTCAGGTCCTTGTCCCCGATCATGTCGAGAAGGATTCCGAAATCGGCCCGGTAGTCGCCGACGTTTTTCGCGAAGTGGCGGGAGCCGAGGAATACTCCTTCATCGCGCTCGAAATCGCCGTAATCTTCGCCGTCAAAGAAGACCATCACTATTCCGATCTCCGGCTTTTGCTCCTTGAACAGGCGGGCAAGCTCCAGGAGGACAGCGACCCCGGAAGCCCCATCATTCGCTCCGAGGATCGGGCGAGAGCGGCGGCCGATTGCGATCTCCTGGTCTGCCCGCGGTCGGGTATCCCAGTGGGCGCATAAAAGGGCTTTGCGTGACGCATCCGGATTGAATACGCCGATGACGTTCGTGACGGGCATTCCGCGGTAGGTCGAGACCTGAGTGGTAGTCGTATCCGCGTACTTCTTTAGTTCTTCCAGAAGAAACTGCGCCGTTTTCTCGTGTGCGGGCGTTCCCATTGGCCGCGGGCCGAACTCGCACTGCTTCACCAGCAGGTCAAACGCCTTCTTTTCATCGAACTTCGGGCGTCGAGTCTGCTCGGACGGCGGATTCGCGGCCGGTTCGAGATTGGCATGACCGGCGCCGTTGCATCCGATGGCGACCACAGTCACCAGCCCGAGTCCTGCCGCGACTCTTCTACTTCTTGAATACAAGCCGATTATCTCCCGTCCCGCCGACGCTGCTCTTCCCCTTCAGGTACTTGACCACCGCCTCCTGAAGAGTGACCTTGGGGTCTTTTGATTTGTCGATGTCCGCCTTACTCCAGATACGGTAGTAGGCCAGACCGCCGTCCGCCAGCGGAGAGGGCATCGCAACCGTGTAAACCCTCTTGTCGTCAAGTGCGGCGCCGCCGATTTTCACGGAAGTTACTCGCTTATCCTTGGGTTCACCCGGGTCGACATTCACGGTTATCCCGGAGACATGCAAGAAGGCGCTGTGCATTTGCGGGTGCAGAGCCAGGCCATGCTCGAGCGCCGCCTTGACCTTCTCGCCGCTCAATCTGACCACGACTACGGGATCATTCCGGAATGCCAGCGCTTTAAGAAAATCTTCAACGGAAACCGAACCCCTCGGAATCGTCTGTTCCGCAAAGGACGATGCCGCCACGAAGGCGATGTCCGAATTTGCTGAATCGCGGATTGCGTCCGCGATAACGTTGGCAAGGTTACTCTCGTCCTTGCGCGCGCCCTTGGTGCTCAGCTCGGCGCCGACCGTCACCTTGTCCTGCGCCGATGCCGGCCGGAGAGTAAGGCTGGTCGCCGCTATCATAACCAGGGCGGTCAGGAGACGTCCCCAGCGTTTCATCAGTTATCCACCATTCTTTCCGCCCTTCCACTGCAGGTAAGCCTGCATGAAAGGGTCCAATGCGCCATCCATTACGCGTATGATGTCGCCCGTCTCATGGCCTGTCCGATGGTCTTTGACCAACGTATAGGGCTGGAACACGTACGAGCGTATCTGGTTTCCCCACTCAATCGACTGCTGTTCTCCGCGCAGCACGGCCATCTTCGCTTCCTGTTCGGCCATTTCCCGTTCTACGAGCCGGGCCTGCAGTATCTTCATCGCCATTGCCCGATTCTTGTGCTGCGAACGCTCATTCTGCACCGCCACCACGATTCCGCTCGGCAAGTGCGTGATACGGACCGCGGAATCGGTCTTATTCACGTGCTGTCCGCCGGCTCCGCTGGACCGGTAAGTATCGACCCGAAGGTCGTCCGGATTGATCTGTATCTCCTCGGTCTCCGGCACTTCCGGAATCACGTCTACTGAAGCAAATGACGTATGCCGGCGCTTGTTGGCGTCAAAAGGTGATATCCGCACCAGCCGGTGCACGCCCTTTTCAGCCTTCAACCAGCCGAATGCATTCGGACCGACCACTTCGAAAGTCGTGCTCTTTATCCCGGCCACTTCGCCGGGAGCCTCGTCGATCACCTCGACCTTGTAACCCTTCTCCTGCGTCCATCGCGTATACATCCGCAGAAGCATCAGGGCCCAATCGCAAGATTCCGTGCCGCCCGCTCCGGAGTTGATCTCCACGATGGCATTATCGGCATCGTGAGGCCCGGAAAGGAGCGTCAACAGCTCGATACGGCCCATTTCCGCCTGGATGGATTCCGCTTCAGTCGAGAGCTCCGCCGCCATGTCCGGGTCGGCCATCTCCGCGAGTTCCATCAGGTCGGCCGTGCGTTTTTGCAAGTCGATCACCGGAGTGATGGAATCCCTCAACTGCGAAAGCTTCTGCAGCATCGCCGTCGCGGCCTCTCCGTCCTCCCAGAGGTTCGGCTCGGCCGCCTTTATGTCAAGGTGCTCTAGCTCTTGCCGTCGGTTGGCAAGGTCAAAGATGGTCTCCGAGCTCCAGCGCTCTCGCCCGAAGCTCCGGCGCCACCCGCCGTATCTCATCCAGAGTCATCAAAATGCTCCAAGTGTTGAGTGTTGAGTGTTGAGTGTTGAGTTCGGAGGCTAAACACTCAACACTCAACACTTGTATTTATCTTGCCGTATGTGAGACGAATGGTCCAGCGTCTTTTTAGATAGGTCGGCTGCGGCGTCTGTTACATTCTCGCCTTGAACCGACCGTTTGTACGGATTCCGCCAACCACTAGTGTACACGCGGCCTGTCCCGGGGTCAATGCTGCCAGGCGGCCATTTGGCAGGAACCGACGGGTAACGCCCGAATTGGCTGTTACGAATTTCGAATTGCGGGACATTTATGAAGATTAAGCAACTCGGCCGGACAGGACTCAGAGTCAGCGAGGTTTGCCTGGGGACCATGACCTTTGGCAACCAGGCGGACCAGGTAACCTCGTTCCGCATCATGGACGTGGCGGATTCCGCGGGCGTGAACTTCTTCGATACCGCAGATGCGTATCCGCTTGGCGGCACGCTGGAAACGGTTGGCCAGACCGAGGAGATAGTCGGCCGCTGGCTCAAGGAACGCGGGGCGCGAGAGCGAATCGTTCTGGCGACCAAGTGCCGCGGCGCAATGGGCGCAGGCCCGAACGACGAAGGGCTGAGCCGGAAGCATATCCTGCACGCCTGTGAGCAGAGCCTTCGCCGCCTGCAGACGGATTACATTGACCTCTACCAGGCGCATCATCCGGACCCCAGTACGCCGATCGAGGAGACTCTTCGGGCATTTGACGACCTTGTTCGCGCCGGCAAGGTGCGCTACATCGGCTGCTCCAACTTCGCCGCCTGGCAGCTCATGGAAGGGCTCTGGACGAGCGACCGCCTGAACCTCGCCCGGCTGGATTGCGCTCAGCCGCGCTACAACATTCTCTATCGCATGATCGAGGACGAGAT
>JBKJZI010000138.1:0-8565 GCA_046715155.1 Chthonomonadales bacterium | reverse complement strand
GTGCTGACGCACGAGCATGACGATCACCTTAAGGGCGCCGCGATCATCAGCGCGCGGTTTGGGTGCCCGCTAATCGCTAATCGGGCCACTCTTCAAGCCGCGTCGTATCGACTTTCCCTAGGAGATTCTATCGAGTTAGAATCTGGCGATGAGATGCAAGTGGGTGACTTTCGCGTGCGCTCATTCCGCGTTTCCCACGACGCTGCGGAGCCGGTTGGTTATGTCGTCGAGTACTGGGGTCACCGAATCGTCTATGCGACGGATACCGGGAGAGTTACTCGGGGGCTGCGTGAGGCGCTGCGTGGCGCGCAGTTGTGCATCGTGGAATCGAATCACGATCTGGATTGGTTGTGGCGCGGGCCCTACACGCCGATTATGAAGTGCCGCGTGGCCAGCGATAGAGGACATCTGTCCAATGGTGACGCGGCGCAGATGCTGGCGGAACGGCTGGAGGAGCACGGCCCGACTACGGTCTGGCTGGCTCACCTTTCAAAGGTGAACAACTCGCCTGCGTTTGCCCGTAAGTATGCGCTGGAGCAGATAGAGTCGCGGACGCGCGTTCCCTTCCAACTGGAAATCGCTTTGCGGGACCGCCCGAGCGTTAGTTGGCGGCCGGGCGCATACGTGCTGCAGCCGACGCTCTTTTAAGCTGTTTCCGCGGCGCTCGTGAGGACCGGTAAAGGCGGCTCCAGCCGAACAAGCGGCGCTGTCACTACTCGGTTGCGACCGCTGAACTTCGCCGTGTACAGAGCGGCATCCGCCTCTCGAACGATAGCTTCCATGTCCCGGGCATGCAGGCTAAGCCCCGCCACTCCAACGCTGACGGTGATGGAGCCGTGCGGGAGTTTCAACTTGTCGATCCCGGCGCGAATCCGCTCCGCCGCTAGGTTGGCAGCGGCTACGGGCGTGTGCGGCATGATCACTGCGAACTCCTCGCCTCCGTAACGAGCGGGGAGATCTCCCGCCCGGACGGTTGACCGAAGCAAATCTCCCACGGACTTTAAAACTTCGTCGCCGGCTTGATGGCCGTTTCGATCATTGAAGTCTTTAAAGTGGTCCACGTCCAGCATGAGCAGCGAGAGTGGGATGTCATTGCGGTTTGCCAGCGCGACTTCGCGCTCCAGCGTCTGCTTGAATATTCGGTAGTTCGGCAAGCCGGTCATCGGATCGGTGGCAGCCTGTTCCTCCAGATGCCGGTTCAGGTCTTCGAGTCGGTTGTGGCTGTCCTGAAGCTCTTCCTGCACACACCGGAGTTCCGCGTTCAGCGCGGCCAGTTTCTCCGCCTGCGCTTTCACTTCCCGGCTGCTGGCCTCCAGGGAATGGTGCGACTTCTGCAGCTCGATGTAAACACGCTCGACTTCCTCGGTCCTATCCGCCTGCGCGATCGCCGTCTCGTGATTCGAAGCGACGACCGTGGTAAGGAGCGCGAGAGTAGCCATCAAGACCGCGGAGAAAGCGATCAACGATACGATGCTGACTGTTCCGAACATCGGCAGCTTGTCGTAGTAGCTGCGGTTGAGCTGCAGGTGGGCGCCGATTATGAGGATCGTGAAGGCAGCCACCGCAATTGGAGCGCGCCGGTGCACGAGGAATCCGGCCTGGATCACCGCGGTCGCGTAAAACCGGTATATGATGGCGCCTGCGTTTACGACCTCAAATGGGGAGAGTAGTATCGCCAGGACGGCGGACGAAACGGTCGAGCCAAGGTACAGGAAACAGGCAAGCTCAATGCGGCCCCTCCGGTTGGGAATGATAGCTATTGCCTGAAGAATAATTCCGACAAGGAGGCCGTAGGGGTAGCTTTCATTCGGATAGTTGAGATAAAAACCGATCAGCAGCGAAAGATCGAGGATCAGGCTGATGATGACGAACGCCGCCAGGAGCTTGCCGCGGCGGAGTCGCTCGCGCTCTTTCAAGTTCGCTGGAATGGCCACGTTCACCGCTTGCGGTCCTGCGAACTCGTGTAGGCCGTCCCACACACCCCTGGCCCCCGAGATGATGCGTTGCACTTCGACTTTCCTCCCAGCATCCGCGATTACACATGCGGAGTGGTTCGCCGGTTTATTCCATGTCGGAGGGCCTGAAGTACGCTTGTACCGTGCGTGAACCACCGGTAAGTGGCGATTCCCCGCATTGTTAGCGGGTAGGCGTTTTTTGGCCGCCAGCGGCCGTTGACAGTCGGATTCGGTGCGTGTATACTATGGTCGCCGCGGCGGGATAGCTCAGTTGGTCAGAGCGAACGGCTCATAATCGTTAGGTCGAGAGTTCGAGTCTCTCTCCCGCTACCACCAAGCCCTTGCCCCAACACATCCACGGGAGCAAGGGCGATTTGATTCGAGGTGGTCTCAACCCCTCAAAACCTTGATATCTCTAACTCCCAATCGGACTTCATACTTGACCTATCCGTACTCTTAGCCCGAATCCGAGGCTTCGTCTTCATCCATCGTGGGAGCTTCGGGTGGTACACTTAAGTACCAGGCACTCTTTTCGCAGCTACAACTTTTCTTCACGCTTAGGCATAAACCTCTGCCCTGCGCGATTCCGAGCAGGACGCAGGGGTTTCTGCTTTGTGAATGCACTCGCGGCCACGCACCCATACCGGACAGCCGGTAGATCAAGGAGGAAAGCATAATGAGTGATTTCGAGAAGACAGTTGAGTATGTTCGCGGACGGACCCTTACGATCACTTCCTGGCTCGATGCTGAAAGTGGAACGTGGAAGGCAAGCGCCCCCGGCTTCATCCTTCGATTTGGCCGGGCCGACGCTCCCGGTCAGAGCTCGCGCCAGGCGGCCGTTTCGGCTGTTGTGCGTGAGATGGATACACTGCTCTCTACTTCACGCCCGGAGTCCGGTTCCGCGCGACGGCCGCGATATTGACCGACGATCCATTTCGTTATAGCCGCCTGCGGGCCTATGTGAGAACCGTGCTGCCTCGCGCTGAGTCCTCTTGAATCAGGGGAAGCTGAATCCCGCTTCTTCTGAAGGATGATGTATGCGCCAACGCGTCCTGGTCTTCCTATTTGCTTCCTGTTTTGCTATCGTTTGTCGCCCGGCCTTTGCTGAGGATCTAGTCTGGCTGACGGGAAGAGTGTTCACTGCGGAATCGCGCGCGCCACTGAAGGACGCCGTCGTCGCCGTTTACGACGACAAGAGCAAGGTGGTGGATTATGCGAAGACGGATTCCGATGGAATCTACACACTGGCCGTCCCACGCGGCGTTCTCGGGCTGAATAAGAAGGGCGGCGGGTTTTTCCGCCGGGTTGCGGGAGGAATGTCGAAGCTGGTTGGCGGGCTCTCGGGACCCTTGCGGATGGGGTTCAAGGCTGCTGCCACCGCGATTCCTACCTCGGGCCTTGCCGCGCAGGCGGGCGTGGGCGTGGCAAGCGGCGTGGCGCAAAACCTGGTCGCAAATATGGGGACCGTGCGAGATAAGGACAGCCCCCTGCCGCCGGGCATTCTGGTGATGAAGGTGACGCTCCCGGGCAAGAACGACGCTCTTGCGCCGGCGAGCGTGTACTGGATGCAGGAAGAGGTCTACCGCGCCGGCCGCAAGGAGCAGCGCGTGCTGACCGCATGGATGGACCCGGTTACCTTGACACAGGCGGAATCGAAACACGCATCCGCCATTGCTTCGACGTACTTGATGTTCACCGACGCACGAATCGAGCCGAGCATCGCCGAGTCCGGGCAGACCGTCATCCTCTCCGCAACGATACCGCCACCACCCGAGCCGCGGGCGCCAATCATCGTCGTCGCACGCAACAGCCGGACCGGCGAAGTGGTGGAGCTCTCGCATGTTGGGGACTCCAGGTATCGGGGTGAGATTCGAGTGGACAAGAAACACCCGAAGCACGACCACTTGATTACTGTGCTGGCGTATGCGCAGCAGGCTGATGAGTCCGGTCGTTCCAAAGCCGTAGAAGACGCCATTCAGCGTGCGGGCCTTTTTGACCCCGGCAAACTCTTTCTCTACAATCCGCTTCTCGTCGTAAGCCGCAATCGCGCGGAAGTGGCGCTTACCGTGGTTGAGCCGGCGCGCAGGAAAAAGTGATGCGCAATCAGTAATCAGTGACCAGTAATCAGTGATCAGAGGTTGGTGAAAATGCGGCCGTTACTGATGACTGGTGACTGATGACTGATAACGGACTTTTCCCGGAGGACTCCCCACATGGAAAAACGCGTCGTCTGGACGGGCGAGCCGAATCCGAATACGCCGTATAGCCCCGGAATCATCACCGGAAACCTTGTATTCGTGTCCGGCCAGGTGCCTATGGACCCGGTTACCAAACAGATCGTCGAGGGGGATTTCGAATCTCATGTTCGTCAGTGCATCAAGAACGTGGAATCGATCTTGCTTGCTGCGGGGACGGACCTTCAGCACGCCGTCAAGGTAGTAGTGTTCCTGGACGACATGGACAATTTTGACCGATTGAACCGGGTTTACAAAGAGTACTGGGGAGACGTCCGGCCGGCCAGAAGCTGCGTTCAGGTCGCGCGCCTGCCGCTCGACGTGGATGTGGAGATCGAGGCGATTGCCGTACTTCCGGACTAGGGTGGGCTCGGATCCGCTGTGCGGATTCGAATGGTCTTGCCTTTTTCAAACTCCGCAGTTGCGCCGCTCAGCTTCAACAGCAGCTTAAGGGGAACCAGCAGGCTGCCCTCGACACTTGCGGGAGCGACGATAAGTGGAACCTCCGTACCGTCGATTATCGCCGACTTGCGCCCAGGCAGAAGATCGCAGGTCCTGACGCCTTTTCGCAGCTGCACCATCTGATTATCCAACGGATCGACGTCGATGCCGAGGGCGTCCGCAATACCGCGAATAGGTACCATCCAGATCCCCCCGGCTTTGACGGGACGAATGGACGACGGGACCGCGACGCCGTTTACCTCCACGATTTCGTCCTCGCCGAGAATCCGCTGTGGGGAGCTGTGCTGTCGGGATACGATTCGACGGAGCCGCGATTCGTCCAGTAAGGGAAGAATTCCGTAAGGCTCCAGCAGTTTTTTGACGCCGCTGACCGAGCTGCCGCCGCGCCCATAGATGTCCGGGAATACGCTAAGGTAATAAATCCCGTCCCGCTTTCCAAGCAGCGCGGGCCGATACACAGCGTGAATCGGCATGCCAACCGTTACGACCTTGAACATCCCTCTCGCGCCTTCAGGGTAAAGACGTACGCAACCGTGCGAGGCTGCCCTACCGATACTTCGCGGCGAAACGGTACTGTGGAATCCGAATCCCGGTTTGCTCCAGCCCATCCAGCGATCGCCGGGCGGATTCAACGGGCCGGGTGGAACCGGCACGTCCTTGACTCCTTCATTCAGTACCATGGAGCGCGGAGGTCGCCAGGTGGGATCGACGACCTTACTGCGCAGGGTAAAAGATCCCATCGCCGTCTGTGACGAAGGTTTTCCGACCGCTCCCGCGAACCTCCGCACGAATGAACCGTCACGAAACACGTAGATTGCCCGCTCCGGAATGTTCAGGACGATTCCGTGCGGAATGGAGACCGGAGGAACGTGAATCAGGGGAAGCACGAGCTTGTTCCCGGGTTTCGCGGATGGTGAAGCGAGCTCGTTCGCGCGCGCGAGCTCCAGCGTTCCTACGCCATGATTCCGCGCGATGCGATACAGCGACTCGCCCCTCTTTACTGTATGGGACTTCGCAAGTCCCACGAGCTCCGGAATTGCGGAAGTACTGGATGGAGCCTGGCCGATCGAGGCGGTCGGGCACAGGTTCGCGTGCGCAAGGGCGAAAGTGAGTAAGAAGTTCATATTGGTCCTGATTGGGATGGTCAGTTCTTCGTGGCTGTTTTGGCGCTCGCGATTCGCCCGGCTGATTTCGCCTTCGGCGCCCGGCCGATCTCAGCGTGGGCGATTGATGCGTTTATCGCGCGCCGCTCAAGAATGCCAAGCGAATGGTAGGCTTGTTGATCGCGTAGTGACGCGACCGCCTCGATCCGCCACATCGGATCCTCGTCCTTCATGGCGATCAGCGCCGCCGCCTCGGGATTGTCGAGCTGGCCGTACTTGCGCCGGAATCGTTCGCCGAGCTGCTCCACGGCCCTTCGGTAGAGCGCTACCTGGCGACCGTCGGTGTCTCCGCCCAAGGCGACAGAGTTTTCCAGGCCTCTCATAGCTTTGACCTGCATCTCCAGGCCCAGCTCGAAATCGAGCAGGCAGCCTGGCCGCTGCAGTATGTGGGCGCCGACACGGGCTACTAGGCGGTAGAGCCACGCCGAATCTGCGTGCCTGCCTGCTCTCGTGAGGTCGGCCGCCTGATAGAGGATACCCACAAGCAAAAGGCGGAGCGGCGTGTAATAGGGCCTCGGCTCTGAGGGATCTTCGGCTCGTCGAAATTTCCACGGACCCTTGCCGCCTTTGATCAACGTGAAGACTGGCTTGCCGTTCCGCATCTCGAAGAAGTCGCAGCGCGCGCGAAGCGCGCCATGCTCCAACTCTCGAATCTCTTGTTGAGTTACCGGGGGCTCCTTGACAAACGCTTTGAATCCGCGGTTTTTGAGATACGGGATGCGGCGTGTCGCGTAAGAGTTAAGCGCCATTACGTAGTGAGCCGCTGCGTTCCCTGGCCCTTCGGCTGTTAACAACACGGATTCGGAAGAAGCTCCGGCAGCCATCCGCTTTAGCTCGATCTCTCCCGCGGAGAGCAGCCTATCGGGACGCACGCGCCCGTAGTAGTGGACGAACGAGAGAATCACGGACCCGACCGCAAGCAGCGCCGCCCCTGTCACGCCGAGCTTTTTCAGGACTACCACGCGGTCGGATCGCTCCGGGCCTTCTTTCCAGAGGATCATTATTTGGGTTCCAAGCTCGGATTGCGGTCCAGGCGTAGAGGAGCGCCCCGGACTATCGCAGAAGCATAGGTCTGTTCGCTTCGGTGTTGCCCATCATTAAGAGCTGGTTGAATCGTTTTGAAATACATCTGGTTAACCATCAGCGATACGGACATCGAGACGGAACTGCGTCAGTGCGACGATGAGGGCCGCGACCTCAGCGGGCTTCAGGGCGAGATCGATCGAGTGCGTTCGCTCGACCTGCAAGACCCATCGAATCAACCCGTGGCCGAGCAACTCCTGGATGCGACCATCGCGGCGCCCACGAAGCGTGACTATGCCTACCACGAACCGTCTGACCTGGACGGTATCCGGGCCGCGCGGCCGGCTAATCGCCCAATGCTTCCTTCCCTCAATCTAACTGACTCCGAACTCGAAGACCGCGTTCACGGCGCCTGGACAGGGCGATGCGTCGGCTGCCTTCTCGGAAAGCCGGTCGAGGGCTGGCGGCGGCCCCAAATGTGGGGCTACCTCAAAGACCTCGGCCGCTGGCCGCTTAACGGCTACTTCTATTTCCACGTCCCGGCAGAGATTCAGCAAAAATACAAGCTCAAGAGCCCTGATAACGGCGGAACGTTTGCCGATCTGGTCTCGGCCATGCCGGAAGACGACGATACCAATTATACAACCACCGGCTTCGCCATACTGAAGAGGCTCGGCCGCGAGTTTACGCCGCTCGACGTTGCGGACTTCTGGCTGCGCGAGATTCCGATCCTCCACACCTGCACCGCAGAGAGAGTAGCGTACCGCAATCTCTGTCTGCTGATCTCGCCGCCCCGCTCCGCAGCGTTCCGGAATCCCTATCGTGAGTGGATCGGAGCGCAGATCCGGGCCGACTTCTGGGGCTACGCCGCGGCCGGCAACCCGGAGCTTGCGGCTGAGTTCGCGTGGCGAGACGCGTGCATTTCCCACGTCAAGAATGGGATCTACGGCGAGATGTGGGCGGCAGCGATGATTGCCGCCTCCTTTGTATCGGATGATATTTCCACTATTCTTCAGGCCGGACTGGGAGAAATTCCGTTAAACTGCCGGCTGGCGGAATCCATTCGGTCGGTTATACAGTGGCACGCCGACGGTCTGGAGTATGATTCCGCGGTCGAGCGTCTTCACGGACTCTGGGATGAGGACAGCGCGCACGACTGGTGCCACACGATCTCCAATGCAATGGTTGTGACCATCGGACTGTTGTGGGGAGAAGGCGATTTCGTCAAGTCTATTTGCCGCGGCGTGCAGTGCTGCTTCGATACCGATTGCAACGGCGCGACTACCGGTTCTATCCTCGGAATCCTCCATGGCCGCCGGAATCTGCCGTCCAATTGGGCCGACGTCATCAACGACACGCTCCACACCGGAGTGGCAGGATACCATACAGTGAAGCTGGGCGAACTGACCCGCGAATCTCTCCAAATAATCGAGAAGATTCGGTCTTAGAGACTGGCGGCCGGGCAGGGAATCCGGGTCGGTCGGTTGAAGTCTATCTCGCCGCCGTTTGTTAATCAGGAGACCCTTGGTTGTTGTCTGTCCGTACGTCAGCCAAAGTAATCATCATACCCGACGGGCGGATTCTGCTCACGGAGAATCGGGACGACCGCGGAGTCTGGTATCTCCCACCCGCCGGCGGACAAGAGCCTGGCGAGACGCTCCACGAAGCGCTGCTGCGAGAGTGCGAGGAAGAGATCGGCGCGGCGGTGGAGATCGGCGAGCTCTGTTT
>JBKJZI010000137.1:0-45758 GCA_046715155.1 Chthonomonadales bacterium | reverse complement strand
GATATCGACATCTACATCAACTCACCGGGTGGGAGCGTCTCCTCCGGACTCGCTATGTACGACACCATGCAAATCGTGAAGTCCGACATAGCGACCATCTGTGTGGGGATGGCGGCTTCGATGGGGGCGGTTTTGCTTTGCGGTGGGACGAAAGGAAAGCGGTATTCACTGCCCAACGCGCGGATTATGCTGCACCAGGTGGCCGGCGGGTATCAGGGGACGTATTCGGATGCGAAGATTCAGTTGGAGGAGATGAATCGGGCGCATGATGCTTTGATGCGGATTATTGCGGAGCATACGGGGCAGGATCTGGAGAAGGTTCGGCGGGACTGCGATAGGGATTACTGGATGTCGGCGCCGGAGGCGAAAGAGTACGGGCTTGTGGATAAAGTCCTTGAGAAAGGCGAGCGATGAGCCGAGAATAGGGGTATCGGGTTTCGGGTCTCGGGTCTCGGAGATTTGCACAGATTTCCTGGTGACTCACTTAGAATTCAAGACTACTAGGGAATAAGTAACGTTGAGAGTCGGTTTGCGTTTCTAATGTTTGGGAGTTCAGTGTTGGGAGTTGAAACTTCCGGCATGAAACCTGACATTGTTGGGGACCTCGCCGTGATGCGAAACTTGGCAGTGAGTGTTGCGTGTGAAGTGGGTGATGAGTCCGTTATCACGCGTCACGCAATTCGCAATACGTTTCAATCACGGACTGGGGGATTATCTTGGGCAAGATTACTGAGAGCAATGAAAAGAGATGTGTCCTCTGCGGGAAGAACCGTGAGCAAGTCAAGAAGCTGATCATCGGCATGTACGGGGGCGTTTGCCTCGACTGCGTCGACCTCTGCAACGACATAATCAAGAACGAGAACGCGGCGAAGGAGAAGCCGGCCGGCAACGGGGATGTGCCGAAGCCGAAGGAGATTTACCGGATTCTCAGCGAGTACGTTGTGGGCCAGGAGCGGGCCAAGCGGGTACTCTCGGTCGCCGTTTACAACCACTTCAAGCGGATCAATAACCCCGAATCGGATGTCGAGCTCGGGAAGTCGAACGTCCTCCTCATCGGCCCCACCGGCTCCGGCAAGACGCTGCTGGCGCAGACGCTGGCGAAGATCCTCAACGTTCCATTCGCTATTGCCGACGCGACTTCGCTGACCGAGGCGGGGTACGTGGGCGAGGATGTGGAGAATATCCTCCTCAAGCTTTTGCAGTCGGCGGATACGGGCGGGAGCCAGGCGGAGACCATCGCGGCGGCCCAGCGCGGGATCATCTATATCGACGAAATCGATAAGATCACGCGGAAGTCGGACAACCCGTCCATTACGCGCGACGTCTCCGGCGAAGGCGTGCAGCAGGCGCTGCTCAAGATTCTGGAAGGCACGGTCGCCAACGTTCCCCCGCAGGGCGGCCGCAAGCACCCGCAGCAGGAATACGTGCAGATCGATACCTCGAACATCCTGTTTATCTGCGGCGGCGCTTTCGAGGGGATCGACCAGATCATCGAGAGGCGGACGGACCATAAGCCGCTGGGATTCCGCGCGAACCCGAATAATAAGGAAGAACGGCAGCTTGCGGTGGGCAACGTGCTCTCGACGATGATGCCGGAGGACCTGCTCAAGTACGGGTTGATTCCGGAATTTATCGGGAGGCTGCCGGTGGTCGCGACGCTGGAGGCGCTGGACGAAGAGGCGCTGATTCAGATCCTTCAAGGCCCGAAGAATGCGATCACCAAGCAGTACCGCAAATTCTTCGAACTGGACGGCGTAGAGCTGATCTTCCAGGACGCCGCGCTGAAGGCCATCGCCCGCGAGGCCATCAAGAGAAGCACCGGCGCCCGCGCGCTGCGAAGCATCGTTGAAGAAGTGATGATGAACCTCATGTACGAGATTCCGTCCTCGGCGGACGTGAAGCGCTGCGTCATTACCGAGGCCGTAGTGGATAGGCGCGAGGAGCCGACGGTGTTGACGGTGAAGGATCTTGCGAAAGCTTCGTAGTGCTCGGTCATCAGTAATCAGTGATCAGTGGCGGCTCCGGACACCGCGTCGAACGCCCCCTTCACGTCTCGAATAGTCGTCACTGTCGTCGGCGACGGCGTTGAGGACCCGCCGGCAGGGATGTTCGGCCGGAACTTCCCCGCTTCAGGCGGATTCTGCCACCCTATCATCATCGCCCCTCCGACTACGGCCGCCAGCGTACCCCCCAAAACTCTGCTCAGCATGTCCAACTCCCCTCCCAGGCAGACGCCGCGCCCTGCAGAAGTCAGGACGACAACGGCGCCCTATACGCTACAGACACTGAGAGCCTTGGACTTGTGGGACGGCCTGTACGAATTTCAGTGAATTGGAGATCTGCTTTACCCGTCCAGTCCAATGATCCGTTTCTCCCCTTCTCGCCCCTTGCCACCCGCCCCGATGCCCACCCATTGGTACGTCTGATTACGTAAGCGACGCCTCATTGCCGATAATACTCACCGCTATTGGCCGTTCTGGGGGCTTCGTTTGAAGCGAATACTAATCTTCTACGTCGTCCTGTTAATGACGTGGTCTATTGGAGCTTGTTGGCTGCGGTTTCATAAGCGCGTGGTGACTGGCTCAGGTGGACTAGTAAGCATTTCCTACTGGCGGCCGCGATTCCCGTTTGAGTTGTTCCCGAGAAGCTACGGATGCAGCGTAGGAGCAAGCAGTTATTCGAGCATCCACGGACTTGCCGTGTTTGAACGGCATGACCGATGGGATCGCTCGATCCGCTTCAGGCCTTGACCCCGCCACGGATTCCGCCACTCTCAACCCATTTCCCCTTGCCGTCCGCCCCGATGTCCGCTAGAATAGCAATGCAACGGGTGTCCAGACGATCACTGTTGAGTTGAGAACATGCGGCGTTATCCAACGAGAAACCGGCCTAATGAAGAATTTCACTATTCCGTCGCTCATGTGCTTGGCGATTGCTTGTCTTCTACTTTGTTTCTTCCTTTACTCCTGCTACGCTTTCATTTCAGCCATTCCCAAATGCGCCGGTCATTGATTCCGCTTGCCGCCCGCCCCGATGTCCGCTAGAATAGCTATCAATCCGCAGCGGAATCCGCCGCCGTTATGCTTGCCCGCCGCCCGGAGTGACCGCTTGCTTGACGCCCGCCCCGATGTTCGCTCGCTTGCCCGGTAAAATAGCAGAAATATTTTTCAGCGCCTCCTTGACAACCCCGCCAGCCGTCCACTATACTGCACCAGTAGACACCCATGCGCCGGATTCCTATCACAGTCCATCATAGGCATCCGAGCATCACAGTTCAAGTCAGGAGGTCCAACCACCCGTTTGCCGAGGAAGCCATGTCGCCTCCTCACCATTCACCGTTCGGTTTGTCCGGCGTACTACTCGGAATCCCCGCGGATATCCGTACCCCGCCGGGCACCGGATTCCGGCCTCTTCCTTAGAGACATTCAACCCGCCCAGGATTCCCCGAGCCTTCGGGGGTCTGAACACTGATTACTGATCACTTGATCACTTGATCACTTGATCACTGGGTCCGGACGAGAGGGACCGGAGCAAAGAACCAGGGTCCAGCGCGACTGCAAACCGCGCGGCGCTGCCGAAAGCGAAGATCGGCCCGGGTCCGCAGTCCCGGTTCTTGCTGCGGTTGCGGCCCGAGCGAGCAGAGGGCGGCCGCCGGATGGAGCCAATGCCACCGGAACCAAATGGCAGGCGAGGCGACCTGTCTGGGCATAGACCCTGAGTCTATGTTCGTCGGACGTTTAGGCGATGGCTACGGCGGAGAGCTAGGGGCTCTCCCGGGAGTTATTGACCAAGATCTGGTGTAAAACGGCAAAGCCCCCTGATGGGCCTCGAAGAACACCAGACGCTCCCTAATGAAAGCCAGCCGCAATGGGAAGCCGCCAAATAAGGCGGAGTTACCTACCTTCGGATTCCCCCTCCAGGGGGTTAGGGAGTGCGCTTCCCGGCGCGAGAGATTGCCGTTCTTTGACAATTCGACGGATTCGAGGTGGTTAGCCCTGGAAGGGCGGCCTTCGGTAGCCATTGCGTGATAACGCTTGGTCCCTCGTTGCTCCCGTTGCGTGAGACGATTCCGGAATCCATTCGTGCCCATTCGTGAGCATTCGTGGTTTCTGTGATTTTTTTTCGCAGCGCGCCGAAAATGAGTGTCCTGTCAGCCCCGGACCTAGCCGGCCGGGGCGCGTCCAGCCTGCCCATAAGTTCCGGAATCTGCGCCAATCTGCTGTTAATCCGGCAGCGTGCAGGAACACGGTCGTGGGTAGATAAAGGGTCATCTGACGCATTTCCTCGGAGGAGATCCTATGTCCGCCCGTCCACGCATACTCATCGCCGAATGCATGCAGGAGATCTCGTCCTTCAACCCGGTTCCTTCGCAGTACGAGAACTTCCACATCGAGCGCGGCGGAGAGATGCTGGCGCAGGAGGGGCTGAACACCGCGCTGGGAGGCGCCTTACCTGTCCTCCGTGACGCCGGAATGGAACCGATTTTCACCATTTCCGCTCGCGCGGGATCGGCGGGACTTCTCTCGGCGGAAGGATGGTCGCGCCTCGCCGACGAGATTCTCGCGGCGGTGCGGAAAGGCGCGGAATCCGGAGTCGACGGCGTCTACTTCTCGATGCATGGGGCCATGGGGGCGGAAGGTGAACTCGATCCGGAAGGCTATCTGCTTGCCGAGACACGGCGCATCGTCGGAGAGCGGGTCCCGATCGTGATCTCGCTCGACCTCCACGGAATCCTCACCGACCGCATGCTCCGGCAGGTGCACGGTCTGGCGATCTACCATACCTATCCACACGTCGATTTCGCCGACACCGGCCGCCGTGCTGCGGAATTCCTGGTGCGGCTGATAAAGGAAAGACTCCGTCCCGTCATCTCGCGCGTCGTCATTCCCGCGCTGGTCCGCGGCGACGAGCTCATCACCGAATCCGGCTGCTATGGCGATCTGATCCGCGAGGCGCAGCGGATCGAGAGCGACGGTACGGCGCTCGCCGCCGGAATCATGATCGGCAACCCATTCACCGACGTGCCGGAGCTTTGCAGCCAGGTAATCGTGGCGACCGACGGCAATGAAGACTTGGCATCCAGTGAGGCGATCCGTCTCGCGGAGGAGTTCTGGCCACTGCGCCACCGTATGCAGGGCAAGCTCATCTCACTCCAGCTCGCCATTGCTCAGGCGTCGACGATAAAGGGTCCCGTCGTCTTCACAGATGCGGCCGATGCGACCTCGTCGGGCGCTACCGGCGACTCCAACCTCATCCTCAAGGGGCTGCGGGAAAAGAACTACGCCGGGCGCGTGCTCGCGCAAATCGTCGATCCGACCGCCGCAGCCATCGCCCACAAAGCCCGCGTAGGCGCTGCTATCGAGGTCACGCTCGGCGGCGCGCTCGACAGCCGGCGGTTCTCGCCGATGCCGGTCACGGCGCAGGTGAGCTCACTTTCGGACGGCCGAGCAAGATTAGAGACCATGAAGATTGGTCTGGAAGCCGGGCCAACCGCGGTCCTGACTTTCGACAACTTCACCGTCGTCGTCCTAAGCCGTACGGTGAGCCTGTTCGACCGGGCGATGTATTACGCGAACGGGCTCGATCCGCGCGATTTCGACCTCATCGTGGTGAAGTCTCCGCATACCGAGGATCACATGTATGACGCCTGGGTGGAGAAGAACTTCAACATCGACATCCCAGGCGCCACCTCCGCCAACCTCCCAACCTTAGGCCACACGATCTGCGCCCGCCCGATCTTCCCGCTCGACGAGGACGCCCGGTTCACGCCGCGTGCAATACTGTACTCACGCACGGCCGAGACCCGGTCACTGATTACCGATCACTGATCACTGAATCACGGCTTTATGAGCTGCTGCCGGCCATCCTTGGCCCTCAGCTTCACGGTACTCTCTTCCGAGGAGATCTGAACGCCGTGCCAATCCGAATTCCCGGATTCCCCGGAAGCAAGGAATCCGGAGCCGTCCACCGATGCCGAAATCTTGATTCCTGGCCGTCCATCCGGAGTGATTAGCCGCAATACCACGGTGTCCGGGTACCCGACCTTCCCGTTCGGTATCTTGTACTTCGGGTCCGCCGGATGCAGCTTGATGCTCGCCCTTACTTTTCCCTGACCGTCCACGATCTCCAACCCACGCCCTTTTAGCACCGTCAGATCCCTACCGGCCCGAGCCGCACCACCATACACCAGCAGCATCCCAAGCAGCCCGAGGTTGACAACTGTGAGGACAACAAGAACTCGCTGACTCTTCATTGCGTTTCTCCTAAGTTTGACGGTGAAATCTGCACCAGCCCCTGCCCACATAGACGGGCGACCGCTGGGAATTCTTCACTTAACACTTGACGAATCTAAGCGTTTCCGCGCGAACGATGGGGGACTACGGCACCGCGAGAGCCAACCTACTGAATCGCTCGAGACAATGAGAAACGTTGGGGCGGTCGGGAACGCGATCGAGTGCCTGAACAACTGGGCGCATCTCGCGGCGCACACGAACCAGCCTACCCGATCCGCCCGGCTCTTCGGCGCCGTGCATAAACTCCGAGATACGTCCGGCCTCGCCCGGCGAAACCGATAACCGGAGAATCGAAGCTTGAGAGGAAAAAGGGGTCTGGTTCGTTGGGGAAGAAGATAGATTGACTCAGTTCGAATCCATCAGTCTCAGTGCGCGTCCAGACGCCGCCCGGAAGGAGAGGACCATGTTCGTCGTTCTAGTTGCATTGGTTTTCGGGTTTGCAGATTCCCCGGCTCCCAGCAATGCCGCCGTTCCGATGCTGCGAAAGAACATCAAAAGCCTGAATTCCACCGAGCTTCAGGGTCTTAGAGACGCCGTCGCGGCCATGAAGGCCCTGCCGGCTTCCGATCCCTGTAGTTGGACTTTCCAGGCGAACATCCATAACACGCAGTGCAACCATTCAGTCCCATACTGGCTGCCCTGGCACCGGATGTACCTCTACTACTTCGAGAGAATCCTGGTCTCCAAATCGGGCGGAAAGCTCAAAGGTCTGCCCTATTGGGGCTACGATAACTCCGCCGAAACCACTTTCCCCACGAGCTTCTACCCGACGACTTACGGGGCATCCATCCCCAATCCGCTCTACCACACACCACGAACCAACGTTACCTCGCCCGCATTCTCGCTCAATTTCGCCTCGACAGATCCAGGACCCGCCAACTCGAACCTTTCGTTCAGCGGATTCAGCGGCAGTCTCCAGGGAGCGCCCCACAACTACGTGCACGTCGCCATCAACGGAACCATGGTAACTTTCCAATCGCCGCTCGATCCCATCTTCTGGACGCACCACTGCGTGATCGACCGGCTCTGGGAAAAGTGGCTCGCGCTCGGCGGCGGACGCGCGAACCCGACCTTCGACACCGCCTGGATGAATCAAACCTTCAGCTTCCACGACATCGACGCCGGCTGCAAGCTTGTGTCAAAACGGGTCCAGGACGTTCTCAATCCATTGGCGCAGCTCAACTACCAGTATGTGGAACCGATCATCTTCATTCCGCCGCAGAAATGGTGGAGATGGTTCGAGCTCCTGCCGCCGATCAAATTCCGTATCCCGAAGGACCTTCCGTTCGGCTACGTGCCGATACCGCTGCCCGTCGAGATTGACCCGCAGGATCTCAAAAACCTGCTCACGGCGCTGTCCAGAACCAGGAATCCGATTAACACAGTGCTGCGATTCCACGTTCTGTCCGGCCGGTCTCTTCCGGCGCCCATCGACGTGTTTGGTGTCAACCTACTCGGGCTCCGCACGAAGCTCGCCACACTCGCCGTCTTCGGAATCCGATCGCAACTCAGCGGCGCCCATGTAGGCGAGCATTCGAATACGTACGAGCTCACGCTCGCGCCCGGCGCCTCCCGCCGATTCCTGGACTTCATCCGGAATGGTAAGGCCAACCTTGCGTTTGTTCCAGACATGAAAGGCATCCGGATCCAGCCGAACCTTCAGCCGCTAATCATGCGCCTGGAATCCGTCTCCGTCATGGAAAACGCCCCGGTTGACAAGACCGGTAAGCGACTGGCCCAGTAGGACTGCTGAAAGGCACTGAATCAAATCGCATATGGGCCCTACGGGATTCGGCAGGACGTTTGCGGCGGCAACGTCATCCCCTCGCTAAAGAGATCTGCGCTGGTAATCGCACAAGACATGAACGCGATTACCAGCCGGATTCCGTTATACTCGGCAAGCACAAAGGCAAGTTGGGCCGACCCATTTACAGTCGCCGCGACAGTGGATGGACACCCCAGCGCGTTGTCGGCGTGTTTACCTCCCCTAGGCGGCCTTCTACTATTAGCGGGCGGTCCGCCTTCTGGCGGCGGTTTGTTCTCAAGGTAAGGACCAGAGGGCTGGCATCCGGTCAGCAGCCATAGGCGCCAGAAGATGCCGCCAAGCGTCGCCGGCAGCCGAATCGATTGACTACCGACCTTCATTCGGTATACCTCCACTTGCTGCCCCAGAACCGGTAGAGGTTGCGCTGCCGCATCGACAACTCCCATTCCGCTTGGCCCGGCGGCCTCATCCGAAGAGATGAACTTGTCCCGGTTGGCCCTTCCCGCGTGACCGTCGAGATACGCCACAGGAACTGCCTCCCCGGAATGGAACTTGCGGGTCTGCCAACAGTTGTAAACGTTTTACTACCGCCGAGTAATATGAATTTGAAACGACCCGGGATTCAGCTCGTTGTGCATTTTATCGGAATACGCGCGTTCAGGTTGGAAAGAGCCTCGGCTGGTTGATCCTGATCAACATACCGCTGCGCGAGACGCAAGTCAGTCGGGTGCCTGAAGCTGCGGGGATCAGCCTCAATCGAACGATTGTCGTACGTCAGTTCTCGCTCATAGATGAGTAACCCGGAAAGCCGCCATTATCAAGACTGCTGCAAGCCTAAATAGGGTAATCTCCCCTTGACGTCATTGCAGTTCGAAATGTAGTGGAAAGGAACAGTGGCCATGGAGCCATCTAGTAGATTTCGCAGCCTGTCCGGCCTTGTTGCGATTGCTTTCACCGTTTCAGTCTTCGGGTGCGGCAAGCCAGCCGAAACATCGCCTTCGAACCCGGCGGGAACCCCCTATGGTTCCGTGCCGCCGCCACGACAAAATACCCCCGGCATGAGCACCGGTAAGAAGGTTGCGCTCCTCGCGGGCGCCGCCGCCCTCGTTTACCTCTACAACAAGCACAAAAACGCCAGAGGAGCCGGAGCCCAGGGGCAGTATTATCTCTCCAAGAACGGCCGCGTTTACTACCGTGACTCCAAGGGCAACGCCGTGTGGGTAACGCCACCCAAAGAGGGCATTCCGGTCCCGCAGGAACAAGCGGCCGTCTATGAACGGGCGGCCCAGTCCGGGAACTGGAACATCGGCCAAAGCTCTCCCGCCCGACCCTTGTCCCGCCCTTCGTTTTCGACGCCTTCCGCCCCTCCCGGACCTCCGGGTCCGCGACGCTAAACCCGGACGGTCGCAGGTGAACGCAAGTTCGGCGATGAACGACCAGTATGACCTCCAGCCGGCCAGCGAGATTGCAGTGACCTAAGCCCTAAGCATCGAACTTGCCGCTCGCAACGGAATCTAGCATAATGAGGGTTGGGAGCGCGGCAACGCTCGGCTGGAAACACGCCCTGGCAGTGCGGTAGGACGAGAAGTTGGAACGAGAGATTCAAGCCGACGAGCGCGGAGTCATCCAGATAGAACCGGAGTACGTAGGCGGAATCCGTCCACATGATCGATATACTGTTGAGCGAAGTAACGGCACGATTACGTTGCGACCGATTGAGGGGAAAGAGCCATTCTGGAAGACCGCGACCCCGGAGGAATGGACCAAGAGGTTCCAGCAATGGGTCGACAGCCACACCGATGGACCCGGTCTCCCAGATGAAGCCACGCGTCGCGAGAGCATCTACGACCACCTAGAGCTCTAGCGGAAGCCCACCCACCTGGCGGATACGAACCTCCTGCTGCGCTTCGTCGATTCCGCTTCGCCACAGCACGTGATCGCTAGGGATGCCGTGACCCGTCTTCGTGCACAAGGACAAGAGATTCGCATTACTGCCCAGAATGTGCTCGAATTCTGGTCTGTAGCAACTCGCCCAGTCACGGCCAAGGGACTCGGCTGGACGATTGCTCGGTCGGCGGATGAGTGTCGAGAAATCCTTGAGCTGTTCCCGATCCTCGACGACAGACCTGCGATTCTGACAGAATGTATTCGCCTCGTCGAGACACACGGCATCACGGGTCGAAGAGCCTTTGATGCCCGCCTGGTTGCCGTAATGCATGTTCACGGAATCACGGACATTCTCACGTTCAATACGGACGACTTCCTGGGATTCCCCGGAATCCAAATCGTTGACCCAACATACCGTTGCTTGAGCCATACTAAAGTACAGTGTTAATGAAGCAAACGGACCCGGAATTGGGTTCGTTTTGCATTTTAATGGATTCCGCGGAAGTCCACTCTAGAATTGGCTTCGTTTTGTAAAATCGCGGATTCTCCTTGTCGTTCTTGGCGAACTTGGCGACTTGGCGGTGGAATCGTGCCCTTCCAAATCACATCAGACTACAGCCTTCAGGGGGATCAGCCCCAGGCCGTCGATAAGCTCGTCTCCGGAATCCATGCCGGCCACCGCTTCCAGACGCTTCTCGGGGCGACCGGAACCGGCAAGACGTTTACGATGGCCCATGTCATCCAGCAAGTCGAGCGGCCTACACTGGTGATGGCGCATAACAAGACCCTCGCCGCCCAGCTCTGCTCCGAGTTCCGGGAGTTCTTCCCGCAAAACGCCGTCGAGTTCTTCGTCAGCTATTACGACTACTACCAGCCCGAAGCCTACATCCCCCAGACCGACACCTATATCGAAAAAGACGCCCAGATCAACGACGAGATCGACCGCCTCCGCCACTCCGCCACCCAGGCGCTGTTGGAACGTCGGGACGTGATCATCGTCGCCTCCGTCTCGTGCATCTACGGCCTCGGCTCGCCGGAGGAGTATCAGAAGATCATCCTCTCGTTCCGCCGCGGCGAGATCGTGGACCGCGAGGAGGTGCTGCACCGACTGGTGGACATGCAGTTCACCCGCAACAACCTGGAGCTGCAGCGCGGCACCTTCCGCGTGAGGGGCGACATCCTGGAGGTCCAGCCTATCGACGAGGAGGTCATCATCCGCGTCGAGCTCTTCGGCGAGGAGATCGAGAAGATCACCCTGGTCGACCCATTAACGGGCGAGGTCCTGGGCGCCCGCGATTCCGTCACCGTCTTTCCCGCCTCCCACTTCGTCACCAGCGCCGAGCGTCTGGAAGCCGCCATCGTCCACATCGAAGAAGAGATGAAGCAGCAAGTAGCGAAGTTCAGCGCCGAGAACAAGCTGCTGGAGGCCCAGCGCATCGAGCAGCGCACCCGCTTCGACATCGAGATGATGCGCGAGCTCGGCTACTGCTCCGGAATCGAGAACTATTCGCGCTTCATGGATGGCCGCGCCCCCGGCACCAGTCCGAACACACTTTACGATTACTTCCCGGACGATATGCTGGTCATCATAGACGAATCCCACCAGACCATCCCTCAGATTCGAGGCATGTACGCCGGCGACATGTCCCGCAAGGACAACCTGGTGGACTTCGGATTCCGCCTCCCCAGCGCCCGCGACAACCGCCCGCTGAAATTCCACGAATGGGAATCCCAGGTCACCAAGAGCAAGCGCCAAACAGTCTTCGTCTCCGCCACTCCGGGGCCATACGAGAAACAGGTTTCAGTAATAGGCGGCCGGCCCTTGGGGACCACCGACGACCGACCGACGACCACCGAAGCAACACCGGAACTGGCTGCGGCCGGAACAGCTCCCCCAGGATTGGGGGCGGGGGAGGCCGCTGCGCCACTAATCGTCGAACAGATAATCAGACCGACCGGCCTGATCGACCCCGAGATCGTCGTCAAGCCCACGAAAGGCCAGATCGACGACCTGATTCACGAGATTCGGGGGCGAACGGTGAAGGGCCAGCGAACTCTGGTGACCACGCTGACCAAGCGAATGGCCGAGGACCTGACGGAGTACCTGGAGGAGCTGAACATGAAGGTCCAGTACCTCCACTCCGACATCAAGACCCTTGAGCGCACGGAGATTCTGCGCGACCTTCGCACCGGCACTTACGACGTGGTGGTCGGAATCAACCTGCTGCGAGAAGGGTTGGACCTCCCCGAGGTCACCTTGGTCGCGATCCTGGACGCGGACAAAGAGGGATTCCTCCGGTCGGAGACTTCGCTCATTCAGACCATCGGCCGCGCCGCTCGAAACGTCTCCGGCCAGGTCATCATGTACGCCGACAACGTCACCGGCTCCATGCAGCGCGCGATCGACGAGACCAACCGGCGCCGCGCCATCCAGGTGGCCTACAACGAGGAGCACGGAATCACCCCCACTACGGTCAAGAAAGCAATTCGAGCGCTCATCGCCGCCGACTACGTCAAAGAAGAGCGCGCCACCTACCGCACCCGCCGCGAGATCGACGCCCAGGCCATGCCCCTGGACCAGGTCGTCCAAATCATAACCGAGCTGGAACTCCAGATGAAAGCGGCCGCCAAAGCCCTCGACTTCGAGCAGGCAGCAGCGCTAAGAGACGAAGTCCTCGAGCTAAAGCGCTTCCTCCCCTCCCACGCCATGGGCGGCGCCGAATTCACCGACAAACCCAAACGCTACCAAAAAGCCCGCCGCGCACGGTAGGAAACAGGTACCGTTTGATCTCAAAAGGTAGAGACCCATATGCCCATTAAGCGAAACAAGTCGCAACATTCCGCGCAAGCGATCGAGGGAATCACAGATTTGATTCGCGAGTACGAAGACCGTCGCGTCAGGCTTCGAGCGCGCAATAAAGTGGCGCTCTATAGATTCAACGCCACGGCAGTGGCCTTGAAAGCGCAGGACACATGGGAAGAGTTCGTCAGGCAAACGTTACTCACTGCGATAACGGATCATCCCGAAAAGCTGCTTGAGGACAAGGGCATCGCCTCTCCGAGCACGGCCAGCCAGCGCCTCGTGTCGCTCTACGCGAACGCAATTCAAGGGATCTCATGGACCACAGTCGACGAATTGGTGAACCTCGCGGACTGCGCGGTTGGAAGCGGTTTTCATCCGTTTCACCGGATTCCGGAGGGACACCGGAACTATATAGACTTGCTCGCGGCAGTTTGGGATGAAGAACTTCATCGGTTGTGAGGCTGTTAGGAACCTGTCCTACCAAAAGCCCGCCGTGCCCGTCAATACACTTGGAGATACATTCTGTGAAAATCGCGCGCCGTACAGTTGTCAGAAACATTCGCGAAATCTGGCCGCACGAAACGGCTTTCAGCGACTGGCTGCTGACTGAGGACGGTCGCGGCATGATCTCGGAAGATATTGGAATCGATGTCTCGAACCTGCGGCGTGAGGCGTGTCCGGGGGATTTTTACTGCGATCTCGTGGGGAATGACGCGGCCGATGAGAGACACGTGGTCGTAATTGAGAATCAATTTGGTCGAACCGATCATGACCACCTCGGGAAACTCCTTACATACACTGCAGTTCACGGGGCAATGACAGGAATCTGGATAGCGGAAAAGGTGGCCAACGACCACCGCAAAGTGATTGACTGGATCAACGAGAATACTCCGGAATCTGTCGCTCTTTTCGTCGCTGAGTTGAAGGCGTATCAGATCGGTGACTCGCCGGTCGCACCAGAACTGCGCGCAGTCTGCAGCCCGAATCGATTGGTCAAGCCTCCAAGAATCTCCGAACCGTGGAGAAATGAGTTCTGGCGAGATATCCACGCTTACCTGGAGCAGCGCGGAGTGCCCTATCGCCTGCCACGATCGGCGGAAGTTGGCCCGGTCATCGGAATTGGAAGACTAGGCTTCCACATGTATCTCGGGGCGCGTTTCGCGGAGAACCGTATGGAGTGCGGCGTCGTGACGAAAGGTCCCCACAGAGACGAAGCCTTCCGCCAGTTGCAGCAAACGAGAGCCGAGATTGAGGGCGAAATCGGGACAGAACTGACGTGGCGGCCGGGCGGGCGCTACCCATATGTACGTCTAGGGGTATCAATCGAATTGAGGACTGAAGAGAACCGTGGGCGGATTAAAGAGTGGCTTTACGAGACCTCCATTAAGTTTTACAATGTATTCAAACCTCGAATTGAAGCGCTGCGGTTGCCGGAACAGGATTCCGATCTGGGCGACGCGGGAGGACCCGCGGAGTAGGCCAAAGACTGTCTGGGCAATAACTCTCCGCCGACAAACCGAAACGCTACACCAATGCCCGCCGCGCCCGATGTGCTGATCCATCGACACGAGCCAATTCTTCCGGGGCGCAGGTGAGGTGCTTGCGGCAGTTGAAGTAACAACGCAACGTCCTATGCTGGGTGGTTGACGCATGTCCCGTCTCTTACTCGCTTTTGCGGTGCCTCTATTGCTGGCAGATGTCGTCGCACGCCAGCTTCCGGACGCTACGGCACGCCCAAGCCGCCCACGTCTCGGAATTCCTGCCTTCGACGTCCTGATTCGTGGCGGGCGAGTGGTGGATGGGACGGGGAACGCGGCGATTGTTGCGGATGTCGGGATACGGGAGGGGCGAATCACCGCCATCGGTCGACTTTCCGGGCTGAGGTCGGCGAGGACAATTGATGCGACGGGCCTGGTGGTGGCGCCTGGATTCATCGATATCCACAATCATTCGGATGAGACGGTCGTTGAGAACGGGGATGCGCCGAGTATGGTGCGGCAGGGCGTAACGACAATGGTCTTCGGCGAAGGAGGGTCGGCGGCGCCGTCCGAGCGGTGGAAGGATTTCAGCGCCTACTTTGCCGAGCTGCGGAAGCGCGGGATCGCCACCAACGTCGCCACCTATGTCGGCTCCAGCCAGGTTTGGACCCATGTTCGCGGAAATCGGGCGGGACCGCCGACATCGGACGAGCTGGAGCGGATGCGAACGCTCGTCCGTTCGGCCATGGAGCAGGGGGCGCTGGGAGTTGCCAGCTCGCTGAGCGGACCGCCGGGGGTCTGGATCGACACCGATACGCTGGTTGCGATATGCCAGGTCGCCGGAGAGTTTGGCGGAATCTATTCGACCCACTTGCGCACGGAAGGCGAGGGCGTTTTCAAGGCCGCGGCGGAGGCTATCGAGATCGGGAGGCGTGCGAAGGTCCCGGTCGACATCATCCACCTTAAGATCGCCGACCACAAGCTCTGGGGGCGCATGCCGGAGCTGCTGGCGTTGATCGAGAAGGCTCGAATGGATGGCCAAAACGTCCAGGCAAACGTCTATCCCTACCGGGCCGGACAGAACAACCTATCCAGCATCATTCCGCCCTGGGCGCACGAAGGCGGCGCGCAGGCCATGATCCAGCGTCTCAAGGATTCCGCCCTCCGCCCGCGCCTCGAGAAGGAGATCCTGAACGGAATCCCCGGCTCGGACTGGTACAACCACTTCACGGCGGTCGGAAGCTGGGAGGGTATGCTTCTGGTCTCGATGCGGAATCCGGATCACAAGCGCTTTCAGGGCAAGCGGATGAGCGAAGTGATCCAGACCATCGGCAAAGCCCCAGTGGACGTCCTCTTCGAGCTGCTTACCGCGAACGGCGGATCGGTCCCCACGGTGTATTTCCACCACTCCGAAGAAGACATGCGGACGGCGCTCGCCCACCCTCTCGTCTCCATCGGCTCCGATGGCACCGCGGTTACTCTCAACTCTCAACCCTCAACTCTCAGCTCTCATCCACATCCCCGCTACTACGGCACTTTCCCCCGCGTCCTCGGAAAATACGTTCGGGAAGAGAAGCTCCTCTCGCTGGAGGAAGCCATTCGAAAGATGACCTCCGCGAACGCCGCCAAAATCCGAATCTTCGACCGCGGCCTTCTCCGGCCCGGCCAATGGGCCGACGTGACCATCTTCGATCCAAAGACCGTAATCGACCGCGCCACTTTCGAGAATCCGCACCAGTACGCAACCGGGATTCAGTACGTCATCGTCAACGGCAAACTCATCTTGGATAAGGCCCGTCCGACCGGCGCACGCCCCGGTCAGGTCCTGCACGGTCCCGGCAGAGTCCCGGCTTCAAAGAACGGAGGCTGATTCCGCTGTAATGTCACGCCACATCCCAGTAGCCTTGACGCCGGTAATCTTTCGGGTCATAGCGGAATCGGGCGACCGGTCGGACATCACGAAGGTGGAGCGGGCAAAGGGTGGGGTTGAGAGTCATTCGTGGCATATCGGCACTCGGCGCCGCTCATATCTCCTTAAGTACCACCTGAGCCCCGGCGTTATGGACTACGTCCGCGAAGCCCGAGAGCTGGCCCTTCTCAGGGACGCCGGAATCCGCGTGCCGAACGTTCTCGCCGCGGAATCTGCCACGGAGGAACTGCCCGACTTCTGCATCCAGGAGTGGATTCATCCCGGCGCCCCGCAAATGCACGCCCGACGCTGCGGCCGTGCCAACAGATGGAGGAGCTGCGCCAGGCCTCCTACTCAGAAGAGGCGGCCCGAAAGCTGGAGCAACGAGGAGAATGGACCGAAGAGGACCAGAAGCGCGCGAGTGAGAAGTGGCAGTACGTCGCTGCCGAAGCAAAGCGTCTCGCGGAATCCGGTGCGGACCCTGCCGGCCAAGAAGCCCAGGCGCTCGCGAAATTCAAAAGCGACCTTCTCAGTGCTTTTACGCAGGGCGACCCAGAAGTGGGGGCCGGACTGAGCAGATTCTGGGAGAACTTCAAGGCCGTACCGCAGGAGCAACAGCCGTTCGACAACTCGCCGCACGACCCCGGCGATGGGGGCGGGGACATGCTGGAAAAAGCCCTGGTAATCTACCAGCAGCGCCAGGGTTCCGGGAGCCCATAGCGAAGCATCAAACTGGAATAGCGCGGGGAGACAGAGTGAAGTCAGTAAGGGTTAGGCGCGTTCGGTGATGCGACGGAGAAAGCCGCCGATTCCGCCGGTTCCGTTTCGTTCGGGAGGGCGACGGGAGTAGTTCACTTTCATTCGAGGCTCTGCAGGCTGCGGGGATTCCTCGCATTCTTCTTCGCTGGGTTCCGGCTCCTTGGGAGCTGCGGGCGCACGGATGGCTAGCGGAATCGCAACCAGTTCCGCGACGCTCATCCTGACCGATTCGAGCGGTGGAGTCGGCAGCTCTTTGTCGATGTCCGGTTCGGAGGACGCGGCGAGGCTGTAGATCACGAGAAGCGAGTCGGCGCGGTCTTCCCCTAGCGCAGCATACAGGCGTTCTCGATCGGATTCCGATAGATCGCCGAATTCCAGGCTCCCGATCCAATCTCGCGTGCTCTCGTCCGGAATTGCAACCAGCGTCCGATTGAGCTCATGGCTAAACCAGCAGCGGTTGCAAAGGAGCGCGTGGAATCCGGTCGGCTTGCCCTCCTGCTCGACTATCTCGGGCGAATCCGCAATCTTAGCCCCGCATAGCCCTACGCGCGGACCGGGGGAATGATAGTAGTGCCACACTCCCTTTTGCGGTTTGAGAATCCACATAATCCAATACCCTCGAATTCTAAGTGCCGCTCCCACCCCAAACGAGCAATTTCACCTGCCACAATGAACTAGCCTCTGTCACTATTTCACTGACTGTCAGACTGTCAGAGTAACCTTGCAGTTATTGTTTTTCAATTTGAGGTGGAATCCGAGACGCAATCGGGCCGTATCAAATATCGAACATCATCCCCGGAGAAGAGAAACTATGTGGATCTACACACAGGACAGCCAGCCGGACGGTCGCTCACTGGTCAACGTGGAGACGGGCGGGCGTATCTATGCTCACGAAATGGCGGGCGTCATCGCGCTTCACAGCCAGTACATGGCCGGCGAGTCTCACACCCACGGCCACGTCCTGGCGGAATTCACCTCCATGCAGGATGCCTCTGCCGCCCTTTCCGCCCTCGCCCACCAGCTTGGCGCTTTCGACATCGTGCGGAACATCCCACTGAATAAGCGCGTTCAACGAGAAACGGTCCACGCGGGATAGGGGAGTCGGAGCACGCGGCTGCTCGTCAAATTGCCGGTTCTTCCCAGATCGTGCACGCCATTGCACGTCCCCGGTATCTCTAGAAACAGGTATAAAGAATCCGCGGGTGTCTATATTCGCCAGCAATGCGCGGTTGACTGTCGCGCACGGTTTTCTCGCGCGGAATTGGCCTAATAAGTACGTGCAATAATCTCGCCGTGATCCGAAATCTATGAAGACCGTACGCGAAGTATTGACGCGTCCCGCCGTGTGGGTCAATCCGGGGCACAGTGTCGAAACCGCCACTCTGCTCATGAAGGGCCATGATATTGGCGCGCTTCCGGTAATCGAGGGGCGCGACCTGCTGGGAATGGTCCTGGACCGCCAACTCCTCGGAGCCAACCTCAGTCTCACCGTCGCCGACATCATGAATAGCGACACTGCTTTCCTGGAGCCGGACCTCACCCTATCTGATGCAGCCAAGCGCATGGCGGACACCGGCTTGATGCGGATTCCCGTCATGGAATCCGGCAAACTCCTGGGCGTCATAACCCCATCTGAAGTGATGGCTCACGTCTGCCGATCCTACGATCCGCTCACCGAGCTCTCCTGGGCGGACGGCCTGCGCGAATGGCTCGCCACACAGCTAAAAGCCAGCCGGGAAGTATGTATCCTGTTCATGGACCTGGACGGATTCGGCCAGTTTAACAAGCAGTTCGGCCACATCGTCGGGGATGAGGTCCTGCGGACAGTTGCACATATCCTGGAGGAAGCGATCGACCCTGCCCGCGATTACCTCTGCCGGTACGGTGGAGACGAATTCAGCATAGGGACTCTCCGTCCGATGTCGGAAGCCGTCGTCCTTGGAGACCAACTCGCCCTGCGCATTGCGGAATCCCGCATCGACCAGGCCGGTGATCGGCGGGTGCTGTGCTCTGTGGGCCTATCGGGTGGAAAGCGCACCAAAGAGCGCGAAGATACTCACTACGCCTCCACGGTGAACAACCTGATCAACGCCGCCAGCCGCGAAAGCATGGACCGGAAGGCAGAAAAGCTCAGGCAGACCGAGGATGAGCTGGAATCCGTTGTGGCATCCGCCGGGGGGCCTGGCCGGCTTCGTCTCGCCAAGGTCGTTGTCAATTGGACCGACCGCAGCGCCGACGTCCGCGTGGAGATCGAAGCGCCCAATCCCGTCAACAGCAGCGGCAACGGCAGCAACGCGGCGCCGCTAAAACGATACTCGACCACCTCTTCGGTCGAAACCGACGAAGCGGGTGTGTTACGCGTCGTCGCCGAGACCACCGCCAGCACCCTTCGTCCCATCCTGCCGGAAGGCCATCTCCTCAGCCTTAGCGACGTCTTGCTGAACCAGACGTCCGACGGTAAGCAGATCATCACCGCCGTCGGTCAGTACACCATGCGGAGCCAGGTCTGGCCCGTCGCCGGCTCTTCCGTCGTCACCGAAAATCGCTACCGCAGCGCCGCCGCCGCCGTCCTCGCCGGCGTGAACCGCCTCATCACGCGCCCACCATCGGAATTGGCCGAAACCTCCTCCGCCGAACCTGCCCGAAAGGCGTAGAACTCAGCCGAACCAATTTCCGGTTGATTCCTTAATCGGTCATGATTCGTGGTCAGATCGCTATGGTAAACGCCAATAGGAAAACCTGAGATGCACGCCCCTGCGCGCCCGATTTCACGATTCTCGTCGCCGATCCCCTTCCATAACTTCCAAAAGGTCTGACCCCATCCGTTCGGTTGAAATCGCCTCCGGAATCCGTGGCCCGTCTACTGGTTTCTCCTTCACACTTCTGCTAGAATCCTGTGCGCTGATTCTATCAAGCACAACCGCTCCGACCATGCCGAAAACCCAAAATCCAAAATCCAAAATCCAAAATCCAAAGCCTCCCGTCCACGACCGGATAGTTATTCGAGGGGCGAGGCAGAATAACCTTAAGAATATCGACCTGGAGATTCCGCGCGACAAGCTAGTTGTTATTACCGGCCTCTCCGGATCAGGCAAGTCCTCGCTTGCGTTCGATACCCTGTATGCAGAAGGCCAGCGGCGTTACGTTGAGAGCCTTTCCGCCTACGCACGCCAGTTCCTCGGGCAGATGGACAAGCCGGACGTGGATTACATTGAAGGGTTGAGCCCGGCGGTTTCTATTGACCAGAAGTCTACGAGCCGGAATCCGCGGTCAACGGTTGGCACCGTTACGGAGGTATACGATTATCTTCGCCTGCTATACGCGCGCGCGGGGCGGCCGCACTGCCCGAATTGCGGTCGCGAGATTGCGCAGCAGACGGTGGAGCAGATTGTGGATCGCGTTCACGACCTTCCCGAGGGTACGCGGATTCAGCTCCTAGCGCCGGTCGTCCGGGGCCGCAAAGGGGAGTACCGGAAAGAGATCGATGATATCCGCAAGGAAGGCTTCAACCGGGTGCGTATCGACGGGGAAATGTATGACCTTTCCACCGACAATGTGCCGGACCTGGACCGCTACAAGCAGCACTGGATAGACGTGGTAATCGACCGACTGGTCATCAAGCCCGACATCGCCTCCCGCCTCGCCGATTCCCTGGAGACCGCGCTGAAGAAAGGGGAAGGCAATGTGACGGTGGATATCGTATCGCGACCGACGACTGACGACCGACGACCGACGACCGACGACGAAGGCCAGAACCCGTCAGCCGTCAGCGGTCAGCCGTCCGAAGCCGAACGACCCAACGACCCAACGACCCAACGACCCGAAGAGCTTCTATTCAGCGAGCACTTTGCCTGTTCGGTCTGCGGAATCAGCCTGGAGGAGATAGCTCCGCGTTCCTTTTCATTTAATAGTCCCTATGGAGCTTGCCCGGAATGCCACGGGCTGGGAACCCGCACGGAATTCGATCCGGAGAAGGTAGCAAAGCCGAACCTTTCGATTGAGAAGGGCGCCATCGTCGCCCTGATGCCGAAGACCACGGGGACGGGCTATGGCGACTATATGCTCGGGCTCTTTCGTGGCGTTGCGGAGAAGTTTGGATTTACGCTCACTACGCCGATAAAGGATCTCACGCCCGAGCAGCATAAGGCTGTCTTCTATGGCGTGGAGGGCAACGTCTCCGTCACCTTCCGCAATAAATGGGGGCGAGAACGCACCTTCCACAGCGATTACGCCGGGGTGATTCCGATGCTGGACCGGCGACTCAAGGAGACCAGCAGCGACTGGGTCCGCGAGGAGCTTTCACGATATCAATCCGCCCGGCCCTGCCCCGCCTGCAACGGCAAGCGGCTCAAGCCGGAATCGATCGCTGTTACCGTGGGCGGGAATGATATTTCGACCATTACGGCATTCTCCATCGGCAATGCCGACCGATGGTTCGAGGAGCTGTCGCAGACCGACGACGGACGACGGACGACGGACGACGGACGACGGACGACCGACGACGAAAAACGAAAGTCAGAATCCGTCGATATCCCGCCTCGCCATAGATTGTCGGAGCGCGAGTATACGATCGCGCGACAGATCATCAAAGAGATCCGCACTCGTCTCGGTTTCCTGGTGGACGTGGGGTTGGACTATCTCACACTGGACCGCGGCGCGGCTACACTGGCCGGCGGAGAAGCGCAGCGGATTCGGCTTGCCACCCAGATAGGGTCCGGCCTGATGGGCGTACTTTACATCCTGGATGAGCCGTCCATCGGGCTCCATCAGCGCGACAACACCAAGCTCATCGACACCCTCACCCATCTTCGCGACCTGGGAAACACGATCATCGTGGTGGAACACGACCAGGAGACGATGGAGGCTTCGGACCACATTATCGACATCGGTCCCGGCGCGGGCGAACATGGCGGCAAGGTCGTGGCCCAGGGCGACATCGAGGATATCAAGAGAGAGCCGGAATCCATCACCGGCCAGTACCTTTCCGGAAAACGGCACATTCCGGTGCCGGCGATACGGAGGCCCGTACCGACGACTGACGACCGACGACCGACGACCGACGACGGGCGGAAAACGGAAAACGGAAAACGGAAATCGAATGGGCGGCGCGCACAGGCCCCCCCCGCCCCCAATTCTGGGGGAGCCGGCTCGCGTTGGATTGAGATCAAGGGCGCTAAACAGCACAACCTGAAGAACATCGACGTTCGGATTCCGCTGGGGGTGTTTGTCTGCGTCACGGGCGTTTCAGGGTCCGGGAAGTCTACGCTGATTCAGGAAACCCTCTTCCCGCAGTTGATGAACCACCTGCACGGTTCTGCGTCGGCCGTTGCGCGGCATGAGGAGATCACCGGGTTCGAGCACATCGACAAGGTGATCGACATCGACCAGTCCCCCATAGGACGGACTCCCCGATCGAATCCGGCCACTTATACCGGCACGTTCGACCTGATTCGCGACCTGTTCTCGCAAACGCCTGATGCGCGGGTTCGAGGATATCAGCAGGGCCGGTTCTCGTTCAACGTGAAGGGCGGGCGGTGCGAGGCGTGCAAGGGCGACGGAATTATCAAGATCGAGATGCACTTCCTGCCGGATGTCTACGTGCCGTGCGAGGTATGCAAGGGGAAGCGCTACAACCGCGAGACGCTGGAGGTGAAGTTCAAGGGGAAGAACATTTCCGAGGTCCTGGATATGACGGTCTCCGAGGCCTGCGAGTTCTTCAAGGCGATTCCGCGCATCGGCCGGAAGCTGGATACGATCCACGAGGTGGGCCTGGACTACATCCGACTCGGTCAGCCGGCCACCACCCTCTCCGGCGGGGAGGCGCAGCGCATGAAGCTGGCCGCCGAGCTCTCCAAGCGCAGCACCGGCCGCACCCTCTACATCCTGGACGAGCCCACCACCGGCCTGCACTTCTTTGACGTGGAGAAACTGCTGACGGTCCTCAACAAGCTGGTGGATTCCGGCAACACGGTCCTGGTGATCGAGCACAACCTGGACGTCATCAAGACCGCCGACCACGTCATAGACATGGGCCCCGACGGCGGCGAAGGCGGCGGGAACATCGTAGCCACCGGAACCCCGGAAGACGTCGCCCAGATTCCGCAATCCTACACCGGCCAATTCCTCAAAAAAGCCCTCGCCCACCGACCGATCTACGACCGGAATCCGCGAGAGCCGGCGGCCGTTTGATACAATGGACTTCAGGAGAGAGTGAATCATGGTCAAACAGGGAATCGATCTCAGATCAGAGGCGTTTCAAGAATTTTGCCGGAAATGGAAGGTCACGGAATTAAGTGTATTCGGCTCCATCCTGCGGGAGGATTTCCGCCCGGATAGTGACGTAGATTTCCTGGCGGACTTCGATGAAGACGCTGATTGCGACCTGTTCGACCACATGGACATGGAGGATGAATTGGCGGGAATCGTTGGGCGCTCCGTGGACCTACTCACTAAATACTCGGTCGAGACGAGCCAGAATCGCTTCTATAAGAAGCAAATCCTCTCCACGGCGGAGTTGGTTGTTGCGCGACGATAACACGCATCTGGCAGACATTCTGCTGGCCGCCCAGCGCGTCGCGGAGCACCTAGTGTTGAGGAACGCAGCAGCCACTCAACACTCAACACTCAACACTCAACTCAACACTTGACTCTTGATTGATGGAGGGGACATGAGCGCGCAGGCTATTGCTGAAGAGTTGAGCAAGTTGGGAAAGGACTCCTATAAGAAGGTCCTTTTCAGTCACGGGATACGCGAGCCGTTGATCGGGGTGTCAATCGAGGAGATGAAAAAGATCCAGAAGCGGGTCAAGAAGGACTACCAGCTCGCGCTCGATCTCTACGACACCGGAATCTACGACCTGATGTACCTGGCGGGACTGATCGCCGACGATCTGCGGATGACGAAGGATGACTTGCGCCGATGGCTTGATAAGGCCTACTGCGGCGCGTTGAGCGAGATTACCGTCGCGTGGGTCGCCGCCGAGAGTCTGCACGGGTGGGAGCTGGGACTGGAGTGGATCGAATCGCCGGTGGACAGGACCGCCGCCGCCGGTTGGTCCACACTTGGCAGCCTGGTAGGCATTAAGGAAGACTCCGAGCTTGATTTGCCGGCGCTGGAAAAGCTGATTCAACGCGTCGAATCGACGATCCACCAGCAGCCCAACTGTGTCCGCTACACGATGAACGGATTCCTCATTGCCGTCGGTACCTATGTTCAGTCGCTTACGGATCGGGCCATCAAAGCTGGAGAGAAGATCGGCACGGTTAAGGTGGAACTGACCGGCTCCTGCAAAGTCCCTTCCGCCCTCGACTACATCCGCAAATCGCAGCAGCGCGGAACCATCGGCAAGAAGCGCAAGTCCGCGAAGTGCTGAGCGCTCTGCAAACGGGATTGAGATTAGGAATCAAGCCCTGAAGCCTTCGGCCGGCGACCGGGCTATGGTAGAATAGCAGCGTCGCGGCGCCGTACCCAAGTGGCTAAGGGAGAGGTCTGCAAAACCTTTATTCAGCGGTTCGATTCCGCTCGGCGCCTTCCCCGCTTTGTATGAATGTCTGGTGTATGGGTGTTTGCACCCATACACCCATACACCACACCCTCTCTCTCCCATCCCTCTGGTACAATTCCAGCATGGAAGCGACTGTCACGCCGCAACTGCCGGTTTCGACCGAAGACCCTATCAACTCCCGGATTCTGGCCGTTTCTGAAGACAGAGTTCAAGGATTCCAGGAGGACCCCTTCGGAGAGATCGCCCGACTGAGCGGGATTGATACAGACACGATCATAGAGCGGATTCGCGCCATGCTGCAAGCCGGGACGATTCGGCGGGTTCGGCAGACACTCCTGGCGACGAACCTGGCAAAAGGCTCGCTGGTGGCCTGGCAGGTTCCCGAGGAGCGGCTGCAAGAGGCGTTCGATTGGAAGTTCCGGGACGATCCTTTCACAGGGCACGTCGTTATCCGCTCTACAGATGCGCCCATTTCCGGAGCGCGATTCCGGCTTTGGACGACGGTGAAGGTCCCGCAGGGATACTCGCTCCGAAAACACTGTGAGTACTTGGCGTCTCAGACAGGGGCGACCGCGTTCCGGCTGATGCCCGCCAAACGACTATTTACTCTCGGCGTCGGCCACGTACGGCGGCGCAGCATGGAACCGGGTAGCAAAGCCGAGCGCCCGGCCGAGCCGATAGATACGAACATCGTCGAGCTGAGCGAGCTCGAATGGCGGGTTCTCGTGCCTCTCAAACGCGAGTTTGAGCCGCAGGAGATTCAGCGGAATCTATGGGAGAGGCGCGCGGTAGAGGCCGGTGTTTCATTGGAAACGTTCTATGAAGTTGCGCGCGGCCTAAATGCGCGGAGAGTAATCGGTCGGTTTTCGACGTTCCTTGAGCACAAAAAGCAGCTCAGCACCGGGGAGCAGGTGGCGCGCTTTAATGCGCTTTTCCACTGGGCGGTGCCGCCGGGACAGGAGATCGAGGCGGGCGGTGAGGTCGGTCGGTTCCACATCATGACGCACGCTTATTGGCGCGAGGGCGGACCGGAGTTTGGCAACGTAAACGTCATGGGCGTAGCCCACGGTCGCGATAAAAATTGGGTGCTAGCCCATAAGAAGGCAATTGACGAGCACCTGGCGTCGGTCGGCATTCCCGTAAGCTACACCAACGTTTTCTGGGGCGGCCGAAGCGAGATCAAACCCAGCGAAATCTCCCCTATCGTCTACCGCGAATGGTGTCTCTCCCGTGGGATAGATCCGGAATCGATGCGCGCCGAGGAATCCGAGAAATCGTCCAATGCTTGAAGAACCCGAAGACCTCCTGGGCATGACCGAAGCGCAATGGGAAACGTTCAAGCGCCTCACCCGCGGCTATGGCGACCAGGATGAGAACGGGGTGGACCTATCCCTCATTCGAGAGAATCTGAAGCGGACACATGAAGAGCGAGTCAACGAGCACAAGAGAGCATTGAGGCGCGTGCTGGAGGTCCAACGTGCAGCCACCGCAGCGGGAATTCGACGAGCTGATTAAACTCTTGACCGATTATGACGTACGCTTCGTCTTGATCGGAGGTCTCGCCATGGTCGCTCACGGCAGCGCTCATGTGACAAAAGACGTGGACCTTGGCTATGCAAGAACGCCGCAGAATCTTGCCGCAGTGGTTCAAGCATTGCAGGGTGCCAATCCCAGACTTCGTGTGGGTGCGAACGATGAGCTGCCGTTTCTCTGGGATGCCCGTACGCTGAAAGCAGGCTTGAACTTTACCCTTCGAACCGACTTCGGAGACATCGATCTCCTAGGCGAGATTCCAGGAGTAGGATCGTTCGAGGAACTTTGGAGCAGATCGGTCGTTATTCACATCGGCGGTTGCCCGGTAAGAGTGGCGTCGTTAGACGACTTGATTTCGATGAAGCGAGCCGCAGGTAGGCCTCAGGACCTCCATCACCTCAACGAGCTATTGGCGCTGAAGAGGCAATTCCCGGGCGAGGGAACGGATAATTAGGCTACTGAATCAGGTCCGGGTTGGTGTCTTTGAAGTGGTGGTAGGCGCGGGATAGTTGGGGGATGAGGGTGACGCTGTCGATGGGTTTCATGATGTAACCGCACGCGCCGATTCGCTCGGCTTCCTCTTTGTACTCTTCGTAGGCAGTCAGCATCACCACGCAGGTTTTGCGTTCGGCAAGGATTCGACGGGTAGCTTCCAGGCCATCGGTATTGGTCGCCATCTTGATGTCCATCAAGATCATGTCAGGCAGGTGTTTCCGGGCCAAGTCCACGCCCTGTTCTCCGTTGATTCCGGCGCCGACGATGTCAACTCCCTGGCGCGTAAGGATCATCCGAAGCTGCATCTGGGTGATAGCCTCGTCTTCCACGATCACCATTCGCAGCCCCTTGAGAGCGCCGGAATCCGCGGTCTGCCGTCGGCCGGCCACGACCGTATTACCCTGCGACGAGTTTTGCCCTGCCAAAGTGAGAGCCGGCTGCATCAAGATTCTCCCAACTGGACTGCAAAGCCCCACGACAAAGGGATATTCGCCGCCGAATGAGCCCGCCATGACGCGTAGGATACCTGGCAAGAACACCGGGCGTACACACCGTATTGCAAATTATTCCCCATTCTGGAGCATTGCGAGGAATTCTTCCTCCGTCAACACTGAAACGCCGAGCTCATGAGCTCTCTCTAGTTTTGATCCCGCGCTGTCTCCTGCAACGACGTAGCTGGTCGACTTGCTTACGCTGCCGGAGACGCGCGCTCCCGCCTGCTTGGCCCGCTTTTCGGCTTCCGGGCGGGTGAGCTTCTCCAGCGTTCCGGTGAAGACGAAGGTCTTGCCGGCGAGCGCGTCGGACCTTGGGGCGGATTCAGCGCCGCTCGGCTCTACGCCGCATTCTTGCAGGCGTCGAATCAAGTCACGGTTTTCAGGATCCGATAGGAACGCGCGCAGACTTTCGGCGGCTACAGGTCCGACGTCCTGTGTGGCGGCGAGCTGCTCGACAGGGGTATCCAGTAGCCGTTCGAGCGAGCCGAACGCCTCGGCCAAAGCTTCCGCGGTACGCTCCCCTACATGTCGGATTCCGAGAGCATAGAGAAGGCGATTGAGCGGGCGCGTCTTGCTCTGCTCAATGGACCCAAGGATGTTGTTCGCCAGTTTAGAACCCATCCGCTCAAGCGGTAGGAGCTTCTCCTCGGTCAGGTGATAGATATCGGAGGCGTCCTTGACGAGCCCGGCCTCCACGAGCTGGTCGATGCGCTTTCCGCCCAGGCTCTCGATATCCATGGCGTTCCGGCCGACGAAATGCTGCAGCCGCTGCCGTACCTTCTCGCGGCAATTCCGGTTGGGGCACCGCGTAACCGCCTCGCCTTCGGGCCGGCTGACAGGCGTGCCGCAGAACGGGCACTCCTTTGGCATGGTCCAGACCTGTTCGGCCCCGGTCCGTTCCGACGTGATTACTTCCAAGATCTCCGGAATCACGTCGCCGGCACGCTGAATGACGACTGTGTCTCCGATTCGGACATCCTTGCGGCGAATCTCGTCCTCGTTGTGGAGCGTGGCCCGGCTGACGATCACACCCGCAAGCGGGACCGGCGTGAGGACTGCGACGGGTGTTAGGGCCCCGGTCATGCCCTGACCAATAATAATGTTTTCAAGCTTTGTCCGGCCCTGCATCGCGGGGTATTTGTAGGCGATCGCCCATCGCGGGCTGCGGCTGACGAATCCAAGCTCTTGTTGGAGGTGAAACGAGTTGACCTTGACTACGACGCCATCGATGTCGTAATGAAGGCGAGCCTTACCCTGACGCCACTCCTCGGTAAATTCCAATACCTCGTCAACGCTTTCGCAGACACGCACGTTCGGATTGGTTCGAAATCCCCAGGCGTCGTAGGTCTGAAGGAGCTCAACTTGACTGGAGAAGGAGCGTCCTTCACGCGCGCCCACCGCGTAGAAGAATCCGTCCAGCATTCGGGAGGCGGTAACTTTGGGGTCCTTCTGACGCACGGAACCGGCCGCTGCATTGCGGGGATTGGCGAACGTCTGCTGCCCGGCCTCTTCCTGGGCTGAATTGATGCGCTTGAACTCTTCGTGGGAAAGAAAGATCTCGCCGCGAACCTCTATGAAGCGAGGCACCATCCTCTCTCTCGCATTCAATTGAAGCGGGATCGAGCGGATGCTGCGGATGTTCGGCGTAATGTCCTCGCCCTGCACGCCATTGCCGCGCGTGGCGCCGGTGACCAGGCGTCCTTCCTCGTAAGTAAGCGAGACAGAGAGCCCGTCGATCTTCAGTTCGGCTATGTACTCGATGTCGACTTCCGGATTCATTCCCATGAAGCGCTTGACCTTGCGGTCCCATTCCCGCAGCTCCTCCTCGCCGAAAGCATTCGCAAGCGATAGCATCGGCGCAAGGTGATTGACGGGGGCGAAGGTAGTGGCAATGTCCGCTCCTACGCGCTGAGTGGGGGATTCCGGCGTAACGAGCTCGGGATACTGCTCCTCCAACGCACGCAGCTCATGGAACATGCGATCGTATTCGGCGTCCGAGACGTCAGGCTGGTCGAGGACGTAGTAGCGGTAGTTGTGATAATTTAGCTGCTGGCGCAGATCGTCCGCACGCTCGCGAACCGCATCCGGCACTGCTTGTTCGGGCATCGTTTTCTCGGAGCGAGTGTTGAGTGTTAAGGGCCGAGGCTCGATACTACCACTTAACACTCAACACTTAACACTTGTTGCATCAGTGTTCGACCAATTCGGAGACCGCGTCTACGTTCAGCGTGAGCGTGACGGATTCTTCAGGGGCGCCTTTGGACTGGGTTGTCAATCGCACCTTTCCATTGCCGAGCGAGCTGGAGCGAATGACTTTACCCAGGCTGTGGGCGAAGTGGACGGCGCTGTTTACTTTCATCCATCCATGTGCTTTCACGATGCCGGTTCCGCCCGGTGGAATCATCCGCGTCGCAATGGGCAGCATCATAGTCTGATGGATCCGGACCGTAGGTACGCCATGAACGCGATCGGGCGCAAAGTAACGGCTGCTTATCGTGACGTAGCCAGTCGATTGGAACGGATTTGGGGTAGTGGAAGTCCATTGGTCGCCGGGCTTCACGCGGTTCGGCGGAAGGATGGCGCCGAGCCTTGATAACGCTGAGGGATCGACAAAGAGGTCGCTGGGCGAGAGGGCTTTGCCGCGAACTAACGTTGCCGTAGGACCCTTGCCGCGCGGGTTCAAAGTAAATGTCACCGACTGCGTTGTGAGTGTTGAATCTCGCGCTCCGGCCATCCGCAGCGGCTGAACATCGATCTGAATCCTCGCGCTCCCGTCCGGATTGACCTTCAGTACGCGCACGAAGTTGCTGCCCGTTCCGCGAATGGTCCGTGTCGTAAGTTCCGGAATCCGTTCCGCGGAGTTAACCTTAACACGCACGTCCACCAAATACTTATCCACCTGGCCGGTTGTGAAGCGGTAACGCAGCAGTTGCGCGCTCTGCATTCGCAACAGAATCTCGGCGCAAGAGAACATCAGGATGACGGAGGCGACGACAAGCAGAGATCGAAAACAGTAAGGCATTGTCAGTTTAAAACACGGGCCGCAAGATGCCCCTGCGGCCCGTGATTCGTCAGTAATCCGGGAATTCGGTCGGAATGGAACCTAGAGAGATTTCTTTTCTTCGTCCTTGATCCGTTCGATCTTGGAAGTCCAGGACATTACGCCGAACTGTGTGGGGATGCCGTCGGCCTTTGCCTCCGACTTGAGCGTGTATCCGTTAGCGGGGTCCAGCCAAAACGTGAACTCAGACGAGAGCTTTGCGCCTTTGTCGTCGGTAAGCGCCTCGGCGCTTTGCTTAATTTTCCACGCCGCTACTTCACCGACTTTCTCGGTCCCGACGTATGAGCTTTTGAACGCGATCTTTTTGCCCTTGACGGCGGGATTGTCGGCTTCCGCCTCCCAAGTATCGCCGGCCTTCACCGGTTTGTCCGACATGATCACTTCGGGGATAAGCGACATAAGCTCGCGGATCTCGGCAGTCATAATCTCCTGGCCGCCGGACGGAAACTCAAGTTTCGAGATTCGGCCGTTTTTGCCGCGCGTTATGACGACTTCCGCGCCGCCGGGGAGGTCCTGTTCCGCTCCCCCAAACGAAAGCTTCCCTCCTTCGTCCATGATGGAGACGATGACTTCACCGTTGTCTCTGACCTTCTTGACGATCTGCTTTGACGTCGTTGTTACCACTGCTTCGCCGCCCATCACATTGGCGATCGTTGTGGACTTAAACCGGACGGTGTCGCCCTCTTTGAACTTGTGTGTGAGCGTGACGGCGTCCTGCGCGAATGCGGCTACGCCGACGGCCAGTAGGGCGGCCGGCAGAATCAATCTTGTTTTCTTCAACGTCTGTCCTCCTGGGAACGGTTAGTTACTTGCAGTGGAATCAGTCTTCTTCTCTGGCTGCAGCTCGACGGTAACCTTCGCGTCGACGGTGCTGAGAATCTGTTTGGGATCGTCTTTGGTCATCGGAGCGCCTACCAATGTGTCGGATATGTTCGCCTTGATGTCGACGACGCTCCTGGTGAAAAGGCCGATAGCGGGATCAAATGTGAGCGCCCCAACGCCCTGGATCTTGCCCTGGGTGCGGCGATACGCGGGCTTTCCATTGGTTACCGGTTTACGGTTTGAGTCCACGGACTGATCGACCTTAAGATCGAACGTTTCGCGAATATTCACCGTAGCCGCCCCTACGTTTGGAGGCAGGATCGTGGCTGTGAAAGTGGGTTTTGCTCCCTTTGCGGCAAGGAGCTCGCTAGTGAAATTCCACTTGTCGCCTGGTTTGACCGGCTGTGCCTTGAAGACGACCGGGAACAAGAGCGCATACAGTCGTTTCGGGTCCACGCCGGGGATGCTCACGCCGAAAGGAAGCTCGGCCCCACCCCGCACTTGCTTGACTTGCCCCAGCCGCGTAATCGTCAACTGCTGGTTGAGGACCTCCTGAATCTGGTCTAGTTCGATAGGGAACGGGAGCCGATCCTCCGGCTTGGAACCGGGCATCCCAATGGCGAGAGACGCCTTTTCGACAACCAAGTCGACGTCCGAGATTCCATCGGCAAGCTGCGTCTTCGGCCGCGCGACGTATGTGAGCTCAATTCCGGCCTCGAGATTGGTGGGCGTTATGCTGCCGAAGATTGGTACGCTGGCCTTGATCTCGGCATTAAGCAGGTATCGCTGAGACTGTCCGGGCGTCATCTGATAGGCAAGGGAGACAGGCGCCGCGTCCGCAGCGTTCGGTAATGCGGCCACGCGATAGCCTATGCCAATTGCCGCGATTCCGGTGAGAAAACAATACAGGGATTTCAACGTGGCGGTTCCTCCGTGAGGAATTATATCACCGGTCGGTCTGCCGGTCAAAAGAAAAGCGCGTTCGGTGGACGCTATGCCTAATACGAAGCACTCTTTCGAACAAATTCCCACCGTTTCCGGTTGACTGACGTCTAGATTTTGTGTTAGAATTCCGTCTACTAAGCCTATGGAGGGACGGGCCATGGATGGGGCCGGATTATTCGACATCGGATTCGGAATCCGGATGGTTGAAGTATTGGAGCAATGCCGGGATGCAGCGGAATCGATTGAAAAGAGTCAAAGGGATGAAACCCGGCTAAAGTTGACGGCAGCCATGGAGAAACGGAGATGCCGTCGCGCTTGGTGGCAGATGCAGGCTACGGCAGAAGAGCTGACCCAGGAACTGACCTATTGCCGCATCGTTCTTCAATGTTTCCGAGGATCCAGTGCGAAACTTGAGGTAGAGCTGCGCAATTCCTTGAACGAGGCCGGAGATGACCTGGTCGATCTATACTGAGGCGCACGGATGGGCTGACGTGCCGAGAAGAAACCTGGTATCGATCCGGTGGAAACCTGCGGGCTCCCAAGCGCATTGTATGATGCGAGAGACGTAGGGGACGAATAACCTGCCGAAAAACGAATCATCGGCCAACGAAGCGTTCCTCGGCAGGTTATTCGTCCCTACAAAGCCGCGTTCGATGATGTAAGCAACTTGGGTAGGCGTGAGACGCGCCGTCGGGGTCCGGTTGCAATTTGGCGGGCTATTAGCTATCATGCAGCCGTGAGAGTAGTGACGGCTGACATGGTGCGGGCGCTGGACCGGCGGGCAATCGAGGAGGCGGGAATACCGGGCGCCGTCTTGATGGAAAACGCAGGGCGCGCGGTATTCGAACAGATCCGAGAGAGATTCCCTCCGCTCCGCGATCAGCTCTTTTCGGTCTACTGCGGCACGGGAAATAACGGCGGCGATGGGTTCGTGGTCGCGCGATATCTGTCCCTCGCCGGAGCGCGGGTCCGCGTTCAGATTGCCGGAGACGAGGCGCGAATCGAGGGAGATGCCGCCACGCACTATCGGCTTATGCAAGGGATCGGCGTCCGGCCCGGCATCGGCGAGCCGGGGCCCGGCGTCAAGATCGACGCACTGCTCGGAACAGGCGCTACCGGGGCCCCGCGAGGCGAGTACGCGTACACGATCCGGCGGTTAAACGCCGATTCTTACCCAACGATTTCGGTCGATGTCCCAAGTGGCGTCGATGCGACCACTGGACGAACACCGGGCGAAGCGGTGAAAGCCGCTGTGACCGTAACCTTCACATACCCGAAGCTTGGAATGTTTCTGGCTCCGGGTGCAGATTGTGTCGGAGAGCTCGTCGTCAGCCACATCGGGTTTCCCTGGGAGATCCTCAAGCCGGAGCACGACTTTACTTGGATTCGGGCCGACGAGATGCGTGGTCTCTTGCGCAAGCGGCCGGCGGAGGCCCATAAAGGCTTGTTTGGGCACGTTCTGGTCCTCGGCGGTTCGCGCGGAATGAGCGGCGCTTCGGCAATGACGGCTACGGCCGCACTGCGGGCCGGAGCGGGGTTGGTTACCGTCGCCGCGCCCGAGTCCGCACAGCCGATCATCGCTGCGAGACTTTCCGAAGCAATGACGGTCGCCTTGCCGGAAGACCAGGGCGCTCTTGCGGAATCCGGATTCGCCGAACTGTCTGAAGTGGCGGAGCGGGCGGATGTAATGTGCGTCGGCCCCGGCGCAACGCAGAATCCGCAGGCGCAGCAGCTCATGGTGCAGGCGCTGCGGGAGATCGACAAGCCGACGGTAGTCGATGCCGACGGACTGAATGCCCTCGCAGGGAACGCGGATTCCGTTCGGCAGCGGCAGGCTGCTCTCGTCTTGACGCCGCATCCAGGGGAGTGCGCGCGATTGCTGGATCGTGAGACGGATTCGATTCAGGAAGACCGAATCGCGGCAGTCAGGGAGACAGCGGCGCGGTATCGAGCGGTGTGCGTACTGAAGGGGCGGCGAACGCTCGTGGCGGACGGGCGGTCGACGAAGGCGCCGATCCCGGTAGCTATAAACACGTCGGGAAACCCGGGAATGGCTACTGGAGGCAGCGGCGACTCACTCACCGGAATCATCGCTGCTCTGCTGGCGCAGCGACTGGATGCTCTGGATGCTGCCTGCTTAGGGGTTTATCTGCACGGCCGGGCCGGTGACCTCGCATGTACGAGGCGCGGGGAGGCCGGGCTCATTGCCGGTGATATTATCGAAGCGATTCCGGACGCCATCCGGGAGCTGGAGGGTGATCATGGTAGTTAGCCCGCACAGGTTCTTCAGCCGGGTCATTGCGTCGTTCCTTTTCCTTGCGCCGGCGGCCTACGCATCCGGCCAGCAGCCTCCAGCGACCGACGCGAAAGCGGGCGAATCCGGTTCCCGAACCCTCACTATCGTGGTTCCTTCCGAGGGCGAGCACTATGTGCGATTCATCCCATCACCGGAAACGAAGAAGCCCACCGATCTTCCGCATCGATTCACCGATACCAAGACAACGGTGCCCGTGCCTCCGGGACTCGGAAAGAGCCCCAAAATTGCCGTGGACGATGTGAAGACCGGGAACACCGCCGTCGTGCCGGTACCCAAGGACGGCACCCTCGAGCTAAGAAGGATCGACTTCGACCACGTTCACAGCGTAAAGGTGGTAGTCTCCTACGACAACAAGCCGGTGCAGGTTGCCCAGGTCACGCTGACGCCAAAAGATAAGCAGGTGCGCCGGCAGACGATCGACGCCGCTTCCGTAGGGACAGCCGTTTTCACCGACGTTCCAACCGGAGATGCAATTCTGCAGATATTGTATGGCGATCGCAAGGTCGAGACAAAGACCATTGACATCTCAAGCGATCACCCGCAGGGCGTGGTCATGATCAGTGCGGCGGTGAGCAATAAAGTCCCTACGGTCGACGCGCCACTGCCCACCGCGCCGGGAGCCCCCTCCGCCCCCAATGCTGGGGGAGCCGCTCCCGTATCGCCGGCGCCCGGAATCCAACCCGTGGCGGCTCCACCGGACACGGGGGGCGGAATCGCGGGCCTGATCGGGACGCTGATCGGGCTGGGAATCGCGGGAGGGGCGATCTATCTGCTCTATCGCTGGGCGCAGTCCGGTGGAATGGCCGCAACGCTCAAAAACGCGGGGATCGAGGTCAGCGCTCCCACGCCGGGTTCTGATTCCGGAACGCCGTGGAATCCGAACGCCCCACCACCGCCTGTAGTGTCCGATCCTTCCATCTGCCAGTTCTGCGGCCAGAAGAAGGACGCGTCCGGTAACTGCGCTTGCACGCTCTCGGGCTCGGCCATCAACACAGGCCCCGCCTCGCCTGCTATTCCTACGCAGCCCCGCCTGGTCGCAACGATGGGCGTCTACTCTGGGACCGTATTCCCGCTAAATGCGAACGGTTCCGCGCTGACGGTAGGACGGGAGCCCACGACCGGAATCTCCCTGAGCAACGACACGACGGTCTCACGCCTTCATGCCTCGATTCGGACGGAGGGCGGTCAGTACGTCATCGCGGACGAGGGCTCCTCGAACGGCGTCTTCGTGAACGGCGTCCGCATCGCCGGCAGCCAGCCGATCAATCCCGGCGATGAAGTCCAGATCGGCAATACCCGATTCCGGTTCGAAGTATAGCGATCGTTATGAAGGCCCTAGAGTTCTACAAGACAATCGTGAAAGATTCGTCCAACTTCCTGGATCGCCTGATCGGCCTGCTGGAAGCGCACGGAATCCGCTACTGCGTGATCGGCGGCCAGGCCGTCAACGCATACGTGGAGCCGCTCGTAACCCTGGATCTAGACATTGTGATCGCGGTAGATCAGCTTGCATGTGCCCGGTCCCTTTTCGAGCGCGAGTTTCACGTTCGCGAGTTCCCGCATAGCTTGAACTTGAGCTTAATCGGTTCCGACCTGCGTGTGCAGATTCAGACGGATCCCGCCGTTTTCGATTACGTGGAGCGTGCAACTCGGCGCCACGTCTTAGGACTCGAGATGCCGGTGGCCGCCCTGGAAGATCTCCTGGCCGCAAAGATCGGAGCTGCCCTCGAGCCCGCGCGGCGCCCGAGCAAGCGCCGCAAGGATGTCCTGGACATCGAACGATTGATCGAGGCGTATCCGGACCTGCGTTCCCGGGTCCCCGCCAGGATACTTGCTCAACTGGATAGACCGCCGGTCGAGGAATAGCCATTGCGTTCTCGGATTCTACTCGGAGTACTGTACGGCGCGGCGGGCGGATTCCTCGGATTCCTGCTGCAGGAGCGGTTTGTGGCGCATGACCCGGTGCTGCAAACACCGATCCGGGAGATGCTGCGGCTGGGAGCGATGGTCGGCGGGATGCTGGGGCTAGCCATAGGCGCGGTCGAAGGCACGGCGGTCAATTCTCCGCGCCTGATCCTTCGCGGGACGATTCTGGGGCTGATTATCGGCGCCATCGGCGGGATGTTCGGAGTTTACTTTGGGAGCATGGCGTTCAATCTTGCTCTCTTCGGCAAGGACCCGAACGTGCTCGTTCAGAGGAGCAACCTTCTCGACTTTTCGCACGCCGTGTTGGCAAGAGCGATTGGCTGGACGTTCTTGGGTGCATTCCCTGGCCTGGCGGCTGGAGCTGCAACCCTTTCCTGGAAGCGGGCGAAGCATGGTTTGGTGGGCGGCCTGATCGGGGGATTCCTCGGTGGCTTCGTGTTCGACCTCGCCGCAACGCTGCTTGGGCCCATGCAAGGAATGGCTGCCGCCGCCGAAGGCAGAACAATCGTCGAAATCGGCGGCCCCAGCCGGGCAATAGGATTCACCGTTATCGGGGCGTTGACCGGGCTGTTCATTGGCCTGGTAGAGGAATTCTTTAAGCAGGCGTGGGTGCGGGTGCTGGCAGGGCGCAACGAGGGCAAGGACTATATCATTTCCAAGCCGCTTGCTGTGATCGGTCGGGACGAGAGGGCGGACGTTCCGGTGTTCGGCGACCCGTCTCTCTCCCCGCAGCACGCTGCCATCAAGATGGAGAACCATCGCCACGTCCTCCTGGACGGCGGCAGTTCGTTGGGCACGGTAGTGAACGGCCAGCGGGTCCAGCAGCAGCTCCTGTTGAAAGATGGGGACATGATCCAGCTCGGCCAGGCGCGTTTGCTCTTCCGCGAGAAGGCCACTGCCTCGAAGATCGGCCGGCCGGCGGTAGACGAGCCAAAGTTGCCGCAAGCCTCAGGACCGGTCTCCATGCCGGCTCACCTCTGCCCATTCTGCGGCGCTCAGAAGGACGCGGCCGGCAACTGCCTCTGTACCGTCCCCGGGGGCGCGCAGCCGGGTATGGCATCGGTACCGCAGCCGATGCCATCGTACGGCCAACCGCCGGATTCCGGTATGGCAGCGGGATATGGTGGCGCCGTCGGGGTGGCTGTTGGTACCGGAACGCGGCTGGCGGCCCTGGAGGGCCCTTATGCCGGTTCATCATTCACGCTCATGCCGACAGCTACGAGCATTGGCAGGGACCAGGCAAGAGACGTCGCGCTGACGAACGATACGACGGTTTCGAGATCGCACGCGCACATCAACAACGAAGGCGGCCAGCACGTTCTCTACGATGACGGCTCCTCCAACGGCACTTTCGTAAACGGCGTGAGGATCACCGTACAAACCCTTGCGCCCGGAGACGTCATCCAGTTTGGGTCGAGTAAATTCAGATACGAGTGAGCGTTAGGCGTTAAGCGTTCAGCGTTGAGACATCCTTCTTAACACTTAACGCTCAACACTCAACGCTTCTCCAAAGGAGATATCGATGGAAGACCGCACCCAGCAGATGGGGCAGCCGCCGGCTAGCGGGGCGACTCAGCAGATGAGCCAGACGGCGCTCGGCGGATCGCCGCCCCTATCGGACCCCATGCGGACCGCGATGGGGGCGCCGATGCGGGCGCTGGAGCTGGAGGTGGTTCCCGGCGGCCGCTACGCCTATGCCTCCGATTCCGGGCGTGAGCACCTGTTACTCATACTGCGCTCCTCAGGACAGATGCTTGGCCGGAGGACGCCGCTCAATCTGTGTCTTATCATCGACCGCTCCGGGTCGATGGAGGGCGAGGCTTTAGATTATGTGAAGCGCGCCTGCGGCCACGTAGTCGATTTACTGGAGCCGAGCGACGTCCTCTCCGTGGTGACATTCGAAGAGCAGGTGGACGTGATAATGCCCGCGCGCCGCGTGGTCAACAAGGCGCTCATCAAGGAGCACATCAATCGGATTCAGCCGGGCAACACCACTAATCTCTATGACGGCATGATGGCGGGCTGCATGCAGCTCTCGTCGCTCGCCGCCCCGGGCTACCTGAATCGCGCGCTTCTTCTCACCGATGGCGAGCCGACCGCCGGAATCAAGGACTTCGGGTCCATCGTGAACCAGGTGGCCGAGCAGAAGAACCGTGGAATCACCATTACCGCCCTCGGTTTTGGGAGTGAGTACAACGAAGAGCTGATGGCTGGGATCGCGCGGCGCAGTGGTGGAAACTACTACTACATAGCCCAACCGGCGCTGATTCCGGAGGTCTTCCGCCGCGAGCTGGAGATGTTGATGACGATCACGGCAAAGAACGTGCGCGTCAAACTCCGCCTCCCCCGGGGCGTGCAGTGCCGATATGTCTACGGCGTCCCGAATCCGCAGCTCAGGCAGCGGGAGGTAGAGTTTCAACTCCCGGATATCGAGCGCGGCAGCACTGTCGCGAACCTCTCCGAACTCGAGCTTGACCGGCACGTGCCCGGAATGTACCGGATCGCGAAAGTGGAGGTCACCTACGACGACGCCATTTCCGGCCGCACGGAGCAGTTGACCGGCGATGCCGTGATAGAGTTCGTGACGGATGGGTCCCAGGTAGAGGCGGGCAAGAATCCGGTCGTTCAGCGCGAACTGGAAGTACACCTGGCGTCCCGGAATCTGGAGAAGACCATGATGGGGATGCGCACCCAGCAGCTCACGTCCATGGGCGCGATGCAGGAGCTGCAGAAAACCCGCACGATCCTCATGGATTCCGGCCGCACGCAGGAAGCGCAGGAAGTCGGCCAGGCGATGGACGCCTTGCAGCGCGGGGGCGAGGTCGAGAAGACCCTCATCGGGACGATTTATCATTTGGATCAGGGGAAAAAGCAAGGTTGAGAGTTGAGGGTTGAGAGTTGAGGGTTAGGACCCCGCTCTCAACTCTCAACCCTCAACTCTCAACGTTCACGGAGTGACCAATGACGGAAGACTATAACGAATCGACTCGCGTTATGCCCGCCGCGGGGGAGCCGCCAATAGATCGCACGATGGTGGCCACCGCGCCGCCACCGGCGGGGGCGACTCAGATGGGCGGTACTCTGGCGTGCCCGATTTGCAACACGACCAATCCGGGTTTGGAGACATATTGCGTTGAGTGCGGGTTTTTGTTGACGTCTACGCCGGGCGCCGTGACAGAACCGGAGGAGCCGGATGGAGAAGCTGTCGAGCTGGTGGAGAGTTCCAGCGGGCGGCGATTCCGACTCCGAATAGGTGTCAATACGGTGGGCCGCGAGAATTGCGACATCCTTCTGTTGGACGGGACAGTGTCGAGAAGGCACGCCGAGGTGAATCTAGAGGCGGGCTCGGTCACTGTCACCGACCTTGGAAGCACCAATGGAACCCAGGTGGAAGGAACCCGCCTGGCGCCAAATCAGCCTATGCCGATACGGCCGGGAGCCGTCATTCGGTTTGGGAACGTCACGATTGCGCTTCCCGGAATATCGGATTCAGCGCCCGCAGAAGCGACCATCGTCGTGGGCATGGACGGATTCGATCAAACGATAGTGAGTGACGGGGGCGTCGCTGCCATACCCGTTGACGATTCGGAGGGAAGCGCGGGCGAATCGGTTGCCGGGGCGGTGGCGCGGATGAAGGGATCCTCCGGTGTGGCCGATATCCTGTTCCGGCCGGGCGCGCTTACGATCGGGCGTCGGCCCGGCAACGATATTGTGCTTCCAGACTCCTTCGTTTCGGGACAGCACGCCGTAGTCGTGTGCGATGAGGCCGGCTGCCGCCTTACCGATCTGGGGAGCACGAACGGTACGACCGTGAACGGCGAGCGCCTCGAAGTGAATCAGCCGCAGCTTCTCGTCGACGGGGACGAAGTGCAGATCGGGCAGAGCTCGTATCTCTTTGAGAAGCTGCAGCCCGTGGAGGATTCGGAGGAGGAGCTTGCCGAAGAGGAAGAGCCGGCAGTGGAAGACGAGGCACCCTCGGCAGGCGAAAGTGAAGTGATCGAGTAGAGGGGCATCGCGCGTGAGCATTGACATGGAAACGGGTACGGCGGTTCAGGAAGCCGAAGGCCGGGAGATTACCGCGAAGTTCTCTCGGGACGAGCTCGTCCGCGGCTGGCGGGAGCGCGAAGCGCGAACGCCGAGTGTCGTGCCTTACCTGCGCGTCGCCGCCAAGACGGATTTGGGCCGAATCCGGGAGAACAACGAGGACAAGTTCGACTTCTATGAGGCCGAAGACCTGACACTGCTGGCAACTCGCGGCAGCCTATATGCGGTGGCCGACGGGATGGGCGGGCATGCCGCCGGACAGATTGCGAGCGAGCTGGCCCTCAAGAACGTCATCGCCAGCTACTACGACAGCGCGAATGAGGACATCCCGACCTCTCTCCTGGAATCCATTTCCGCGGCCAACGAGTCCATCTATAACATTGCCGTGATGATCCCCGAGCGGAGCGGCATGGGGACCACGCTTACGGCCGCTGTGTTTGCAGAGGACCGCGTATATGTCGCCCAGATCGGAGACAGCCGCGGCTATCTCATTCGGGACGGCGAAATCAGGCAGGTCACGTTCGACCACTCGTGGGTTGCAGAACAGGTGCGAATTGGAGGCATGACCGCCGAGGAGGCGGAATCCTCGCCGTACCGCAACGTCATAACGCGCTGCATTGGAACGCAGGCCGCGGTTGAACCCGAGCTCTTCATCGAAGAGTGCAAAGCCGGTGACACCTGGGTCCTCTGCTCCGACGGCCTTACGGGCCATGTCGAAGATTCTGAGATCCTCCTGATCGCATCCGCCAACCCGCCGGCCGAATCCGCGCGCCAGTTGATAGAACTCGCCAATTCCCGCGGCGGCCGCGACAACATCACCGTATTCGTAATCTCCGTCCGCGACCTCATGGTGACCGAGGAAGCAGAATCGAGGCGGGAATCGCCTGCGCCGGAATCTGTTCGTTCTGAAGGTAAACGAGGGATTAAGCGCTTCTTCGGTCAGTGACGGGCAACCGAAATCATACAGTTGGACGCTGGCAGCAAAGCGGGTCCTCAACCTATCGGGCTAATTCAAGACGTCGATGACGGATTGATTTCGCCGATCGTCCGGAAGCGACTTGGTCAAAAACACAGTGTACGCGAACATCTGTTTATTGCCAAATCCACCGACGATCTTGGTCTCCACATAGTCGTAACCGCGGTCTACGTGACTTGGCCAGCCAGAATATACGCGGAAGGAAAACAAACCTTCGGGCGAAGCGGAGTGCGCGGCAGGGTTTTCGGCGAATAGGCCTGTTATGGCGCGAGTCTGAGCTGAACTTGGCCGTTCGATACTTACTGCAATCCGGTCCCATAGCTCGGGAGTAAAGTCCAAGCCAAAGTGTATTGGATCGTTTAGGATATGCTGATTAGACTTGATGAGATCAAGTAGGCGATGGAACCCCAGGTATTGAAGAGCATCGGCGCAACGTCCTCCTAGTCTGGTTAGGGAGGCTATTTGATCGAAGGTAAGTTCAGCCAACGGGATTAGATGGCGGTATAGCACGTGATTGTTCGGGCGTTCTATTTCCTTCGAAACGTTCAGGAACCACGAATCCGGGATCTCGGCCATTTGTTGGTCGTACCAATCGCGCTTCCGAAAGAACAACGAGTTTCCATCCACCCACCACAGGTATCCGTCCGAAACACATAACTTGTCAAGCGCTTGAACAGGTTCACTATCAGAGGTTCTTGTATTTGGGCCAACCGGGGCGCGAGCTACCGGCTTGCAACGGTAGTAATCTGACACGATCGAGATGTCTGTACCCTGGCTTAGCGCTCCCAAGCGATCGGCCCATGTCGGCTTGTCAGTAGCACGGCGAATCGATGCCAGCGCCGGAAGGATAGCATCGATAGATATAGGCCGTCCTGAGTAAGGGTTTCCGTGCGGGGGCAATTGCCATCCCGCCGTCGCGAAAGTCTCGCCAATCACCATGTAGGAAGTTTTGCCCAAACCGACCTGGGCCGAAATAGATGCATCTGACTGACGGATAACGAATTTCAACGTTGACTTGTCGAAGTCGCCGACCTGGCTTGCACCGATGCCATACCCGTCTGCACGCGCTGCACTCTGCTGCGCCTGTTCCTCCGCCACTATTTGCAAGAACTTTTGCCTTACTGGGCCGAGGTGCTGATGCGAGATCTTGGAGACGGGCACGTTGAGGAATCGTCGCACAAATACCTCCTCGCGCTGTGATTCACTAAGCGCCCCATACAGCGCGGTCGCAAAGCGGCCGTGAAACTCGTCTTTTAAGAGCACCTGTCGAACTGGGTCCGATTCGGGTCTACGCGATAGCTCCTCAGGCGTCTCAGCCAGTGCTCGAACTTGCGCATCGAGTTGAGCCTTGAATCGCGCTGCCAGGCCGCCACGCAGGCGCTGTTCTAGCTGTCGAGCGCGCAGCCCTTTACTCAGAACATAATGCGGATTCTGGGAGTCACCCTGATTTGACCATGCTCCGTTCAGAAGACTAGCGATATCATTGAGCACCTCAAATATGGGACGAGGCGGTCCCAGAATCACTACCTTTTCGTTTGCCAGTTGAGAGGAAGCCTGCAGGGACACACCGGTTTTTGAGCCGATGGATTGCAGTAAATCCGTGATGGCGATGCCCTCAACATGAACCTTGGCAATTCTAGCCAGTCGCGGCTCTGAGCTCAACTCGTTCGAAGCGAGTTTGGGGGCATCATCAGGATTTGTCCCGAGAATCAAGACACCGGCAATTAGGAAGAGCATGATGTGTCCTTTGCAGACTGGCTTAGAGTTCGGTCAGAGTCGATTAGGCTCACGTGGGATGAAGTTCATGTTGATGAATGACACATATCAACATCCCTATTCCCGACGGTAGTGTACGATTGATTGTGTAAATGCGGGCAAGGGTGCTTCTCACTCATGGCGAAAGTGTTTGTACCAGCAAACCCATCGCAACGGAGAAGACACCCATGCCTCAAACTGCCGTTCTTGCCGAGCCACTCAACCTCCTTCTGTCGTCCTCGACATCGGAGGAGTTCTTTGAGGATGACCTGCTTTCTTTGGCACGGCGCCATTTGAAGACCTTATTGGAGACCAGCTTAGACCTGGAGATGACCGCTTACTTTAAGGCTGTGGCCGCCACATCTGCTCGGACACCCGCGGCGGCTGCGACAACATCACCGTCTTCGCAATCTCCGTCCGGGATCTCATGCCATTCGAATCCTTGGAATCCGTCGCAGAATCTGCTTCCCATACGCCGGAACCAAAGCGTGGGATTAAGCGATTGTTTGGGAAAACGTAAAACGTAAAACGTAATTCGTAGACGGGCAGTTAGCCTGGATGTAGCTATACTTGATGGTTGTATCGAAGTATGCGCGCATTTTAGTTCCGTGAGCCAGTACCGTACGTTTTACGTTTTACGTTTTGAATCCATGGACGAACCAACCCAAAAGCAGGTCAGCAAACGGCTCACGTTCTGGCTGCGGCATAAGCCGGAGCGGGGCGGAATCACACTCTCGTCGGAAGGGTGGGTTGCGTTGGACGATCTCGTCGCCGCTTATGAACGGGATGGGACGGAGATGAACCGGGCCGAGCTGGAGAATGTGATTCGGCTGGACCTGAAGGAACGGTTCGAGATTGACGGGGAGCGCGTTCGGGCGCGATATGGCCATTCGGTGGAGTTGGAAGAGAAACCGCACCCGGGAATGCCGCCGGCCACGCTCTATCACGGAACGGCCCAGCGATACGTTGCGAAGATTCTGGAGTCCGGGCTGCGGCCCAAGAAGCGGCAGTTCGTCCACCACTCCCCGGACAAGAAGACCGCCCGGGAGGTAGGTCGAAGGCGCGATCAAGAACCGGCCATCCTCCTGATCGACGCTCACAAAGCCCACGAAGCGGGAATCCAGTTCTATCCCCGCGGTAAAGGTATCTGGCTCAGCGACCCCATTCCCCCGCAGTACCTCTCCCTGCTGGAGGAAGACGCCCCCGATTCCACGAACATTCAGCGCAGACGCCCGGCCACTCCGCGCGAGTCCGCCCCCGGCGAGCCCCGCCGCCGACGCCCAAAAGGCGGATTCACGAAGAAGAACCGTTGAGGCGCCTCACTACGTAGTAGTCAGTAATCAGTCATCAGTTATCAGTGACTACCTCAGACTGATTACTGATTACTGATCACCGATAACTGGTCCCACTCGTGCCAACCGAAACTATCGCCAACAAATACAAAGTGGTCCGCGAGATCGCGCGGTCGAATGACGTCGTCTACGAGGTCATCGATACTTCGCTCGGGCGGCGGATGGCGCTGAAGGAGCTGATGCTCCCTCAGAATCTGACAGGCCAGGCGAAGCGGGAGCGGATCGAGCGGTTCAACCGGGAGGCGCGCGCGGCGGGGAAGCTCTCTCACCCAAACGTCGTTACTGTATACGACTATGGCGACTTCAACGGGCGGCACTACATCGCGATGGAGTACCTGGAGGGCGGGACCCTTCGGGACTTACTGCAAGCGCGCGGCGCGCTGCCGCTGCAGGAGGCGCTCGACATCGCGTGCCAGGTGCTTTCCGGGCTGGCGCACGCGCATCTCCGCCAGGTAGTCCACCGCGACGTAAAGCCCGACAATATCCACATTCTCCCCGGCGCAATCGTCAAATTGACGGATTTTGGGATCGCCCGGCTTACCGAAGAAGCGTCATTGACCGGAGAAGGCCAGGTCTTCGGCACTCCCAGCTACATGTCGCCGGAGCAGATCGAGGGTCGGTTCATTGACCACCGGTCCGACCTCTTTTCCATGGGGATCCTGCTGTACGAGATGGTGGCGGGCCGCAAACCGTTCACCGGGGACAGTGTGGTAAGCATAACCTACAGCATCATGCACAACGACCCCACACCGTTGGTGGGGATTCCGTATGGCGTGGAGCAGGCGATATTCCGCGCGCTTTCCAAGGACCCGGGCCGTCGGTTCAATTCGGCCGATGAAATGCGGCTGGCGCTAAGGAACGCGGATTCGGTGCCGTCGATGTTCCTCCCGCCCTCCGCGCGGACGCCAACCTACGGGACGGGCTATCCGTCCTCCGGATCATATAGTGGAATCGGTTATCTTCCGCCTTCTCAGCTTCCGCAGCCGCTGAATCCAGGCGTCCCCATGCCGACGAACGCGCCACAGATGAGCATGCCTCCGACCGCATACGCGCCTCCGCCAGTGCCTGCTCCTCCGACTCAGAGCGGCGCCGGACCGTTCGTTAACTGGAATCCAGGTGTGCAGCCACAGGCGCCTCCGGGATACATGCCTCCACCACTCCCGCAGCGCAGGCAGGGCCCGATGTTCAGCGAGGGAACGAAGTCCTTCTTCGCCGGGCTCGCTATCGCGGTGCTCTTATCGGCCATCGTTTTCGGCTGCGTCTACCTGTTCATGCAGGCCTATGACCAGCAGCGCAAAATAGCCCCTCAGCGAGCCGCCGAACAGGCGGTCGCGCAGGGAGTGACAAAGTACGATAAAGGCGATTTTCAGGGCGCGATGGAGCGATTCCGCGCAGCCATCAAACTAGCTCCGGGCACGCCGGCCGCGACCAACGCGCGGAAGAACCTTGCCGTGACCTTGAACCGACTCGGAACGCGGGCATTTGAGAAAGCGGACTACCGTTCGGCGGAGAGCCAATTGATGCAAGCGCTAGACGTAGATCCGGACAATGCGGACGTCCATTACAATCTTGGCAAGCTTTACGATCGGATCGGCGATTCTGACCGCGCCGCGCGAGAATGGCAGATATCAGCTAATGG
>JBKJZI010000136.1:0-6656 GCA_046715155.1 Chthonomonadales bacterium | reverse complement strand
CGCATTGGCCGAGCCAAGCGATTTGCCGAGCACGTCATGGATTCCGGCGAGCTCCAGAATAGTGCGCACGGAGCTGCCGGCGACGATTCCGGTTCAGGGAGCGGCGGGCTTCAACAGCACCTGGGCCGCGCCGGCGTTCGCCAGTATCTCGTGCGGAATGGTCGTCCCGATGATCGGCACCTCGACCATGTTCTTCTTGGCCGCTTCGACGCCCTTGCGGATCGCGTCCGGGATTCCACGCGCCTTGCCCAATCCGGCGCCGACGAATCCGTGACGGTCGCCAACCACCACGAGCACGCTCCAGCTCATGGTCCGTCCGCCCTTATGCGTCTTCTGGACTTTATTCGTACGGACTACGCGCTCTTCCAGATTCAGCAGGTCCGCATTGATTTTCGGCAATTCACTACTCCTTAGGGTACAGGGTACAGGGTTCAGGGTTCAGGTATCTACATCGGGGCTGTACCCTGTACCCTGTACCCTAGAACTCAAGCCCGGCTTCCCGCGCGGCATCCGCCAGGTTCTTTATGCGGCCATGATAGAGGTAGCCCCCGCGGTCGAAGACCACTTTGGTAATACCCTTGTCTTTCGCGCGCTGGGCGATGAGAGCGCCGACTTCCTTGGCGCCCTGAATATTGCCGCCCTTGCTGCCCTTGCGCAGGGAGGCATCCAGAGATGAGGCCGCGGCCAGCGTGTGGCCGGCGTCATCGTCAATCACCTGTGCATAGATATGGTTAACACTGCGGAACACATTCAGGCGCGGCCTATCCGCGCTTCCGTTCACCTTGGCCCGCACGCGGCGGTGCCTCTTCTCGCGCAGCCGAATCTTCTCGTTCATCCCATCCCCTCGCGCCGATAGATTTCCGACCTACCGGCAAAGTCCAGCTTTACCTGGCACGAAACCCTATTATACCTATCCGCCTGTTCCCGAGAGCGTAAGAGTGGAAGAGTGGAAGATGTAGTAACCTGGGTCTTCCACTCTTCCACTCTTCCACTCTTACGCTCTACTTCTTAGCGCCCGCCTTCGCGCTCTTGCCCGCCTTCCGGCGGACCTGCTCGCCTCGATAGCGGATTCCCTTGCCCTTATAGGGCTCCGGCTTGCGAATCTTGCGGATTTGCGCCGCGGTCTGCCCTACGAGCTGCTTGTCGATTCCGCGCACGATCAGGAACGGAATACGGGACTGCTGGTCGACTCCGGCCTCGAACTCGATTCCGGGCGGGGGAGCCAGTTCCACGCCGTGCGAATAACCCACGGAAAGCGTAAGGTTCTTCCCCGCGGTCCCCGTACGGAATCCGACGCCGTGCACCTCCAGGATCTTCTCATACCCCTTAGAAACGCCCTCGACCATATTCGCCAGGAGGGTACGCGTCAGACCATGAAGCGAGCGGTGCTCTTTGCTCTCACTCGGACGGCCCACATTAAGTGTCCCGTCCTCCATCGCGATGATCATGTTGGGGTTAAAGCGAGTCGTGAGCGTGCCCTTCGGCCCCTTCACCGTGACCTCGCCGCCCTCGCCCACAGTTATCTCAACGCCCTTAGGAAGCTCAATCGGGCGCTTGCCAATTCGTGACATAGTCTGCTCCTACTATTGCGTATATCGTATTGCGTACTGAGCGGTCTAAATCGGTACGCAATACGAAATACGCACTACCATACGTGACACAGCACCTCGCCCCCGATTCCGCGGCGGCGCGCTTCTTTCGCGGTCATGACGCCCTGCGACGTGGTGACGATGGCAATCCCCAGGCCGCGCAGAACGCGGGGAAGGGTCTCGTGGCCGGTATAGACTCGCAGCCCCGGCTTACTCACGCGCTTGAGATTGGTGATGACGCGCTCGCGCCGTGGCCCGTACTTGAGACTGACCTTGATCCGGTCCTGCTTCGGATCCTTGATGACTTCGTATCCCTTGATGAAGCCTTCATCCTGCAGGATTCGGACGACCTCCACCTTGATCTTGCTGCCGGAGATCTCAAGCGAATCGTGATATGCGTTATTCGCATTCCGAATGCGGGTCAGGAGGTCCGCAATCGGGTCTGTTGTGTATGCCATTTGTTGCCTCCTACCAGCTCGACTTGGTCACGCCGGGAAGAAGCCCCCGGTGCGCCTGCTCTCGGAAGCAGATTCGACAGATTCCGTACTTGCGAAATACGGCCCGCGGACGCCCGCAGATGTTGCAGCGGGTGTACCCGCGCACGGCGAACTTCGGCGTCCGCTTCTGCTTGTTGATCATACTCTTCTTAGCCAAACTTGTCTCCTTCGTCGGGACCCGAAGCTTGAGGGTACAGGGTTGAGGGTTCAGGGTACAGGAAAAGTCCTATAAGCCGGAACCGTCCCTGCCGCCTCCGGCCGGTAACGTTGCTCGTTGGCGTACGGATTAGGCTCGCGTGCGGGTTTGACCCTACACCCTACACCCTACACCTAGTGATGCGCTTCTTCTCTGTGCTTTTGATACTCCGCGATAATTCCCTGTGCGATGTGTGCAGGGACCTCTTCATAATGAGAGGGTTCCACCTCGAAAGTGCCTCGTCCGCGCGTGATGGAGCGCAGGTCAATAGCGTACCGCATCATCTCCGATTGCGGCACCGTCGCTCTAATCGTTGTCTTTCCCTTCGCGGCAGGCTCCGTTCCGATGATGCGGCCGCGCTTGCCGGATAAGTCTCCCATCACGTCGCCCATCATGCCTTCGGGCACCGTGACCGACACGACGACCATGGGCTCCAGTATAACCGGGCTCGCCTTCGCGGCGACGTTGTTAAACGCCAGAATGCCCGCCATCCGGAACGCCTGTTCGGACGAGTCCACGTCGGGATACGACCCGTCGTAGACGGTGCACTTAACATCTACGACCGGATTGCCGGCGAGTACTCCCGTGGACATGGCTTCCACTACGCCCTTCTCCACCGCCGGTATGTATTGCCGCGGAATCGAACCGCCGACGATCTGGTCTACGAACTGGAACCCCTCGCCTCGCGGCAGCGGATCGAGCTTGATCGAGCAGTCCCCATACTGGCCGCGCCCGCCGGTCTGCTTCTTATGCTTCCCCTGGCCCTCCGCGTGCGACAGAATCGTCTCGCGGAAAGGCACCTTCACCGGAATCGTGTCCACGTTCGCGCCGAACTTCTTCAGCTTCTCCACCACGATGTTCAGGTGAGTCTCGCCCATCCCGCTCATCACGGTCTGCAAGGTCGACGGATCGCGTCGATACCGGAATGCCGGGTCCTCCGACATAACTCGCTGCAGTGCCGGGCCCATCTTGTCCTCGTCCACCTTCGATTTGGCCACGATTGCGACCTCGAAAATCGGGTTCGGAAACTCCGGATAATCCAGGATGATGGGTTTGCTCGGGTCGCACAGCGTTTCGCCGGTATGCGTGTTGGCCAGCTTGGCCACCGCGCCGATATCCCCCGCGCCGATTTCCGGCGTGGCCTCCTGATTCTTCCCCCGCGCAAAGTAGAGCTGCCCGATCCGCTCATCCTTGCCCGTGCTCGAGTTCCGGACGTGCGAGTCGGAACGAATGACTCCGGAATAGACCCGAAAGTAAGTCAACTGCCCTACAAACGGATCCGCAAGCGTCTTGAACACCAGCGAGCTGAACGGCTCGGATTCCGACGCCTTGCGAGTTGCCTGTTGTCCGTCCGCCGTCTTCCCGGTCGCCTCTCCAAGTTCGGTCGGATTGGGAAACGCCTCGGCGATAAGGTTCATCAGCGCGCCGGCGCCCAGATTCTTGCTCGATGAACCGCAGACGATAGGAACAACGCGGCCGGCATCGATCCCCTCGTGCAGCCCGTGAACAACCTCTTCTTCCGTCAGCGTTTCCGTCTCCAGATACTTCTCAAGGAGCGCATCATCCCCTTCGGCCGCGGATTCCACCAGCATCGCGCGGTAGCGCTCGGCGGTCTCCTTCAGGTCATCCGGGACTGGAATCTCCTTGAACTCCTTACCCACGCCCGTAACCGCGCGCATGTGGATGAGGTCAACCACTCCATTAAACGAATCCGCCTGCCCGATCGGAATCTGCACTGGCGCGATTGCATTCCCATACGCCGCCCGCAGCCGCTCGACCACCGCGAAGAAGTCGGCGTTCTCCCGGTCCATCTTGGACACGAAGACCGCGCGCGGGCAATTCCCTATTGCGGCGATGTCCCACGCGAACTCGAACCCGACTTCCAGCTCGTTCTGCGCCGGAGTCACCAGGATGGCAGCGTCTACCACGCGCATTGCACTGCGAACTTCGCCCTGGAAGTCGAGGTATCCCGGCACGTCGATTACGTTGATCTTTTTGCCCTGCCATTCGCAGGGAGCGAGGCCCGCATTGATGCTGATGTGCCGCTTCGATTCCTCGGCGTCGAAGTCCGTAGTCGCCGTTCCGTCGTCGGTGCGGCCAAGGCGATCAATCGCGCCGGACGTAAAGAGCATCGCCTCGGCCAACGAGGTCTTCCCCGACCCCTGGTGGCCGAACAGCCCGACGTTGCGGATCGCCTCTATCCCGTACTTTTTCATTCAGACCCCTCTACCGCCATGTATTGAAAGGACCGGCCCTCGCCGAACCCAATGGGACCTGTATCAGGCATCAAACCTTGTTCGGGGCGACCCCACAGGGCCGCCCCTACACACCCTACACCCTACACCCCAAACACCCTACTTCTGCCGGAACGGCATTCCCATGGCCTGCAGCAGCGCCCGGGCTTCCTCGTCGGACCGGGCGGAGGTGCAGATGATGATATCCATTCCTCGCACCTTGTCGATCTTATCGTATTCGATCTCCGGGAAGATGAGCTGCTCCCGCACTCCCATCGCGAAATTGCCGCGGCCGTCAAAGGAGTTAGGGTTGATGCCCTGAAAGTCACGCACGCGGGGCAGCGCCGTGCTTACCAGCCGGTCCAGGAACTCATACATCATCTGTCCCCGCAGCGTCACCTTGCACCCTACGCGGTTGCCTTGCCTGATTTTGAAGTTGGAGATCGATTTACGGGCGCGCGTCACCGCCGGCTTCTGGCCGGTGATGATTCCCATATCGCGGATGGCATTGTCCAGCAGCTTGGCGTCGCCGCCGGTCTGCCCCGCCTGCCCCACGCCCATGTTGACGATGATCTTCTCCACCCGCGGAATCTGCATCACGTTCTGATAATTGAACTGCTTCTGCAAATTCGGCGCCACCTGCGACCGGTAAGTCTCTTTTAATCGGGCCATCGTAAACTCCAGAATTATCAGTTATCAATTATCAATTATCATCGAGTTCAAGGCCATTGGTAATTGATAACTGATAATTGATAATTGATAATCCTAATCAATCCGCTTCTTACACTCCGGATGCTTACACACCCGATACTTGCGCGATGAAAGCTTTCCTTCCCCTTCCGTGTATTCGTAGCCGACACGGGTGGGAAGATGACAGTTCGGGCAGACGAGCATCACCTTGGGCACGAAGAGCGGAGATGGCTTGGTTATGCGCCCGCCCTCCTGCACCGATTGCGCGCCGGGGCGGCCGGACTGCCGCGCCTTCTGATGCTTGGTGAGGAGGTTTATTCCCTCCACGAGCACCTTGTTAACCTTCGGCATCGCGCGAATGATCTTGCCGGTCTTTCCCTTGTCCTTGCCGGCGATCACCATCACCTGGTCGCCCTTCTTGATCCGCAGCTTCGCCTCGTACTCGCCCGGCTTCTGCTTGCCTGTAGCCATTACAGCACCTCCGGAGCGAGCGAAATGATCCGCATAAAGTTCTTATCACGCAGCTCGCGGGCTACGGGGCCGAATACACGAGTCCCGCGAGGCTCCATCGCGTTATTGATCACCACGGCCGCGTTCTCGTCGAATCGAAGCACCGAACCATCCGCGCGCCGGATCGGCTGCTTGGTGCGCACGATCACGCACTTGACAACCTCGCTCTTTTTCACCTGCTGCCCGGGCGTCGCCGACTTAACAACCGCCACGATAACATCGCCCACGCGCGCGTCCTGGCTGTTGGAGCCCTTTAGCACGCGAATGCACATAATCTCCCGAGCCCCGCTATTATCCGCCGCCCTCAGGCGGGTGTATGACTGAATCATCCGGTCTCCCCTTACCGGCCGACCAATCCTAATCCTAATCCTAGGATTAGGATTAGGAAAGGCTACTTGGCCTTCTCAACAATCCTCACAACCCGCCACCGCTTCTCTTTCGAGATCGGCCGAGTTTCCATGATCTCGACGAGGTCGCCGACTCCACACTCCTCATTCTGGTCGTGCGCTTTGAACTTGGTCGTCCGGCGGATGGTCTTGCCGTAGAGCGGGTGTCGGAACGCGGTATCGATGGCGATGACCACGGTCTGCGTCATCTTGTCACTCACCACGCGTCCCTGTCGCACCTTACGCCGCGCGCGCGCGCCGGATTCCGCGGATTCGGCGGGAGGGCGAGGAGCCCGAGTCTTCCGAGCCGCAGCCGGTTCAGCCTTAGCCTTGCGGGCCGGCGCCTTCTTCGGCTTCTCAGCACGAACAGCAGTTTCCGCGGAAGGCTCAGGAGCCTCCGCCTGCTCAGCGACGGCCGAATCCGGCTTGGATTCCTCTACCGCGTCCGCCTTAGCGGCTTCAGCCACCCCGGTCTCCGCCGCCGCCGTTTCTTCTACCTCAGTCTTCTTCCTCGGCATACCACATCTCCAGGTGTTCAGGTGTTCGGGTGTTCA
>JBKJZI010000135.1:0-32833 GCA_046715155.1 Chthonomonadales bacterium | reverse complement strand
CATCGCCGCGGGGCAAAAGGTCGCGTCGACGGTCCACGCGATGGTGGTTCCCGGCTCCGGGCTGGTCAAGGCGCAAGCGGAGAAGGAAGGGCTGGACCGAATCTTCATGGACGCCGGGTTCGACTGGCGTGAGGCCGGCTGCTCGATGTGTCTCGGCATGAATCCGGACATTCTCCTTCCCGGCGAGCGCTGCGCCTCCACTTCCAACCGCAACTTCGAGGGACGCCAGGGCAAAGGGGGCCGCACCCACCTGGTGAGCCCAGAAATGGCTGCCGCCGCTGCCATAGCCGGCCACCTGGTGGATGTAAGGAACTGGAAGAAATGAGTCTGGATCAGAAGCAAAACTGGATAACCGGCGAAGAGGCGGGGAAGGAAAACCGGCGACTCATCGAGGCAGGTGTGCCGGACGATGCTCCCGAGTTCCAAGACCTCTTCAAGAGAATTCAAGAGCGCGACGACTACCTATACGAAACATATGGGAAGCAATACCTGGAATCGCATTACGGCAAGTGGATAGCTATCGCCGTGGACGGCCGGGTCATCATCAAGGACACGGCGAGTGAATTAGGCTGGGCTGCCCGGCAAGAGTTCGGTGCCGGTAACTTCTCAAAGCGCAAGCTGGCGGAGTTTCCCGGCTATGAATTCCATCGATAATGGCCGATCCTGCGAAATTCCCTTTCGTCGAATTCGCCCTCACTATCGGTACATGGGACCTCATCGACTTCGCCTATGTTGATACTGGATTTGAATCCGGACTGCTGATTCCGGAAGCCGTTGGCAATGAGATTGTCGCGGCACCAGATTGGAGCTACCTGCGCTTACCGAATGAAGGCCTAGTTCTTGTAAAGACGTGGACTGGAATTCTTTCGCTCGCTGATCGAACGTTTCGTGTCGACGTTGCGGCGCTCGGGAATAGATACCTGCTTGGCAGAGACATCTTGGATCAGCTTGAGGTATGTTTCGAGTTCGGCGAACAACTGCGGATTCGATTTCGCGACGAGGTCTAAGTGGCACCCTTTATCAAACACACCGGAATCGTGGCGAGGCTGGACCGGGCGAACGTGGATACGGACCAGGTAATTCCGAAGCAGTTCCTCAAGCGCGTGGAGAGGACGGGGTTTGGGGAGTTCTTATTCTTCGACTGGCGATTCCGGGAGGATGGGTCGCCGAATCCGGAGTTTGAGCTGAATGATCCCGCATACCAGGGCGCGACGATCCTCGCCGCAGGTAAGAACTTCGGCAGCGGCTCCTCGCGAGAGCACGCGCCCTGGGCATTGATGGACTACGGATTCCGCGCCATCCTGGCGCCTTCTTACGCTGACATCTTCGACAATAACTGCTTCAAGAACGGACTCTTGCCGGTGCGCCTGACCGAAAACGAAATGCGTGAGGTTTTTTCCCGTTCGAAGGCAGGAAACGGGTGGCAGCTCACCGTAGACCTAGAGGCACAGGCGGTTTATGATGACGCCGGATTCCGCGCGTCGTTCGAAGTCGATCCTTTCCGCCGCTACTGCATGCTCAACGGCCTGGACGATATCGACCTGACGCTTCAGCATGCCGGCGCAATCACCGAATACGAATCTCGCAGACAGAGCTGGAAACAGGGTATCGGGTATCGGGTATCGGGTATCGGGTGAGCACAAATCACTTCGGACCTATATCCTGTTTCAAATTAGCCAATGCCCGATACCCTACACCTTGGAGTTAAAATGGAGCGCGTCTCGATTTTTGTTGACGGCGCGAATATGTATTACGCGCAGAAAAAGCTTGGATGGTTCATCGACTTTCGCAAGGTCCTCAACCACTTTGGACGGGAGTCCGGCAACGTAATCAGCGAAGCGTACTATTACACGGGGGCTGACCTGCAGACAAAGGGTAGGGACGGCGCGTTCCACGAGTACCTCATCTATTCCGGCTTTACCGTCCGCACGAAGGCCATTAAGCAGATGGTCGACGATGCCACCGGCGAGATCGTCGAGAAGGCAAACCTTGACATCGAACTGGTGATCGACATGCTGAATACGATAACCCTCTATGACACCTGTATCCTCATGAGCGGCGACGGGGACTTTGAAAGGGCGCTCGAATCCGTACGCAGCCGCGGCCGCCGGATCGGCGTTGTGGCTCATCCGGAAATGACCGCGCGGGAGCTTCGGAACGTCGTGGGGGGGAACTACTTCGACCTGCGTGAGCTGGAGCGCTGGGTGGCGCGGACCGACCGCCTCCCGGATTACGACGAAGTTCCAGGAATGGCGGTGGCACGTGCGCTTGTTCCCAACCCGGCCGGAACCTTGACCGAGTAGGTGGCCGGCTCCCTCCTCATTGGCCATCGGCCCGCGGATGGACTGCCCGCGTTCGAGATCAGGGAAGCGCGCAAGCAGGAAGTTGCGGCCGTCTCCGCGTTGTGGCAGGAGATGATGCAGTATCACCGCGAGCGCGATCCCCGATTCCGTTTTCAGCCCGCCGCAGTCAAGGAATTCGAGCAGCACTTCCTCTCCACGCTTCGCTCACGAGACGCGACTATTTTCGTGGCGGAAGCTCAAGGCGAGATCATTGGCTACGTCCTCGGCGAGATGCACTCCCGCAAGCCGCTCTACCCCATCGGCAAGTACGGCTTCATTTCCGACCTCGCCGTCCGCGAATGCCACCGCCGGCAGGGAATTGGCAGCGCGCTCGTAGATCGGCTTCTCGAGTGGTTTAGTCGCAAAGGCGCGACGGCCATCGAGCTATTCGTGGCGGAGGCGAATCCGGTCTCGGAATCGTTCTGGACAGCCAGGGGATTCCGGGGATTTTTGAAGTTGGTTCGGAGGGAGCTGGAGTAGATTGAAATGTAAAATGCAAAGTTAGCAATGCAAAAGGCAAAATGCACCCTCTAACCCCCTCAACGGGGAATCCGTGACTGGCGGTGACGGTATTTATTGGTATCTTTGCATTGTTAATTTTGCATTTTACATTGGAATCAGAGTTGCCATGCATATGATAGCAGTCCTCCCTGGTGACGGAATCGGGCCTGAGATTGTGCCTCGGGCTGTTCGGGTGCTGAAAGCGGCCGCGGAGAAGCACGGAATACGGATTCAGTTTGAAGAGGCGCTGGTAGGCGGGTGCGCTTATGACGCGACCGGGGATCCACTGCCGCCGGAGACGCTGGAGTTGTGCCGGCGGGCGGATGCCGTGCTGCTGGGCGCTGTTGGGGGACCGAAGTGGGATTCCGTACAACCTCCATCCCTGCGGCCGGAGGTTGGAGCTCTCTTGCCCCTGCGCAAGCACCTCGGTTTGTTTGCCAACCTCCGTCCGGCTCGTCTGTATCCAGCTCTTGCTCGGTCGTCGTCGCTTCGGGAAGACCTCATCGGCGATGGGCTGGATATCCTCGTCGTGCGAGAGCTGACGGGTGGAATCTACTTTGGGGAACCGAAGGGACGTTCTGAAGACGGCCTTAGCGCGGTGGACACTTGCCGGTACTCTGTTTCCGAGGTCGAGCGTATAGCCCATGTCGGATTCCGCGCCGCCCAGGGACGCGTGAAACGACTTTGCTCGGTGGATAAGGCTAACGTTCTGGAGACTTCGCGTCTTTGGCGGGAGACAGTTACAAGGATCGGAGCGCAGTATTCGGATGTGGAACTGTCTCACATGCTGGTGGATAACTGCGCGATGCAGCTCGTGCGGAATCCGCGCCAGTTCGACGTGATCGTCACCGAAAACCTGTTCGGCGACATACTGAGTGACGAGGCAGCTATGCTCACCGGGAGTCTGGGAATGCTTCCATCCGCGAGTCTAGGAGAAGGGACGAAAGGTCTCTATGAGCCCATCCACGGCTCCGCGCCCGATATCGCCGGCAAGCAGCTCGCGAATCCGCTCGCGACCATCCTCTCTACCGCCTTGCTGCTCCGCTACTCACTAGGCCAGGAACAGGCGGCCCAGGACATTGAGAAAGCCGTAGAATCCACCCTCGCCGCCGGCCACCGCACCTCCGACATCGCCGCCCTCGGCGATACGCCGTTAGGCACTTCGGAAATCACTGACCGCGTGCTAGCGTTCCTCTGACCGCCTGAAACTTCGACTTCATTTCCGCACACTCGCCAATGAAGCCATGCCGGGAGGGTTTCAAGCCACGTAGTATAATTGGAATTACCGGTCACGCAAGGAGCTTAGCGATGCCACACCCAACGATGAGCGCCGCCGAAATCGTTTCGCGCGGAAAATCCATCTACGAGAACCAGTTGCGGCAACATGTTGAAGCTGGCAACTTCGGCAAGTACCTATTGATCAACACGGAAACCGGCGAATACGTTATGGATAAGGACCAGCTCGCCGCATCGGGGCGGGCGCAGGCGACCTTTCCCGGGGCACCAATATTCGGCATGCGTATAGGCCTCCCAACCGGCGGACGGATTGGAGGCAAGCTGCGGTCGACTAATCCGTGATTCGGGGCACCGTCACGCCCCTCAATGAGGCCCTTATTAAGATTCGATTTCGAGCCGCCTCGGGCCTCGATATCACCCACGAGGCTGTGCTTGATACCGGATTCACGGATTACCTTACTCTCCGTCCGCAGGACGCGGCACGTCTTGCCACCCAGTTCGACCACTCCCGGCAATACACGCTGGCCGATGGATCGATGTCCGATCTCGACCTTCACCGAGTCGAGGTGTACTGGGACGGGCAATGGCTAACGGTGCTAGGAACCATCGTAGATGTCGATCCTCTCTTGGGAATGGCTTTGCTACGCGGATTCCGCCTAAGCATGGACATCGTCGATGGGGGCCCAGTTAGTATTGAGCCTTTGCCCTGACCAGCTACCGCACCATCAAACAATCAGCCGGTCCCCGTAAACACCCACGAGTCCTCCTGGGACAATTCTTCCCGCTTTTACGATCCGCGGAACCGACGAAACCGGAAACATCTGGTCGATGTAGGGCGTAAATAGGATTGTTACTTGATAATATGACACTCAAGCAATCTGATGATTTTGGTACAATGAGACGGGGTGCAAACACGAAGTTTTTCGTTTCGTATTCGTGTTGGTAAATCGGCTCCAACTTGCACCCTGGGGGTTATTACTTCAGGACCGGATTGCCCGAACGCCTGAAATCCCGGAGTTAATACTATGGACCTGAACAAGCTGACTGAAAAATCGCAGGAGGCCCTGGGGCAGGCGCAGAGCATTGCGGTTAATCATGGGCATGTGGAGATAGACGGGGAGCACCTATTGCTCGCCCTGTTGAACCAGGAAGGCGGCCTTTTGCCGCGTCTGCTCGCGCGAATGGAAGCGCCGGTTGATGAGCTCCGGAAGCGCATCGAAGAGGAGCTGGAGAAGCGGCCCAAATTGGGCGGTCCGGGGGCGGAGCCGGGGAAGGTCTACGTCACCCAGCGACTCAACCAGCTCCTTGTTCAGGCGGAAGAGGAGGCGAAGAGGCTCAAGGACGAGTATGTCAGCGTCGAGCACATCGTCCTCGCCATGCTGGACGAGGGCACACGCACCTCGGCGGGACGCGCCTTCAAGGATTTCGGAATCACGCGGGATGCGTATCTTCAAGCGTTAACTGCTGTCCGGGGCAACCAGCGCGTAACGAGCGCCACACCAGAGGCTACGTATGAGGCCCTCACTCGCTATGGTCGCGACCTGGTAGACGAAGCCCGCCGGAATAAGCTGGACCCGGTGATTGGGCGCGACGCCGAGATTCGCCGCGTTATTCGTGTACTGCTTCGAAAAACCAAGAACAACCCGGTCCTCATCGGTGAGCCCGGAGTCGGGAAGACCGCAATCGTAGAAGGACTGGCGCAGCGGATCGTCCGCGGCGATGTACCGGAGGGACTTCGCGAAAAGACCGTCTTCGCACTCGATATGGGATCGTTGATCGCCGGCGCCAAGTTCCGGGGGGAGTTCGAGGAACGGCTGAAAGCGGTTCTCAACGAGATCAAGCAGGCCGAGGGCCGCGTTCTCCTTTTCATCGATGAGCTTCACACCATAGTAGGCGCTGGTAAAGCGGAAGGCTCAATGGACGCGGGCAATATGCTGAAGCCCATGCTTGCGCGCGGGGAGCTCCATTGCATTGGCGCCACCACGCTGGATGAATACCGCAAGCACATCGAGAAGGATGCCGCCCTGGAGCGCCGATTCCAGCCGGTCCTTGTCGAGCCTCCCACGGTTGAGGACACTGTCTCCATTTTGCGCGGTCTCAGGGAGCGGTTCGAGACGCACCACGGAGTCCGGATTCAGGACAACGCTCTGGTCGCCGCCGCAGTTCTTTCCAACCGGTACATTTCTGACCGGTTCCTGCCCGATAAGGCGATCGACGTGGTGGATCAAGCGGGCGGGATGATCCGATCGGAGATCGAGTCGATGCCCGCCGAGCTGGATGAGATAACGCGCGCGGCCATGCGGCTGGAAATCGAGGAGCAGGCCCTCAAGAAGGAGCGCGACAAGGCCAGCAAGGAGCGATTGGAAGCTCTCCAGAAAGAGCTCGCCGACCTGAAGGAGCGCGCGAATGCCATGCGCGCCCAATGGGAATCGGAAAAGCACGCAATCAAGAAGGTGCAGGAGCTGCGAGATCAGTTGGAGCAGGCGCGCCACGAGATCGAGCTCGCCGAGCGCGACTACGACCTCAACAAGGCTGCCGAACTGCGCTATGGTCGGTTACCCATGCTTGAGAAACAGCTTGCCGCGGAGGAGGAGCAGCTTCAGAAGACGCACAGCGGCGGCGCGCGGCTACTTCGCGAGGAAGTAACCGAAGAAGAGATCGCGGAGATCGTCAGCAAGTGGACGGGGATTCCGGTCACGCGGCTGGTGGAGGGCGAGCGAGAGAAACTGCTGCACCTGGACGAGATCCTGCACAAGCGGGTGGTCGGCCAGGATGAAGCAGTGCAGGCGGTGGCGGATGCGATTATCCGAGCTCGCGCAGGAATCAAAGATCCTCGCCGCCCCATCGGAAGCTTTATTTTCCTGGGCCCGACCGGGGTTGGTAAGACCGAGCTTGCCCGAGCGCTCGCGGAGGCGCTGTTCGATTCCGAGGATTCGATGATTCGGATCGACCTATCTGAGTACCAGGAGCGGCACACCGTGTCGCGGCTGATGGGGGCGCCACCGGGTTACATCGGTTACGAAGAGGGCGGACAGCTAACCGAGGCTGTGCGACGGCATCCCTATGCGGTGATACTCTTCGACGAGTTTGAGAAAGCCCATCCAGACGTGATCAATGTGATGCTCCAGATTCTGGATGACGGACGGCTGACGGATGCACAGGGCAGGACCGTCGACTTCAAGAACGTCGTCATTATCCTGACGTCGAACGTCGGCTCGCACTATTTGCTGACGGGCGTTACGCAGGATGGCGAAATTACGGAATCCGCGGAGGCGCGCGTCATGGATGAGCTGCGCGCTGTCACGCGTCCGGAGTTCCTGAACCGGATCGACGAGATCGTGCTCTTCAAGCCGCTGAGCATGCAGCAGTTAAGTAAAATAGTAGAACTCCAGGTGGACCAATTGCGCGCGCGGCTGCGAGACCGAAACATAGAGCTGGAATTGACGGATTCTGCGGTGACGTACCTCGCTGAGGCGGGCTACGATCCGGTATACGGCGCGCGGCCGTTGAAGCGCCTGATTCAACGAACGTTGGAGACCAAGATTGGCCGCGCCCTCATCGCGGGCGAGATCGAAGATGGATCCGTGATCCAGGTGGACGTGGAGAACAGCGAACTGAGCGTTCGGCCGGCGGCGAAAGCGGCGGCAGAGGCAGCATAATACAGCGCGGGATTACTCCAATACTAGCATTCAGGAGGGAACAGATGCCCGTTTGGGACCCGTTTCAGGAGATTGCCAGGATTCAGCGTGAGCTGGACCGGGTGGTGGCGGACAGGCCGTCTGGAGGAGCGCAGGCTGCGTTCTTGCCGGGGCGCGGGGCGCGCGCTTACCCGCTCACCAATCTCTACGAGGATGCGGACAATCTTTACGTGGAGGCATTGGCGCCCGGAATCGATCCGGAGAACCTAAATCTTACGGTAGTGCGCAACACGCTCACGGTCGCCGGGGAGAAGGCGGCGCCGCAGGGAATCGACGCGGAGGCGTTTCATCGCTGCGAGCGCGCGGCAGGCAAGTTTATTCGGACAATCGATCTTCCGGTGGACGTGGATTCTAATGTCGTCAGCGCCCGATATGTCGATGGCTTGTTGACCATCATGATGCCAAAGTCGGAGACGGCCAAGCCGCGGCAAATTCGGGTAGCGGTGGAGTAAAGGAGGAGGCAATGGCAGAGAAGACCGTAGCGCGGACGGAATCCGCGTCTCAGCCAGTGGGCCAGGAGGGCACTCGCGAGCAGGAGCGCTATGTGCGCCCGCCGGTTGACATATTTGAGACGGGCGAGGGCTTGACGGTGGTGGCCGACCTGCCCGGCGTATCGAAGGACGGGCTGGATATCGAGGTGAAGGACGGAGTGCTGACCATTCAGGGACGCGCCCGCCAGCCGCATCCGGCGCCGCCGGTCTACCGTGAGTTTGAGCTGTTCAACTACTTCCGGCAGTTCGAGCTCTCCGATTCGGTAGATATCGCGAAGATTTCCGCCGAGCTCAAGAATGGCGTGTTAACGCTGCGGCTGCCCAAGGCCGAGCAGGCAAAGCCGAGGCGTGTACAAGTACAGGTCGGCTGACCTCTATACCGGCGTTCATCGCAATACGCCCTGCTGCCGGTGGCAGCAGGGCGTTAATTTGTGCGTACTCATCCGGCATATCAGACGACAAACGACCGAAGACGATTACGAGTACGATTACGATCGGGATGGGGATGGTGGTTGGACCTTCTGGAGTCGGGGTTTCCAGGATTGGTCTATGGGGGTGAGGGCCATTATGTAGCCTGTGGTTCCAGCTTCGCGGGCGCGGCGAATCTGGTCTGCGCGCTCGGCGGGAGTTGCGTTCCAGCCTTGCAGGATGGGGAGAATCCGATTTGCGGGAATAGGTGCGCCGTTTCGCAACGGGGGCATCTTTTGGAACGAGCGGATGGCGGAGTCGATCCACTCCGGATTCTGGCCCAGGCTTTTGTACGCGAGCAGGGCGCCGATGCGCTTAGATTCCACGGCGAGCGGCATTAGCTGCTTCGTGAAGTCATACCAGCAGATTCCGGTGAAGCAGGAGACACCGTCGCAGGCCTTGCCTTTCGGCATTTCGTGCTCCTGGCATTCCGTGGTCCAGACTGGAATCACTTCCGTGGTGGGCGCCAGTTTTCGAACTTCCGATACGAACTTTGCCGCGGCATCGGGGCCAAGCAGGGTGGCGGTTTTGATCGGGCCATAGTCGGTGGTCCAGCGGCAGAGGGTGTTGCCACAGCCGCAGGCCGAGGGCGCTGCCTGTAGATCGTTGAGAAAGATCCCGTCCGGCTTCGGCATTGTGCGAGTGAACGACTTGATGCGCTGTAGATGGGCGTCGAAAGCCTCTTTGTAGAAAACCGGGACCCACGGATAGTTCTTGACGACCTCGCCGTCGGCCGGCTGTGGGAAGGTCGGGAAGTGGCGTCGCCATTCCGGGTGGCCCTGGAGGCTGGCCATCCATTCCGGGTGCGCGTCGGCCAGTTCTTCGCAGCGGCCGACCTCGATCCAGTAGTAGAGTCGGAATCCGGCTCTGCGGATTCTGTTCGCCTGCTCGGTCAGTCCTTTTGTTGGCGCTCCACGAACGACTTCCAGCGCGACGGCGTTGTAACCCTGTCGCTTGAGCTGCTTGAGGTGGGCGGTATTGGCCAGTCGTCCGGAGATGAGAGCTGCGCGGAATGGCGGGTCTCCGGCTGCAAGGGCCCCTGAGACTGACTGACAAACCAGCAGCACGCCGAAAGGAAAGTTACTTCGGAGGCGCATAGATCTGCGTGTTGGGGTGCTCGGCGGCCCAAGCGTACCAGCGGCACTGGATGCTGTCGACCCAGGCCAGCTCCTTGCCTTTGTGCGGGCCATCGACTCCGCGGCCGGCAATGGTCCAGCGAGTCCCGGTCTCTTTATCCTTGAACGGGGCGGTGTCCGGCGAGATGTCGTCCGCGTAGAGCGTCAGCTTGTTGCCTTCCAGTTCCGTGCTGTACGCGGTGGCGGTGCGCGTCGGGCCGTACCACAGGACGGCAATATCCTTGCCGCCGACGGAATCTGTGTAGCAGGCCCGCTCGGAGCTCATACTCAACGGATAGGCCTTGAACGCGCCTCCGGATTCGACGCCCAGCACGGGGTCCGCGAGCATTCGCCTGGAATCCGGGCTGCCCATGGAGAGCTTCGCGAGGCGGCTCATCTCTTCTGGCATCTCTCCCATGGGGTATTTCTTGCCGTCATACATGTCGTAGGCGGTGGATTCCGGGTGCAGCATTAGCCAGTGCCCCCAATCGGTGACGAGGCTCGGAATCCGCGTCAGCTTCTTCCCCTTCAGCGGCCCGGTGAAAGCCACTCCGCTGAGGGCGGACCACAGTGTGCCGTCTTTGCCGCGAACCACCATCACGCCGCCGCGCCAGCCGTAGAACTCGTAGCCGTAGTCCTTCTCATAGGCAGCAACATATCCGCCGTCCGGGTCATAGAAGAACAGGCCGTAGGTATCGTTTATCACCCGTGGGGCAGCGATAAAGTGCCGAATAGGGAATGCGCCGCCGTTGTGGGCCGCGCGCAGCCAGGCGAGAACGCGGTCATTGGGCTTGACGAAGCCCTTGCGGTTTTGCGTGGAGCAGTAGGAGCAGGGCGGCTCCGTGAGCGGTTTATATAGTCCCGGTCGCGGAATGAGCTGCGGCGTAGCATCCTGGATTCCACTTACTGCGCTGCCTCCGCCAATCACGATTATCGAAGCGATCCCAATCTTCAGATGTATTGCATTCATGGCCTTACCAATTAGAAGTGAATAGACGGGAATTCAGGATTATGGTATCAGATTCCTCTTTCGCGGTAGGCACTCCCTAGCCCCCTCAAGGGGGAATCCGTGTGCGGCGGTTTGCAGTTTGCAGTAAGAGTGTGAGGAACGTGACGGTGTCGGATTCCCCCTTGCGGGGGTTAGGGGGTGGACCTAAACGCTTCGGGCCGTCCGTCTCGCATCAACGTTCGCGCGAGATTCCGCCTTGAGGGGGCAAGGGTGTGGCTTAGTTCCGTTTCGCGGCGCGGATTCCGCTCGGTGACCACGGTTTTGAGCCGCATTCGCCGGTTTGTACTTCACCTGCTCGGAGCAGTCTTGCAGAAGCGAGGCCAGCACGCGAGCCCATCCCGGCGCCAGGCGTATCCGGGTTTGCCGTCCGGAGGAGTGCTTGACGCGAACGACGAGATCGTGGGTTTCGGGGTGGGGAACTACGGTGATCTGCTGCCGGCAGCCTGCGTCGCCGCAGCAGCAGGGAACGGAGTCGTACCAGATCGCAGCCAAGAGGGGCCCTCACTTTCACATCGCGTCCAGGCGACACGCATGGAAAGTATAGGTACTTGCGATTAAGGCAGGGTTAAGAAGCGGTTAACATTCGGTGATAATAGCCGACCACTGCCATCATCTTCGAACGTCGTGCCAGCGCTCCGCCCGAGCGAAATCGTCCTGAATACTAGTTCCCTGCTCAACGTGCAGGCCGCCACTGTACATGTAGGCATAATAGCCCAGGCCGAGAAGCGCCGCCAGGGCCAGCACAAAGCAGAGGAATAGGCCAACGCTGCTGCTCCGTTCCATTCTTTCATCGCCTAACCCGACCGGATGGTCCCAACTGAAGAGGTACTCTCTCGCTGCGGGGTCGGAAAACCCGGCCGAACACGTGCACTCATCTGCGCCGCCCTGAGAGACGGGCCGTCGTATCAGCCTTATTCCGCATTCAGCCCGGAATCGGTCAAGAATCCGGCACTTCTACCATACCTACCGCTTCTCGGATTACTGATCACCGGTCACCGATTACTGAAACGCTCCTTAATCGACCCATCCCTTCACACGATACTCCACAAGCGCCAGCCTCTCATGTATCCAGTCTCGAAACGCATACATTCGCGCGCGGCCCATCCTGGGGCTAAGCGTGTCATACTCCATGTTCTCACACGGAACGCATACAACCCGCAAGCCTAGTTTCGCGAACGCCGCCCGGGCCCGCCTCATATGCCACGGGTGGGTGACCAACAAAACGTGACTCCAGCCCCTTTCCTTCGCGAGCCGCGTGACCACTAACGCCTCGTCGTGCGTATTGATCACCGGGCCGACCGAATCAATGGGATGGTTGAGCCCGATTTCTCGAAGGTGTCGCCGCACTACCGGCGCCCAGGAGGCCGTTTGTCCGGCCGCCTCGGTCAACACAATTCGGGGGGCAAAACCCATGCCAACCAGCTCCAGTCCTCGATCGAGCCGGGTCCGCGCGTTCGAGTTCATGACTCCGCGCTTATCCACGCCTGCCGCCAGAATCACGACCGCCGGCGCCTTTTCAAGAGGGTCGCTGTGGACTATCCCGCTCATCACTGCCGGCACGAACGGAGTGAATCCGATGAAGACCACGAGGATTACAGCCGCAATAGCCACCCACCACAGCCACTTTCGAGCGCGACCTACTCCGGCCCAAGCCCCACCGACCGCGGCTGCCCACATTGTGAGCGACTTGCCAATGTAAGGAATCACTCCCTGAAAAAGGTCCACATAAACGAGCCACGCCAGCACCGCCAGGGCCGCCCCGGAAACTGCTAGCCGGATATTGTGCCCCCTGGGACCCAGAAGTCCGATCCGTCCGGCTGGTCCGACTGGTCCGACGCTTTCCGATTCAGGGGAATTCACAGTCTCACCCATCAAGGAATCAAATTCCGTGAGTCCGGCTGGAAGAGGTGAGGGGCATAGCGCGGGGCGTAGATAAGCACGATGGCGCAGACGATGAGGATAATAACCGTGCTAAGCAGCATCCCGCCCCAAAGTATGCGCCAGAATCGCTTACCGCTGTGCGGGCCGATTCCGCAGACCGGGCAGACCTGATCGCCAGCCGTCAGCGGATTCCCGCACGCGTTGCAGCGGATTCCGTCGCCGGCAGGTGTTCGGCGACTCAAACTTCCAGCCGCGACGCGCCCTTCGGCAGGTCTATGCAAACGCTAATGGTCGAAGTCTTTCCAGCCCAGGTTCCAGGCTCCAGCTTGAGCGGGCCGTCTACTTTCTTCAGGATCTCATTGCGGTCGCTGGCACGAAACACTGGCGGGTAGCGGCGCGTGGCCTCGGTCTCCAGCGTGAACGATGGGCAGGCGAACGGTGCGTGGAAGGTGATCTGCTTGCCCGTGCGCTCGATTCGGGTCAACTCCTTCGCCGCCCAGTACCGAGCGACCTCGCTGTTCTTCATCCAGATAAGGTTGTCGTACCGCGCGTGCAGCCGGCGCACAACCTCCTTAAAGATGTTGAATCCGACTTCTTCGCCGTTGAAGTAGATTCCGGGCCAGTGGCAAACCATGATGGCCGGCTCCCCACGATCGATCACCTCCGGCATCCGCCCGCCGCGCAGGTTCTCCGTAATAAATTGGTCCACCGTTCCGCGCTCCAGGCCGTCCCATCCGCCGAACCAATCGCCCGTGCATCCGATGACGTGGACCACACACTTCGGGTCCGGCCCGCCGATTCCGGAAGCATAAAGGACCTGCGGCACTACGCTCTCCTTGCCGGTAAACAGGTCCCGGAAGTAGTGCGGGATCTCCGCCTTGAACACGTCTCGGCAGGCCTCCAGCGTAGCCTTCGCGAGCTGCGGCCGCGCCCGTGTCCCGAATCCGCCCGGAGTGGTGACCCCTTCGCACGGAATCTCGACATTCCGCAGAATCCGCAGCGCGTATCCGAGGTAGTCCGTCAGCTCGTCCACCGACTTCCCGGCGCTCCAGCCCCAGTTCTCCATGAAGTTCTCGGAGCGCTCCGGGTAGGGCCGGCCTGTCTTCGTGTCGATCACCCACGTATGAGTGATCATCTCCGGATGGAAGTCCCAGTTGCTGGCAAGCCGGGTGCGTACGAGCTTTATGCTCTCGTCGAGCTCCTTCTTGGACCATCCGGGAATGTCGCGATCCACCCATCCCACGCACGCCGGGTAAGGCACGATGCTGTACTTGCCCTTTACCCCCTGCTCACCGCACCAATCCGCGAACTTGCGCACGAAATCATCCGGAATCTCCCGCGGCAGCTTCCGCCAGTCCTGCTTATACCGGTCGGGAAACACCTCCGCGAAGTGAGGAATGCAAAAATGCGCGAGGTTTACCAGGCAGGTGGAATCGTCGATGATCAGCCCGACGGGCACGCGGGCGCGCGGATTCAGCACCTTTACATCCGGCGACTGTTTAGGCCGCTCGCCTCGCTCCTGCGCGCCCGCTTCTCCGGGAGCCGCCGCAAGGCTCGTCGCAGCCACCCCCATCGCAGCCTTCCGTATGAATTCCCTCCGATTTGAAGCCCCCATACTCCCCTCCTTGCTCAACCCAGAGTCTACCCCGACTGTCCGACACGTAAGATCCGCCCGATCCGACGGATCCGTCTGATTCCGTTCTGGATTCTGAAGACCACAGGAGGAAATTCATCCACCACCCCTGAAAGAGAAGCGAATCCAAACGAGGAGAGAACCAGAATGGGACAAAGACGAATGATACTGCCGCTAGCTGTAGCAGCTCTGTTCTTTGCAGTAGCGCCGGCCTCCGCCGACACCAAGTCGGACATCCAGAAGCTCTACAACAAGCTCGCCATCGCCTTCAAAAACGGCGACATGAAGCTGCTGATGTCGACCGCCGCCCCTGGCTTCAAAATGAAGGAACACGGGCAGACGATGAACGCGGAACAGGCGCGCGCTCACCTGGAAGGAATGTTCAAGAGCGGATTCAAGATCAACCAGTGCACCATGAAAGTCCAGAGCTTCAAGCTCAAGGGAAACATTGCTACGGTGAAGGCGCTTAGCCATACGGACGGCTTGATGCCCGGCGGTCCCGGCGGCAAGAAGATGCACATGGTCAGCGACGGCGTCTCCCGCGATATCCTGGTCAAAACCCCCCAGGGCTGGAAATTCAAGTTCGCTGAGACCGTTTCCGACAAAACCACCATGGACGGAAGGCCCTTCGACCCCTCGATGATGGCCCCCCCAACACCTAAGAAATAGCTGGCTCCGGGACGCTCGGTCGGCCGCGAAGCCGATCCTGGTATCCTTTTGCTTGAATCCGTTGAACCTAAACGTCACTCGGCGCGTCTTCCTACGGTAAACTTGCTCGTATCGGCAGTATTGCACCTTCACAAAGTTGTAGGACAAACTCGATGCGAGACCGTAATTCGCGCCAATTCTTCAATCATCTCATCGCACTATAGGGATTCAGATGATTCAGTCAGAGGTTTCCTCCAAAGCAGAAGGACCAGCCTTACCTAGCGTCCAGTCATCGTGCACGGCAGGTGAGCAGGGAAGCTCCCGCGCTGGAGCGTGGGAGTGGGATATCCTGGCGGACAGATCAATCCGCAGTCCGATAGTCGACGAGATTCTCGGGTTCGAAGCCAAGCGTTATCCGCCCGAACTAAATGGCTACCTCGCGGTGATCCATGCCGACGACCGCAGTCGCGTTGACGAGATCGTCCAGGCGGCCGTCGCGACCCGTCGCCCCTTCGAGGTGCTTTACCGCGCCCTCGGCCCCGACGGCCACGTTCGCTGGATAGAGAATCGAGCCGATGTCCTGTTGGACGAGGAGGGCCGTCCGGCCCGTTACGTAGGCATGATCGCTGATGTAACCGGGCGCATGCAGGCGGCTGAAGCTCTCCGGGAGAGCGAGCGCCGGCTCCGCGAGCTTGTTGACCTACTCCCCGCCGCCATCTACCTCACGGACGCCGCCGGCCGCATCACCTTCTACAACGAAGCGGCGGCGGAATTGGCCGGCAACCGCCCCAAGCTGGGAAGCGACAAGTGGTGCGTGAGCTGGCGCCTTTTCTGGCCAGATGGCACCCCTCTGCCGCACGACGAATGCCCCATGGCAATATCCCTCAAAGAAGGCCGCGCGGTTCGGGGAGTGGAAGCGGTGTTAGAGCGTCCGGACGGCACCCGCGTCCCATTCATCCCCTATCCCACGCCACTCTACGACGACTTCGGAATGCTCATCGGCGCCGTAAACCTCCTCGTCGACGTGTCGGACCGCAAGGCCGCCGAGAGCAAGGTAGAAGAACTGAATGCGCGCCTGCGCCGGGCCATGTCCGAAACCCATCACCGCGTCAAGAACAACCTTCAGGTTATCTCCGCCATGATCGACATGCAGTGCATGTCCGAAGCGCTCGATGCCCCGAGAGCTGAGATGCAAAAGCTCGGCACTCACATCCGCTCGATGGCCGCAATCCACGATCTCCTGACGCAGCGGACCCGAAAGGACCTCGAATCCGATAGTATGTCGGCCGGCGAAGTGATCGAGCGGATTCTTCCGATGCTGAGGACCCTCATGCAGGGCCGGAACCTGTTCGCCGAGTCCGAGGATATACCGGTCCCGCTGCGGCACGGCTCATCCCTGGCCATCCTGGTGAACGAGCTCGTAAGCAATGCAGTCAAGCATGGCCGCGAGGACGTCAGTGTTTGCCTGAAGCGCGATGGCGACGGGGCGCTTCTCGAAGTATATGACAATGGTCCAGGGTTTCCGGACGGATTCGACGTAGAGGCTGCTGCACATACGGGCCTTGAATTGGTTGAGCAGGTGGCGCGATGGGACCTCCAGGGCACTGTTCGCTACGAGAATCGCCCGGATGGCGGAGCGAAGGTGGCGGTGTCTTTCCCGTTGAGCATTTCCCGAAAAGCGTCCACCGAATCGCCCTGAACCGTGCTGGACGAGTCAGCGCTGATATTCAGCTCGCCATGCCGCGGGCAGTGTCGCCATCGGCCTTTTACCCGCCCCAAGGGAGCCCCAAATGCACCTTTCCCGCCGCGAGCTGCTCGCCGCAAGCGCAGCCTCCGCCCTCTCGGATCTCAGTCTGACCCGACCGACGAGCCTGACGAGTCCGACTAGTCCGGTGCGCCCAAAAACCTCGGAATCACCGAACCTCCCCATCCGTGACTACCTCGCCCGAGAAGCCCGACGCATCACCGAAAACTCCCTTTCCGACCTCAGGACTGCTTCAGACTTCAAACGGCGGATTCCAGAGAAGCGGCGCCAGTTCATGGAGATGAATGGCCTGGCCGATCTATCACAAGCTAATGACCGCCCCCCCGTACCCTACAAAGTTACCGGAACAGTAGACCGTCCTACATACCGAATCGAAAAGCTCCACTACGAAAGCCTTCCCAACCTCCACGTCACCGCCAACCTTTATCTACCCAAGGGCCCAACGCCCAATGCCCGACGACCGGCAATCCTCTACGTGTGCGGCCACGCGCGGCAGCAAAAGGTCCACTACCAGGCCCACCCGAAACGGTTCGCCGAGCTCGGATTCCCCACCCTGATCGTCGAGACCGTGCAGCTCGGCGAAGCCGCCGGCTACCACCACGGATGCTACAGCGAAGGCTGGTTCCACTGGTACAGCCGCGGCTACTCCCCGGCCGCCATCGAACTACTCAACGGAATCCGCGGCCTGGACCTCCTTGCGCGCAGACCGGAAGTCGACCCGGATCGTCTCGGCGTAACCGGAATCTCCGGCGGCGGCGCGTCCAGTTGGTGGATTGCCGCCGGCGATGAGCGAGTGAAAGCCTGCTCCCCCGTCTGCGGCACCGCCACCCTGGAATCCCACATCTACGACCGCGTCATCGACGGCCACTGCGACTGCATGTGGTGGATCAACACGGCCCTCTGGGACCTGGCCGACATCGGCGCCCTCATCGCTCCCCGCCCGCTCCTCATCGCCTCCGCTGACCAGGACGGAATCTTCCCCATCGATTCCATCCGCAAAGTCCACTCCCAGCTCCAGCGCCTGTACAAAACGATCGGCAAGCCCGAGAGTCTCCAGCTCGTCGAAACCCCGGGCGGCCATTCCTACCACGAGCGCTCCCGCACCGCCATCTTCTCCTTCTTCCTGAAGCACCTCATGGAGAAGGAAGTCTCGCCGAGCCACGTCGGCGACATCGAGCTCGACACCGCCAAACTGGAATCCGAACAAACCCTCAAGGTCTACGCCGGCGCCCCGCCCGCCAACAACCGCGTCGCCACCATCCACGACGAATTCATAAAACTCGCTCAACCGCCAAAGATTGAAAACGCCAGTCAGTTGGAATCCGCAAGGAAGCAGCTAGTCGAGCGCCTCCGCCAGGACACCTTCCGCCACTTCCCGCGGAATCCGCCAAAGCTGGACGTAGAAGAAGAGTACGCGCTTGACGCTGGGGTAGGGACTCGCTTCGCCTTCACCAGCGAAGACGGCTGGCGCCTCCACGGAACCCGCCGCAACCCCCGCCCGTCCGATCTGCCTGATCCGTCCGATCGGTCCGATCGACGCCCCGCACTCGTGGTCCTGAAATCGCCCGGAGAAGAGCGTTACGATTCCGACACCTTCGCGAACCAGATCCGCGCGCCATGGATCAAGCTCATCGTAGAAACGCGGGGAACGGGCGATACATCCTGGGGAGAAGACCTGAGCTGGCACATCCGTCGCGCCGCCGCCTGGACCGGCCGCACCGTCGCCAGCATGCGAGTCTGGGACGCCCTCCGCGCCCTCGAAGCCGCCCGCGCCCTACCCGGAGTAGAGCCCGCCCAGGTCTCTATTGCCACCAGAGGAGAAATGGCCGCAGTGGCCCTTTACGCCGCGCTACTCGACGGCCGAATCCGCAGCATCTTCCTCGAGAATCCGCCTGCGACCCAAAACGCCGCCAGCCAGAAGAACGGCAAGGGCCCCGCCATCGAAATGCTAAACTGCCTCCGCCACACCGACCTCCCCCAGATCGCCGGCCTCCTCTACCCCGCCGAAGTCATCATCTCCGGCGACTTCCCACCCACCTACGCCTGGGCCGAATCCCTGCACAACCGCCTCAACCCCGCAGGCCGATTCCGCCGCGTAAAGTCTCTGTCAGATTGGCGTCCAGCTTGAAGAATCCGCGAAGCCTACTGTTCGGATAGGGCGGGCTCTCCGTACCTGCATTGCCCGTGTTAGCGGGACCCGCCTTCAATCACCCGCACCGGAAACTCCTGGTCGAACTTCATCGCGCAGCAAGACGACCTCGGATTCCGACTCTCCAGTGCGATATGTGGGACGCACAGGCTCCTCGGCGGAATCGGCGCCAACTGACCGAAGAAGCTGCTCCGTTTTCGCGCCGGGTTGCGTATGTGCCGGCCGGAGCAGAGGATCGTGAGGAGCATCGGCGGGACTGAGTAGCGACCCTTGTTGCTGTTGTGCGAGGACGCGTTGGCGCAGAGCAGGAAGATTAGTCGCTGCCGCGGACCGAATCTGCTCGTCCATCGCATCACTGCATTTGATTTGAGCAATCCGCTCCAGGTCCGCAAGTGCCCTCTCGTCGCCAACACGACCAAGTGTCTCGATAAGTGCGACCGTAACCGCCGGAGGCACGGACGCCTTGTACAGTGAGTGTGCGACCGGATGGTACACCGCCATAAGAGCCCTGTTAAGGTACGCCAGTTCGTCCTTCTCCAACCGGGCGGCCTCCTCTTGACCGAACTGCGGGAGCGCCCGAACTAACGCAGACTGAACCGCCAGCCGGGTTCGTTTATCCTCACATGCGACGAACTCAAGGAGTGGTCCCACGGCCCGCGGGTCGTCGCAACCGCTGAGTTCGCGGAGGAGCGCCTTTTGTTTCGCCGACGGGCGTAGCAGGCGAATCGAGATTCCACACATCGCAAACCCATTCGCGACCTGTAGGACATGCATTAGGTTGATGGACCAGTGAAGCGGCGGGAGCAGGTAGAGGAGCGCAAACGTCAGCATCCCAATGACCGGGATATTGCACATCATGATCCGAAACGCCAGTTTGTACCACCTCTTCCGGCGCTCGGTTTCCTTTCGAAGATCCGCCAGAATCTCAAGAGCGCGAGCCCTTGGCGTGTGTGCTGGAATCACAGAAACCTCTCTGGTCTCTCGCCGATTTAACCACCTCATACTTCGTTCGACGCTGCGGAAGTCTACAACGGGCTGGAATCCGATAGATTCTCACCCGGCCTTAGAAGCAGCTCGGAATCCGCCTCTGCCGTTCCGGATACCGGGCGTAGCAACTCCCCCATGGAATCCGGCCCCACTGCCCGAAGCAGCGTCTCCGGCGCAGTCGTTTCCCGTACTCGCGCCCTTAGCGCTGGTAGGCATTCCGCGGCGGCCTGTTTGAGGCGCACCCTCGCTTGGGTATGGGAACGCATGTTTGCGATTCGCTCCATCGCTTTCAATGCACGCTCGTCCCCAATTTGCTCCATAGCTTTTATGATCGCCATATAAAAGTCGACATGTCTCCGTCGCGCTACTCCCGTTGAAATGTTGGCCAGAATTCCCCGCAGTTCCGCCTGCGAAGATTCCGAGATTCGAGAACGATCGCTGGCACGTACCTGTAGGAGCGCATCAGTAAGCGCTCCGCGAAGTGCTTTATTGGTCTGTGGACCGATTAGCGATCGTTGCGCTCCGATCAAAGCGTTGATGTCTTTTACCGTGCCGCGGCGAGCGAGGGCCTGCATGGAATCACGTAGCTTGCGGCGCGGGAAGGATGCGATAAGGGCTGCGACCACGGGTAGAAACAACGCAAACGACGCGCCGATTGGCAAGAGCCAGGTCAAGCTGTCGGAATCCGCGGTGTTCGTGCGTGACTCGGCTACTCTGGCGATGATGAATGCGAGGGTCAGGCAAAACGCGACCACAGACCACACGAGGCGATAACGACGCTTTTCTTCACGAGTGATGATCGCCGTAATCTCCGTGAGCAGCTCAACGGAGGACGCCGGTACTTCGTCAACTGCGCGCTCGGCGGGGAGCGCCGATGCAACGCTTACCGGATGTACCTGGGCGTCTTCAAACGTTTGTTCCAGCTTCACGGAATCACCATTAACCTGCCTGTTGGCTCTTGTCGACGCGTGGGGGACGGGGCAATTCGAACATGGAGGTTGCGTCCGAACGGCAGTACCAGTCGCCGCCCATGCGGGAAATGTAGTCCACCATCCGAGCGTCCAGCACGTCCTCCCGCATCACCGAGCGGGCAATGTGGAAGTAGATCACTTCGCCGATCACATAGTTGGCGGAAAGCGGCCCGGCCCCATGGGTGACGATCTCATGAAGCCGGCATTCAATCGCCAGCGGACTCTCCGCCACGCGCGCCGGCTTGACCTTCACCGAATCCGCGGGCGTAAATCCGGCCTGAGTCCACTCCGGGACCCCATAGGGAAACTCCGCCGACGCCGTGTTCATGCGATCCCGCATCCCGTACGTGACCACGTTGATCACGTACTCCCCGGTCGCCCGGATATTCCGCAGTGTGTCCTTCGGATTCCCATCCCGGTCCGTCAGCGGCGAGATCACCACCGACGGCGGATTCGCGCCGCCCGCCATAAAGTAGCTGAACGGCGCCAGGTTCGACACGCCTGTTTCCGAGAGCGTCGAGGTGAAAGCAATTGGCCGAGGAGCAACGCAATGAAGCAGCAGACGGTGCGCGTCCGCGCGACTCAATTCCGCAGGATCAATTCCAACGAATTCAGAATCCGCCACTCAGTTCCCCTCCCTGCCAGGCACGCACCCTTCCTCGTACTCCCACTCTCCTCGTTCCGTACCGCCGCGAATAAACTCAATCACCGAATGGAAGTCCGAAGTAGGGGGAACGTCCACTGCAATCAGCTTAGGGAGATGCTTGGTCCCCTCGGAATCGCACCCGAAACCGCGCAGGTCTTGACGCACTTGTTGCACCCGGGTGTCGTCATTCACCCATAAGCGGATCGTACTGTGCCCGGAGCGTTCGATCACCCGGCGGAATCGATACCAGAATCCACCCTCCCCCTCCGGCGGCTGGTCCTGCTCGCCGGAAATGACGTCATAGCAGCTCACCCCGCGAACGAAAACCGGAATGTTGTCCAGCCGGAAAGTCCCGTCCGGCAGCCGGTTTGCCCACAGAGTCTCCGCCTCATGCGGCGGCCACCCGTCCTCATCCTTCTCCAACGGAAAGATGATCTTGCAATAATGCTCGTCCTCCTCAGGAGACAATAAGCGCTCCATTCAACCCATCATGTGCCAACAGCAAAATCGCCATCATCCTCCACTCCTCCACTCTCTACTCCTCTACTCCTCCTACCGCCCCGGAATCCAACTGAAAGGATACTTGTCATCCTCCAGCGCCAGCGCAGCTTTGGTCATCTTCAGCGGTCGGAACGTGTCGATCATGACGGCCAGCTCTTCCGTCCGCGTCATCCCGATACTGGCTTCCACCGCCCCCGGCTGCGGCCCATGCGGCAGTCCCGACGGATGCAGTGTGATGGACCCTATCTCGATTCCGCGTCGACTGGCAAAGTTGCCGTTCACATAGTACAGCATCTCGTCGCTCTCCAGATTGCTGTGGTTGTACGGAATCGGCACCGCCTCCGGATGATAGTCCAGCATCCGAGGGCAGAATGAGCAGACCACGTAGTTATGCCCCTCGAAAGTCTGATGCGAAGGCGGCGGCTGGTGAATCAACCCCGTCACCGGCTCGTAATCGTTGATATTGAACGCCCAGGGATACAGATACCCGTCCCACCCAACCAGGTCGAACGGATGGAATCCGTAGAAGTAAGACGTGACCTTCCCCCGCGCCTTGATCCGCACCTCGAACCGCCCCTTCTCATCATGCGTCTCAAGGACCTCCGGCACGCGTATATCCCGCTCATAATAGGGCGCATGCTCCAGAAGCTGCCCATACTCATTCCGATAGCGTTTTGGAACCTCCACCGCGCTCGGCGACTCGACCACCAGCATCCGAGTGGGATAATCTGAGACCACCCGATAGATGACGCCGCGCGGAATCACCAGGTAATCACCCTCGCCGAACGGCAGCGGCCCGAACATCGTCTCCAGCCGCCCAGATCCCTGGTGGACAAAAAGCAGGTCGTCCCCGTCCGCGTTCTTGTAGAAATACTCCATCGTCCTATCCGGCACGCAGATGCCGATGGACACGTCCTCGTTCACCATCAGCGGAGTCCGCCCGCTTATCGGGTCTCCGCTCGGCTTGAACGGCATCGTTTTCAAATGACGGTGGTGCAGCGAGTCTTCTGAAACCGGCTCCGGCCGAACGTCCGCCACCGGCTCGTACTCGTCCACCTGCGTCGGCAGATTGATGTGATAGAGGATGGAGGCGATTCCGGAGAACCCCTTCGTCCCAAACACCTGCTCCGCGTAAAGCCCCCCATCCGGCTTCCGAAACTGAATATGCCGCTTCCGCGGCACCTCCCCTAGCTTAACGTATCGCGGCATTCTCGCCCTCCGACCGAATCGTAATCGTACTCGTAATCGGACTTTTCTCAATCCAACGACTTGCTCTACTTGAGCAAGTGACGCAGATACGCTTCCCGATGCGCCAGGAAGTCGCTCGTAATACGAAAATGCTCCGTATCCTCATACGCAACCGGATGGATTCCAGTCGAATCCAGCTCGTAAATCTGTGCATCGGGATAAGCCATGAGGATCGGAGAATGCGTGGAAATGACAAACTGAGACCGCTTCTCAGTGACGTGCTCGTGGATCAATCGAAGTAACGCCAACTGCCGCCTGTGGAGAAAGCGCGGATTCGGGCTCATCGAGCAAGTAGAGCCCGGGATTCCGCCAGCGATTCCGCATCAGGGCCATAAATGACTCCCCGTGCGACTGATCATGAAGCGACTTGCCGCCGTACAACGCTAGCAGGTCGGAACTCGGGTCTGCTTTTTGCAGGGCCTCGATCTCCGTTCCTACATTGTAGAGGCTTTCTGCCCGAAGAAAGAATCCGTCTCTTTCCCGGCGGACTCCCCTTCGGAGCTGGATAGCTTCAAACAGCTCGGAATCCGAGCGCCGTGTAGCGAAGTTGAAGTTCTTTGTCCCGCCTTCCGCATTGAATCCGGCCGCGACCGCAATCGCCTCAACCAGCGTAGACTTCCCGCTCCCGTTCTCACCAACAAAGTAGGTGACTTTCGGGTGCAGCTCCAGCGTTCCGAGCTTCGCCACTGCGGGGATGTTATAGGGATAATGCTTGGAATTCGTTACGCGATCAGCAAGCAACGACACCGCCTGAACGAACCCGCCGGCAAATAGATCCGGTCCTTTCGCTGCTCGCGCCCTGGTCTTCAACTCGCATCCTCCGGGAAGGGCGGCCGGGCATATCCGACCCCGAACGGCTCTTCAGGGCGATTCCACTCGCCCAGCAGAGCTCGGCGGAGCGGAGTAGTTCGCTCCAGGAAGTCAGGATCGTTGCGCTTGCGGTCGGACGGAATCAGCCAGGGCGGCGCGTACACGATGTGCTGGATGAACCGCGGCCAGCTCCGCTCGTTGTTGGTCCCCCGGTGCCATACGCCCTGGTGGAAGACCAGCGCATCCCCCGGTTTGCCGCACACCACGTGCTGGATGGGCAGGTCGCCCGTCCCCTCCGGCAGCGGAATCCGCGCGTTGTGGCTCCCCGGAATCAGGACCATGTTCCCCATATCCGGCTCCGACTGGTCCGTCAGGAAATACCCCACCCGAAGCTGCACCAGCGGAGTCGGCGGCCCCAGCTTCCGGAACTGATACGGCCCCGACCCATCCTGGTGCCAGTTCCCACCCGGAAATCCCGGCGGCGAAACCGTACACCACGAGCTCTGCACGATAAAATGGTCCCCCAGCAGCGCACGCGCCTTCGGGAGCACCGACGGATGATCGATCAGCGACTCGAAAGCCGCCTCCTGCTCATACGCCGCCCCAAGCTGCCGCCACTCGTTCGCCGGGTAGGGAGCGTGAATCCGCTTCGCGGCCTCCAGGCATGCTTCTACGTCAGCGGAATTCAGCGCCTCCGGAATCACCAGATAACCGCAGACCTCAAAGAGAAACCGCTCCTCCTCTGTCAGAGGTCCGGGTCGACCGAGCGGAATCATCGCTTTAGCGGCCGGAGCTTGATGTTCTTGAACCAGCAGGGCGCTCCATGGTCCTGCAGCCCGATGTAGCCGACGCGGTGGTGGTCCTTGAATGCTTCGTCGAATTTGTGGGTCGATCCGTCCGGCCGCTTGTTGGGCGTGGTGAACTGGTCCAGGTTGACGCGGTTGACCTTTTCGCCGTTGAGCTCCACTTCGATGACGGGCCCTTTGCAGGTGATGACGATGTGGTTCCAATCGCCGGCGGGCTTCTGGGTCTGTTTTCTCGGCCGGGATAGGTCGTAGATCGCGCCGGGGTCGTGGTAGCCGGTCCCGGTGGTGTCGTCGATGGCGATCTCGATGCCGTTGAATCCGACGTCTTTTCCGGGGCTCGGCGTGAGCGGCCAGGTTCGGATGAAAATGCCGCTGTTGCAGCCTTTGCTGATCTTGTATTCCAGCGCCAGGATGAAGTCACCCCAGGGCTCCTCGTGGATCATCATATAGCCGCCGGATTTGTGCGGATTGATGCTGCCGTCTTCCACCGGAGTCCGGCTGGGCTGGCGGCTGCTGGTCTTCCAGCCTTTCAGGGTGGTCCCGTCGAAGAGCAGTTTCCAGCCGTCCCGTTTCTCGCGCTGGGTGAGATGATTGTCGGGGACGCTCACCGGGCGGTCACCTTCTCTTTCGCGGAATCCCACAGCATCGTACGGCTCTGGCGGTAGGAATCGACGGCCATTTTGATCGCTACCATGGTGGAGGCGCCAAGCTCGGCGTTGCATACGACCGGGCCTTTGCCGCGGATGGCGTCGATGAAGTTGCCTTCCAGGTCGCGTCGAGGTATTACGGGAATCCGAGCTTCCTCCTTGCCGTCATTGGCGGCTTTGAACTCGGGGCTGAACTCGCCGTTCGCGCGCAGCAGCGGCTCGCCGCCCACGTCCATGGTCCCATGCTTGCCATAGATTCGGTCCGGAATCGACATATCATTGGTAAGGGTACTCACAAGGAAGACAGTGTATTCCGCCGGGTAGTCCACCGTCATCGTGAACACATCGGGGATATCGCGCCCATCCTTCTCGACGTAAAGCCCGCCCCCCGCGCTGACCCGCCTGGGATACGCACCGTCGGGACCCGAGAGCGAGATGAGGAGCGGCGCAAGTTTGTGATAAAGGAGGTCCGTGGCGACCCCGCCATTGTACGGCCAGTATTTGCGGAATCGGAAGAAATGCTCCGGATTCCACGGAATCTTCGGCGCGAGGCCCCACTTATGGCCGAGCCACATATCCCAATCGATGTGGTCCTCGCCGGTCTTTTCCGGACCAGCCGTCGGGTCGATTTTCATATGGTCGTTGAAGAGGCAGATACGGGCGTTTCGGTTGTAGCTTCCCTGCGCCCAGGTGACCTTACCGATTCGCCCGGACTGTATCGCTTCGCGCGCCTTCCAGTACGAATCATTCCCGGTGCCGTTCGGCCCCACCTGGAACACCTGCTTGTACCGCCGCACGGTATCGCGCAGCCTGATAGCCTGCTCGACCGTATGCGTCATCGGCTTCTCGCAGTAAACGTGCTTGCCGGCTTCCAGCGCGTCCATCGAGATCTTCGCATGCCAGTGATCCGGCGTTGCAATCAGTACGGCATCGATGTCCTTCCGCTCCAACAGCTTGCGGTAGTCCGCGTAGCCCTCGCCCTTAGAAATACCCTGCGCACGCGTAATCCGCCGCCGGTAAACATCGCAGACCGCCGCGACCCGGATGTTGTCCTCTTCGCTGCGGCGGACGAGGCTGCCGACGTGCCCGGTGCCCATCCCCCCGACCCCGATGACGCCGAAGACGATCCGGTCGTTCGCGCCCTTGATGCCGGTCGGCAGGAGTGCCGCCGCGCTCGCCTTGAGCAGTTCGCGCCGGGAGAGGGTGGATTCCGCCATGTTCGTCCTCATTCTCTCTGATTTGGTCCCTCGTCGTAGGGACGAATAAAACGCCGACGATTCTTCCGTCGATTCGATCAAGCGTTGGCTGGCGATTTATTCGTCCCTAAACATCCGATCGTTGCGATTGAATAACCGAATTTCGCAGGATGCCGAGTTTATCGATCTCCAGCTCCACCACGTCGCCAGGCTGCAGCCAGGGATGGTCTTCGTCCTGGATCTCCAGGATGCAGCCGGTTCCGACGGTGCCGGATGCGAGCAGGTCGCCGGGTTTAAGGAGCGTGTTTTTAGATGCGTGGGCGATAAGCTCCGCGAACGTCCAGTGCATATCCTTCGCGTTCCCACGCGAGTATTCCCGCCCATTGACGCGCGCGACCATCGTGAGGTCGTATCGATTGCCTTTCGAGCGGTCGGGCAAAATCCGGTCTTCCAGTTCGTCGGGGGTAACGAGGTAGGGGCCGATGCTGGTCGCGAAGTCCTTGCCCTTGGCCGGGCCGAGGCCGACCTTCATCTCCCGCCGCTGGATGTCGCGGGCGGACCAATCGTTGACGATGGTGAATCCGGCGATGTAGGAATCCGCTTCCTCGACCGGGATATCTCCGCCCTCCTTGCCGATCACGACGCCCAGCTCCAATTCGTAATCCAGTTCGCCCGTGTCCGGCGGCTTCGTGATAGGCGAGTCCGGTCCGAGAATGGACGCCGTGTTGGAGAAATAGAACACCGGCGCCTCATACCACTCCGGAATCATTTCCAATCCCCGCCTCCCCCGCGCCGTCTTCACATGCTGCTCAAAGGCATAAAAGTCGCGAAATGACGTTGGCTCGATTGGTGCAAACAGCGTCGTCTTGCCGATCGGGTGTACCCAGGTTCTGCGCTGTCGATATTCGCGACGTAAGTCGTCCGCATATCTCTTCCAATCGAGGGTGTCCTGCTGGCGCGATAATCTTTCGATTACCTTGCCCACTTCCGGGGACTTACCGACTGAATGCACCAAGGTCACCAGTTCGGTCGGCGAACGGATTGCGAGAGGGTCAAGGTTGCTAATCCGCTCAACTTGGCAGAGTGGATCGGGCCAGAACCACGGTCCAAAGAAGTCGAAGACCTCTTTCCCCAACTGAAATCCGGCCGCCGGTCGCGCGTATTTGCGGAATCGGACGAATTTCACCGGATAAACGTGATTGGGCAGAGGCCGAGAGGGACGAGGGGTTCGAATTCACGGTGGTCAGTCGTGAGGAGTTCGGCACCCAACCGCTGGGCCAGCGCTAAGCAAAAGCAGTCAGCTAATGAGATGCTGCCCCTGGTTTTCAACTGGCTGACCGCTTTCCAAAATGGCCCGTCGAGGTCGGCGCGGATTATCACCCCGTTGCTGACGAGTTCGGCGATTGTCTCATCCGCCTTCGCTTCGTCCGTCAGGCGGGAAACATGGTAGTGCACTTCGATAATGTTAACCGCATGGATTAGGCACTGTTCCGCGGGATCAAAAAGCAACTTTTCGACCTGATCGCCTCCCGCTTGGCCTTCGAGGTGGGCTATGATTGCCCCGGCGTCTAGGACGTGGTCCAATCGCGTTTCTCCCGCCTCTGTTCCCTTTCTATTTCGCGCGCCTTTTCCCTCTGGCGTTCCTCGTGGAATTGTTCGACGGTATCACCGAGATGCTTAAGCATGCCATAGCTGGACACACGTGGGCGGGACACAATTTTGGCGAGCGCTTCCTCGGCGAACTCCTTCAGCGGTTTCCCTTCGGCCTCGGCCCGCTCTTTCAGTTTAGCCTCCACTTCCGGGGATAGTTCTATCGTCAGTGTCATCTTATATCTCCTCGCCTCATTATACAAAGGACTTCCGAAGAAGCTCCAGGCTTTTGGGGATGGCGGTGCGAGGGTCTTCTTTGCCTTCGAATTCGAGTGAGATGTAGCCGCGGTAGTTGTGTTTGCGGAGCATGGCGGCGATGCGGGGATAGTCTAGGTCGAGGGTGTACCAGAGGCCGCCGCCGTAGTAGGTCTTGGCCTGGACGTAGACCGTCTTCGGCGCCATCTTTTCCAGGCGGTCGTAGGGGTCTTCCAGGAAGTTACCGGTGTCCAGCGTCACCTGCAGCCACGGGGAATTCACAGATTCGACCACTCTCAGCACCCCCTCCGGAGTCCGGCCGAGGCCCCAGTGGTTTTCCAGCGCGAGCAGCACACCGCACTTCTCGGCTGCCGGGAGGCATTTGGAGAGGCCTTCGATGACCCACTTGAATCCATCCTCGTCCGTGTAGCCAGGCTGGGGCGGCTCGATGCCGCGGTTCTTCATCAGTTCGTCGAAGTTCTTGCTGGTGCCCCAGGTGCCGGTGTTGACGCGCATAGTGGGGATTCCCATTTTGTAGGCGAGCTCGATGCAATGGATGGTGTGGTCTACGTTCTTCTGGCGGATCGCGGGGTCGGGGGAGAGGAATCCCTGGTGGGTGGAGAAGCCGGTGAGGTCGAGGCCATTGACAAACGCCCGCTTCTTCAGCCGCTGGAGGTAGGAATCAGATTCGTTCTCCATCTGACGGTGCAACAGCTCTACGCCATCGAATCCCCACTCCGAAGACAGTTCGATGCACTTCTCGATGTCCCGAAGGTCGTGATTCCGGAACTGCCAGAAGGAGTAGGTGGAGACGGAAATTCGATTTTGGATTTTGGATTTTGGGTTTTGGATTGTGGGCGCGGCCGGCAATATGGCGCCGCCGAAGATTCCCATCAGAAGGTTGCGGCGGTTGATTCCGAAGTCATTGGTCATTCTGCGGGCTCCTTGCGGGTGAATCAATCGGGATTAGCGGGAAGGTTGGGGATGGAGTGTGGGCCTCGCGCATGATCTGCTCCATTCGCTTCAGGACATCCGGATTCCGTGCCGCGACATCCATAGATTCCGCAATGTCTTCCCGGAGATTGTAGAGCTCGGTTTTTATTTGCCCGCGGGCGAGGTTCTGGCGGACGGCTTTCCAGTCCCCGAGCCGGACCGCCTGCTGGCCGCCGTAGGCCGGGAATTCCCAGTAGAGGTACTCGTGCGCCCGCTGAACACCGGATTCCAGCAGCGCCGGCAACAGGGAGATTCCGTCCGCGTCGCGCGGAATCTCAACGCCGGCAAGGTCGCACAGGGTCGGAAGCACATCCCAGTTGGCTGCCGCAGTGGCGCTCACCCGTCCCGGGTTTATGCGGCCGGGCCAGCGAGCGATGAAGGGGACGCGGATTCCGCCCTCGTAGACGCTGCCTTTCAGCCCGCGAAGAGGTCCGGCGGATTCGAAGAACGCGGAATCGGAACCGCCGACCCCGCCGTGGGTGGGGCCGTTGTCGCTGGTGAACACGACCAGCGTGTCTTTCTCGAGTCCCAGTTTCTTCAGCTTTTCCAGAACCCGGCCGACGGTGCGGTCCATGCGGGTGACCATGGCGGCATAGGCCGCGCGTGGATGCGGATGCGGCTGATAGCCCTTGGCGCCGGTATAGGGTAGATCGTCCCATTTGCCGCGATATTCGGCCAGCGAATCCTCCGGGACCTGCAGCGCCACGTGCGGAATCGTAAACGGCACGTAGAGGAAGAAGGGTCGAGCGCGATTCTCTTCTATGAACCGCAGCACCTCCGCCTCCATCAAGTCGTGGGTGTGCTGTTTGCCGGTCGCCCCGCCGGGATTCCCTTCCAGCGGAATCCGGTCCGAATTGCGGCGGATGTACGTGGGATAGTGGTTGTGCGCGTGGCGCTGGCAGTTGTAGCCGAAGAAGGTATCGAACCCCTGCTTGAGCGGATCGCCTTCGGAATTCGGATAGCCCAGCCCCCATTTCCCGATACACGCGGTCGCGTAGCCTTTTCCTTTAAGCAGCTCGGCGATTGTGACATCCGAATCGCGTATCGGCCGCTGCCCCTCCGGCTGTACTTCGGAGTTGTTCCGAATAGTCATGCGTCCGGGGTGCTTGCCGGTTATTAAGGCGCAGCGGGATGGCGCGCAGACCGGCGACCCGGAGTAAAACTGCGTGAAGCGGATTCCCTCCGCCGCCATCCGATCGATATTCGGGGTACGAATCTTCGTCTGCCCATAGCGCCCAAGCTCCGCATAGCCCAGGTCGTCCGCCATGATGTAAATGATGTTGGGTCGTCTCGCCGGCGGGGCGCGAGCGGCAATCTTGGCTTTCTCGTCCAGCTCATTGAGTTTGAACCGCACGCTCACGATGTACGGCGATTCCGATTCCGACCAGTGGCCGTAGGTGGTGGTTACGAAGGTTCCGTCCGGGAGGAGCTCGAGGCCGGGATAGGCGCAGTCCTGGCGGACCTTGTTGTCCATCAGGCGGATGCGGTACTGGCCCTCGCGGCCCTTAAGGATGTCGTCGTAGGTCCCGACCCAGCCTACCCAGTCGCCCTTGGTCGGGCTCTCCAGGGTGGTGTCGCGGAAGGTGATGAAGAGGCGGCCGTCCGGAGCGTATCTGGCGACGTGCCTGTCGGCGGTGAGTGCGCCAGGGAGCTCTTTGGGGGACGACCATGTATTCGCCTCATCGTCCGAGAACATGACGTGGGAGTTGCGCTTGCGGCGGTTCTCACGTAGCAGGATGGCCAGCTGTTTGCCGCTCGGCGAGCGAAGGATTCCGGGCTCGCAGAGGTAGATCTCGCTCGATTCGTAAATCTGTTCCGGCTCGGCCCAGGTCAGGCCGCCGTCTGAGGACTTTACCTGGAACAGCCGGAATACCCCGTCCGTCTTGCCCGCGTTCCGAAAGAACCGGCCGTCGTCATGGAACAGCGCGACATAGTCGCCGTTCTTTAGCCGCTCCACGGAGCCCATAGCCACTATTCCGCCATAGTCGCCGATCGGCCTCAGTTCCGACCAGGTCCCACCATCGTCCTCGCTCACCGCCATCCGAATCGGATACAAACCGGAAAACAGAATCAGCCGCTTCTTCCCCTTTTTATCCACGGTACGGTAAAGAGTGGGAGTCTCCAGCGACGTCTCCCAACTCTTCGGCGTCGGGAGCCGCTGGGACCACGTCTTCCCACCATCCCGACTGCGCTTATAAACGATTGCGCCCTTGCCATGCCCCTTCGGATAAACGCAAAGAATCGTCCTCCCATCCTCAAGGAGCACGGTGGTCGGATGCCCCAGATACTGCCCCGCCTCCCGATCAACCACCACCTGCCGATCCGTTTCGTGGGCCAGATCGATGATCGGAATCGAATACCCGCGGGGCATTGGATTATCCGAATGTCGCTGGAAGATTCCGCCAGTCGCAAAAGCGGCGCAGATGAGCGTTGCGCCCATTCGGACTCCATTCACGGTTGGACCTCCACCGGTTGAACCACGGTGATTCCGTGAAATCGTCGAAAGTGCTGAGCATTCAGCGTCAGTATGTGCGTAATACCGTAGACCCGCATGATGGCGACCAATCGCGCATCATACACCTGCCGGCCGACGATCCCATAGGTGCTGACCAGGCGTTCCCACTCTTCATAAATGGAAGCTGTATCCGGAAGGAAATTGAAAACCGACCGAATTCGCGCCAGCTCAGAATCCGCTTGGATGGACGAAAGGCCGAGACCGTTCGAAGGCGGGCCGGCGGGTCGTGTGGCCATGCTTCGAAACTCGATCAGATTCTGAGCGGCAATGCAGAGATTGTCCTGTCGTTCGGTGAGGGTGTTCAGGGCCGATTGTGCGGAAAGGAAGTCGGGATCACCCTGGAGGATTGTCCTTCCGATCACACTCGTGTCAACGAGGTAAGGAACGTTCATCGCCCCTCATACATGTTTTCCCGATCCCAGGCTTCCGGTGGAGGTACAGGTAGACCCGGTCGCGGGGTGTTCAGCCACTCTTGCAAACGGCGCAGGCGTTCCTCGGGAGAGATATCGAGAATCTCGGGCCGTGCCCGCAAGCGAGCCTCCGCGAGCGGCAACCCTTCCTCAATCAGTCGCGCTGCCAAATCGTTAGCTTCCACCCCCCACTCCCCCGCCGTTCGCTCCAGGCGGGCCACAATCTCGTCATCCAACGAAATCGTTACTGCCATGGCACACTCCTCCCTTTAAAGGGTACCACGACGGGCTTGTTCTCGCTCGATGGCTTCGAAGAGGGCTT
>JBKJZI010000134.1:0-5152 GCA_046715155.1 Chthonomonadales bacterium | reverse complement strand
CCCGTAATGACCCGGGTTAAGATCTGCGGGATCACGAATCTGGAAGATGGCCTCCACGCGGCCTGCTGCGGCGCCGACGCCCTCGGGTTTATCTTCGTCCCGGAAACTCCGCGATACGTGGGCGCTGATGAGGAGGCTCTTCGGGTTCCGTCGCAGATTCCGCCTTTCGTGACCCGTGTTGCGGTATGCCGTCAGCTTGCTGATTTCGGCGGAATGTTCGACGCGGTTCAATACTATGAGAATCCGCGCGGAGTTGAAGCCGGCGGAAAACGCCTTATTCGCGCGGTGCGTCTGCGAGATGAATCCAGCCTGGCAGAATTGAGCATGGCTGAATCCGAGGCGGATGCGGTCCTTCTGGACGCTTATCATGCGGAGAAGCTGGGAGGTTCGGGGATCGCGCTGGATTGGGTCTTGGCCGCGGAAGCTGTCAAACGACTAACGAAACCCGTGATCCTGGCGGGCGGATTGAATCCGGAGAATGTCCAGGACGCGATCGCGGCGGTCCGGCCGTACGCCGTCGACGTATCCAGCGGAGTCGAAGCAGAACCGGGCAAGAAGGACCCGGAGAAAGTGCGCCGGTTTATCGAGGCAGTTCGCGACTTCGATCGGCGGAATCCGAGTTAATTGTTCTGTTGAGCTGAACATTACGCTTCGCCAGTCCTGGAATCGTCGGTATAAAACCGACGGCAGTGACTTCAGCGATGTCCTTCGGACGGGTGCTTCGAAACGAAAGATTCTTGCTTAACCAAGCAATCGTTTGTGGAGGATAGAATGGACGAGGAAACCGTAGTCTTCGGGCCTTCGGGCGAGCCGCTCCCGCCACCGCCGGAGCCTGGCCCTGGGTTTCTCGAGCGCGTCCCTCCGCTTCTGCTCTGGATTCTGGCGCCGTTGATGTTGGGGACGGCTCTTTTCCTTCTCTGGTTCTACATTCCAAGCCGCCGGTCTGAGATCCAAAAAGGGGCAAAAAAGACGGAGGCCCGGGTGCACCTGAAGGACAGCAGAGCTACCGGCGATGGGCAGATGACGTGGAGCGTCACCTTTATCTACCCGGACGAACAGAAGAAGAACCACATGGCGGAGAACTATCTCATGGACCAGGGCTCGTGGGACAGCCTCAAGCCACAGGGGTACGTCAATGTCTATTACGTTCCCGGCCAACCCGGTATGGCGTTCATGGATTCCGCGCAGGCCATCGCGTTCGATACGGGCGGAGGCGGCAAACGCATCAAGAACATCCTGCCGCCCAATGCCCGCGCCCTTGCTTTCCTCGGCTGGTCCTTTTTCTGGGTCAGCCTCCCCCTGTTCGTAATGGCTTATCTCGCCTCCAAAACGGAACGGAAACCCAAACCCAAGGGCCCCAAAGTCGTTATGGCACGCCGGTAGGCCGTGGTCCGCTTGAATCTCATGCTTCTCGAACTCAGCAGCGATACCGCCAAATTCAGCGCCCTGCCGTCATCCTGTAAGGATCTGTTTTTGATGGTGGCAGTTTGGTTTCGGATGCGACCTAAAAGCAGATCCTTACAGGATGACGGGGCGGTTCCTCGCGGGTTTTCCAAGAAACTGTCGCAGTAGGCCGCTCGAACCTTATCTCCCATTCCGTGTGCGTGGGAAGTCCTTTGCGTACCGTTTGAGCAGGGCCGGGACGTCGTTGGGGACGAAGTAGATCTTGCCCCGGATTCGTTTTGTTTCCCCTGGTTTCAGCCCGCCGATTCGGAAGTCGCTGTGCAGGCAGGTGATCACGCCCTGGAACAGCTCCTGGTATGGTTCCCACGCCGTCGCGAAGATCATGGAATCATCCGCGCTGAAACAGCCGATCAGCCCGTTGCTTGGGGTATTCGGATTCAGCGGACGAGGGTTGATGTCGGCGCCCGCCACTCCCGGCGCCGCCCAAACCTGTCCCGGCGTGTATCGAGCCTCCGTCGCCCAGTCCTTGGTCGGCATGAGGGACAGGCGCCCGTCCAGAAAGACAAAGGACTTCTTCAGGTACTCGTAGGTTGCCGCCTTCGCGCGGTCCCCCAGTCCGGTGAACTCGCCGACCCTCACGCAGGGCTGTGCCCAGTGCGCTTCCGAAGGCTTCTCGGTCGGATTCCGCGCCACGAGCCGAAAGTCCACTTCATCCCGCCGCGCCGTTATCACGTGGTCCACAACCACCCCGTCCTTGAGGATGCACCGCAGCTTGAGTTGGGTGCGGTCTTTGTTGATCGAGACCAACTCCGACTTATGACCGATGACGGTGTCGGACCATTCAGGCGTGTGTGAGTTCGGGCGGCAGTAGGCCTCCATGTAGAGGACCTTCATCTCCTTCCCCAGGAGCTTATCACCGGCGATGGTGAGAATGTCCTTCTCCCAACGAAGCGTAAGTGGCGCTGAATCCTTCGAAACGAAACCGCTCATCATGAGAGTGGAGAATCCGAGAGTGAGAATGAACAGGCTAATCATGTCGTTGATTCTCGTCGATCACTTTACTTGCGAGAGCCGCCGAAGGGTTTCCTGAACCGCTGGGCTGCCGCCAATGGTATCTGGAGGTTTAGCGCCAGCCTGGATGAGCGCCTCGACCGTTCCCGCGTAGTCGCCCGTTTCACAGAACCAGCCGTGCTCTGAGCCGTAAATCGCCCAGTTTAGCGGGGTTACTTTGAAATCTCTATCCTTAACCTCCAATGGCGGCACATGACCCAGAATGATATTGGTCATCTCGAGGTTTCCGTGGAACGCGGCCCAATGCAGTGGCGTCCCGAGATGCTGGCTCTTCCCGTCCACAGGGATTCCGCTATCCAGAAGAAGGCGCACTGCCTCCGTCTCGTTATTGCGGGCAGCATGTGCGGCGTGGCAGCGGTCCTGGTCGGTAAACTCATCGGCGATGGTGGGATGCTGCGACCGCAGCAAGCGCGCTGTCTCTTCATCCTTCATCCAGCAGGCGTCGAGTAGTTTGACGGGCGCCGGGCTGCGCTCCAAGAGCAACTGCAGAATCTCGTCCCGGCCAAACTTTCGAGCGACCTGGTGTGGCGACACGTACCAGCCCAGCGCCCACTGATAGATCGTTCCTCCGGTCTTGCCACCGATCATCGGAAAATAGTCGTCGCTCACGAGCATCCGGATGGATTCCGGGTCGTCGTCCAGGTGCCGGCGAACGAGGTCGATGTCTCCGACTGCGGTCGCCATCAGGATGTCGGTCTTGCAGTCGCGCGAGATCAGGTACCGTGCGACGTCCTGTCGTTCATCCACCATCCACTGGGCGGGGGTGGATTCGTGATCGACGTCTAGCGCATCGATTTCCGCGCCGTGCTCCAGGAGAAACGCTGCGATCTCCACGGAGCTAGCAAAGTGAAGTGCTGTCTGGCCGTCACCGCCGCGCGCGTGGACCGATTCCGGGTTTAACGCCACCAGCTCCCGCAGTTTGTCCAGCATCCCCAGTCGGGCGGCTGCATGCACGTCCACGACCGCGCCGCGCTCGATTGCGTATGCCGCCACATCGGGACTGGCCGAGTGCAGCACCGCGAATCCACCGGCCCACCAGTCGCTCTTCGCATTAATATCGGCCCCGGCATCCAGCAGCACGTCCAGCATCTCCCGACTCCGAGCGCTGTTGATCGCCGGCGAATCGAGCGGGCCGACCTTCTCATTGATTCGGGCCCTGATCTCGGGATGCTGCTCCAACAGACCACGAACCGCCCCCGCGTCATCCGCATGAAACGCCCGCATGATCTCTTCGAGTGTATTCTCCGATTCCATTCTCCGCTCCGAAGCTACATTCCAGTTTTATGTTCACCGCTTATGAGTTCGAGACTGTCGAGTGTATTTCTGAATCCAAGGCTCGGGAAGGTCGCCAAGATTCTGGTCGGTGTGCTTTCGAAGGTGCGCGATGATCTCGCGGATAGCCGAGGCGCGTTGCCTTTCTACGATTCGATCCAGCCTCGATCCCGCCGTTTGCTTGGTTCCCGATGGATAATATCCGACGACGTTGGCTAAGGCGCCCACAATCTCCTCCGGCGATGACGACCGCACAGCGAATTCTCGCTGACTTTCGAAAGACCTGGTCTGCTCATCTACAAAAATCGCCCGGAACGGCAGCCAATCAGACATCGAGAGAAGAATCCCGAATATGAGCGTGCATATTACGCAGAAGAAGACAATGACATAACCGATCACACGCAGGCAGGACATATGCATTCGATTCCACGTTGACAGGTTATCGAGGGATCGGCTTATTCCGGTCCATCAACAGCCTTTCGCGCCTCGGCGAGCATTTGTTGGTGTTGATTCAGACGCAGCTGGAGCAGCGCGAGGAGTTGCTCCTCCTGTTGCACAAGCGTTTCGAAGGCGTTTAAGCGTTTCGGGTCCATCAGCGCGTTTTCGTCGTGGCGGCCCATGGGTAGGTCGCGGTAGCCAGCCATCTGGGCTGCGGTCGATTTCAGGCTAGCGGCCAGGTCCCGATGCTGCCGAACGAGCTGATCATACCCATCTCGCTCGATTCGGGAGCGCTCGTCGGTCAGATCGAGCGTGCCGATATGGAGTTCCAGATTTTCGGCGACCACCCCGATCACTTCACCCATTTTTGTCGACAAGGAGGAATGTTCCTCCAGACCTTTGCCGCACGTCGGTTCATCCGCCATTTTGGTCTCCCTAAGCCGTTCCCGCACGAGCTTCGATTCTGGAATCTGCTATCATACGATACCTTTCGCAGTAGCAGGAGCGCGCATTGCCCGTCGCCAGCCCACACGTTCCGGACCGGCTTGGCCATTTCGGCGAGTTCGGGGGGCGGTTTGTGCCGGAGACGTTGATTCCGGCGCTTGACGAGTTGTCCGCCGAGTATAAGGCTGCACGGAACGATCCCGGATTCAAGAGTGATCTCGACTACTTCTTTCGCGACTTCGTTGGCCGCCCCACCCCGCTCTACTTCGCCGAGCGGCTGACGGAATCATTCGGGGGACCGAAGATCTACCTCAAGCGTGAAGACCTGTGCCACACCGGGGCGCACAAGGTCAACAACACCATCGGTCAAATTCTGCTCGCCCGCCGCATGGGCAAGCCTCGAATCATCGCCGAGACCGGCGCAGGTCAGCATGGAGTCGCCACCGCCACCGCCTGCGCCCGATTCGGATTCGAGTGCGAAGTCTATATGGGCGAGGAAGACATCCACCGCCAGGCCCTCAAC
>JBKJZI010000133.1:0-6924 GCA_046715155.1 Chthonomonadales bacterium | reverse complement strand
AAACGGCTCGGCGGGAGCCTCGCCCTCCCAAGTTCGCACGAAAGCTCTACGGACGAACCGGAGACCCTAGATCCACTCCGAATACCACGATTCGGGACATCTGTTTTGGCCGACGTAAAGGGTGCGAGATGGAGAGCGTCAAAGGCCTAACAAAAGTATTTATGAAGTGCAGCGGTGGGCACTACTTTAGTACTAAAGTGTGTCCACGTGACGGATGGATTTCGCCTGAGTCGCGACGAGTGTGGGATGCCGTGGAGGAGATCAGTAAGACTGGCCGTATTCCAACGGTCGATCTGCTCCTGCAAATCGGTCTTTCGCGAACGGAACTTCGTAACACGTTAATCGTGGTTTTTCCAGAGGATGTTGAGCCATGGGACTCGTTTACTGCATCACCAGACGACCGATGTCGAAAGTGCGGTCAACCCATCAATCAATCCAGAAAGTAGGGGCCTCCCCCATCCGCTGCCAGGGAAGAGCGTCCTAGCCGTTGATTATCCGCCTGCCGCTGCGCCCTGAGCTTGAACTACTTCCGGCGCTAAGGTTCCGCGTACAAGGTAGCCTCCAACCAGTAATACTGTAACTACATAGAAGTCTGAGCGACGGATTCGATCTCATCTGGCATCCCCTTTCCTACTCCGGAGGCTCGTACTATGAGACGGCTGAAATGAATGTCCGGCCAATTCGAACTAAGGAAGATTATCGCGCCAGCCTGGCGGAAGTTGAAGCGCTGATGGATTCTGAGGCGGGGACACCGGAAGGCGATCGCCTTGATGCTCTTGTCTCAGTCATATCCGCATACGAGGCTCGTCATTACCCAGTGCCACCGCCGGACCCGATCGAGCTTGATTCAAAGTCCTAACAAAACCGCAGAGCGCTGCATAGCTGCGATACAGTTTGCGATGTGGTCGTCGAGCGAATTCCCTAGCTCCTCGGCGCCCTGGACGATGTCTTCGCGGGAGACGGCGCGGGCGAAGGCTTTGTCCTTTAGCTTCTTTTTGACGGAGGAAACCTCGACTTCGGCTACCTTGCGGGAGGGGCGGACGTAGGTTACGGCGGTGATGAATCCGCAGAGTTCGTCCACGGCGAAGAGGGTCTTTGCCATGCGGCTCTCGCGCGGAATGCCGAGGTAGGGGGCGTGGCCGGCGATGGCGGTGATCATCTCCTCCGGCCAGCCCTGTTCCCGCAGAATCCGCATTCCCTGGGTCGGATGGTCGGGCGCCTCCGGCCAGCGCTCGTAATCGAAATCGTGCAGCAGCCCGGTATTACCCCACAGCTCCGCATCCTCGCCGAACTTCTCCGCGTAGAACCGCATGGCCGCCTCAACCCCCAGCGCATGCTTGCGAAGGCTGTCGCTTCGCGTATATTCGCACAAAAGGCCCCACGCATCATCACGTGAATAGCTCATCCGTCCTCCGGCATCATGCAGGTCGAAGCGCTCACTCGAGATTACGCTTCATCCACTCATCGATCCAGCGGATCTTTCCCTCGTACTGCATCATGTCCGGAGCGGCGTGGCGCATGGTGGGAGCGGGCATATCGAAGAACGACCCTTCGCCCCGAACCGCGTGACGGTCGCCGGTCTCTATGTAACAAAATCCTTTGCCGTCGAAGACGGAATCCGGAGCGCGGTTATTGATTCGGGCAGCGATATGCGCTGCCGCCACGCGCGCTTCCGCCTCGGCGATGGTACCGGCTTTGGGCATCATCAGCGTCACATCCGGCTTAATGCGGCCCGGGAGATACACCACGGAAACGTCCCCTACAACATAGATCCTTCCGGAATCACCCGTGCCCGCAAGCTGAAGCGTTTTCGGCTCCGACGGAATCCACCCGTGCTCGCCGATTAATCCGCTCTCTCGCACGCACGCAGGAACGACATGGGGCGGAACTGTGATGAGCAGGTCATATTTCGCCTCCGTGCCATCCTCGAAGGAAATTGATTTGCGTGAAGGGTCCACGCTCTTCGTGCGCTTGAGGGGCCGATATGCGATTCCGCGCTCTTCCAGCATTCCGCGCATGAACTTGCCGACCTCGGGACCGGCCGTCGCCATCGGGGCGCCCTCTAGCGTGATGACGCTCAGCCGCGTCTTGTCCAGCAGACCCTTCTTGCGGAAGGTGTTGTGGAGGAGCATCGCGCCCTCATACGGAGCGGGCGGGCACTTGAAGGGGCCGCGAGGAATCAATACCACGACATCTCCGCCGGGAAAGGATTTCAACCTTTCTCGGAGTCGGACAGCGCCGTCGAGTGTGTAGAACGTCTCCGCGGATTCTTTTAGTCCCGGAATCGCCGCCATGTCGTAGTCCGCGCCGAGCGCGATGATCATGAAGTCGCCGCGAATCTCGCCTCTATCCGTGGCCACCGTTGCCTCATGGGCATCGATGCTTTTCACAGTGCGACGTAGCACCTCGATGCCCCGGCGCTTGAGCCGATCCACGGGGCGGCAAACGTCCTTCGGAGACTTCTCGCCAAGCATTACCCACGGTTTGGTTGCGCCGATGTGGAACGTTGGGGACTTCTCGATTAGCGTGACCGTGTGGCGGGCAGGCAGGAGCCTGCGAAGCTCGTTCGCAGCGACGATTCCGCCAAAGCCTCCGCCAACCACCAGGACGCGGCTCATAGTGTTACCCCTCGGATTCCCCGCCGGTGGCGCTTATTCCCATGATGTTGTATCCGGCGTCCACGAAGATAATCTCGCCCGTGATTCCGCGCGAGAGATCGCTCAGCAAGAACGCCGCCGTATCGCCGACCTCATCCGCATCGATACCCCGCTTGAGAGGCGCTGTATTCGCCACCATTTCCAGCATGGACCGGAATCCGCCGATTCCACTCGCCGCCAGCGTCTTAATGGGTCCTGCCGAAACGGCGTTGACCCGGATGTTCTCTTTGCCCAGATCGTACGCCAGGTACCGCACGCTCGCCTCCAACGCGGCCTTGGCAACTCCCATCACGTTGTATCCGTGAACCACCTTCTCGCTGCCGAGGTAGGTGAGCGTCACCACGGAGCCGCCTCCCGCCGCGTTCATCAAGGGTCGCGCCGCGCGAGTGAGGGCGATTAAAGTGTAAACGCTGGTATCCAGGGCCAGCGCGAAGCCTTCCTGCGACGTGGTGACGAACTCGCCCACCAGGTCATCCCGCTTCGCGAAGGCCATCCCATGGATCAGCCCGTCCATCTGGCCGTCGAAGAGGCCCCCCAACTGCTGCTGAAGCGAATCCACCTGATCCATCCTAGTAGCGTCACACAATAGAATCGGACTCTCGTTATCTCCTTCGGCCGCCAGGAGCTTGCGGACGTCGTCCTTCTCCCGATCACTGTAAACGGAATAAGCGATCCGCGCGCCTTCTCGCCGGAGCGACAGCGCGCAGTGCCAGGCAATGCTCCACTTGTTCCGCGCCCCCGTTACCAGAATCCGCTTCCCGGCAGCGATTCCCTCGCTCAATGTCTCCCCCTCCTCAGCGGGTATCCTTACCGTACCTTCAATGTACGGAATGAGATGTCCTGTCGGGAGGTCTTTGACGTCATTCTGAACGGAGTGAAGAATCCGGCGGCTCGGTCGAACGTGGTCGCAAGCGCCAGATTCTTCACTCCGTTCAGAATGACGTCAAAAACGGCGCTCCAAAGTAGGTAGGTATGGTCGAAGAATCCGTCCGGCTGGACGGCCACATAATTGATTCGCTGACGCTCTCGAAGGTGCTGGACCTGATACTGACGCACGGCGGCACGTATGAGATAACGCACTTCCAGATTGGCGCGACCAAGGCGGACGCAAGCCACGCGGAGATCTCGGTGCGGGCGCCGTCGCAGGACGACCTCGAATCCATTCTGCACCTCATCGGCCAGCACGGCGCGGTACGCCCGGCCCACGACGTGGAGATGCAGCCGGCTCCGGCCGATGGAGTCTTTCCGGAAGGCTTCTATTCCACCACCAACCTCGAGACCGCAATCCGCATGGGCGACCGGTGGGCGCCGGTCGCGAGGACGGAGATGGACTGCGGAATCTTGGTGAGACAGGACCCTACCGGTCACCTTGCGTCCTGTGTTCCGTTGCATCGGATTAAGAAGGGCGATCAGGTAGTGGTCGGGGATCGCGGAGTCCGCGTGTCTCCGGTTCCCCGCAGAGACCCCTCGGACGTGTTCAGCTTCATGGGCAGCGAGGTCTCCTCTGAAAGACCCAAAGAGCTGATCGTCGCCGCAACCGTACAGGCAATGCGCGATGTGCGCGCCACGGGAAGGAGGATCGTTTTCGTGGGCGGGCCTGCCATCGTCCATACCGGCGCCGGACCTCAGCTCGAGGCGATCATCCATCGCGGGTGGATCGACGTGCTCTTTGCCGGCAACGCCCTGGCGACCCATGACATCGAGCGCGCTCTATACGGTACATCCCTCGGCGTGGACCTTGAGACGGGCGCGCCCGCGGCGCACGGCCACGAACACCACCTGCGCGCGATCAACGCGATACGGGCGGTAGGCGGAATCCGCCCCGCGGTGGAATCCGGGCTGCTCGCGTCCGGAATCATGCACGCGTGTGTGGTGAAGGGCGTAGATTTCGTACTGGCCGGGAGCATACGCGACGACGGCCCGCTCCCGGACGTGATTACGGATTCCGTTGAGGCCCAGGACGCCATGCGGGAGCGCGTGCGCGATGCCGGAATCGCCATCATGGTCGCCACCACGCTGCACTCGGTCGCCACCGGCAACCTGCTCCCGGCTTCCGTGCGGACGATCTGCGTAGATTCAGACGCCGATTCCGTCATCAAGCTCATGGACCGCGGCACCCACCAGGCCTTCGGCCTCGTCACCGACTGCGAGTTTTTCTTGAAAGAGCTGGCGGGGAAGCTTGGCGCCGAGTAAGAACGTAACTCACGTTCTCGAGACCTGAGTGTTCGGTTCGAATGACAGAGGATCACCGCCTTAACGGTTCGAGACTCGTGTGTATCGTATAATATCCGTCGAGGTGAACTCAAATGAGCATCAGGGAACCGAAAGCCTGGATCACAGGCGATGAGTTCGGTGAGGCGCGTCGCAGGCTCCTTGTCGCCGGCTTCAAGGACGATTCGCCCGAAATGCAAAACCTGCTGCTTCGCGTGCGTGAGCGCGACGAGTACCTATGGCAACACTTCGCAAAGCCGCACATAGATACCCACCGTGGGCAGTGGGCTGCTGTGGGACTTAACGGAGAGATCCTCTTCGGACCAACGGCATCTGCCGTTATGGCTGATGCTACTGACCGATTCGGCACGGCCAATTTTGTCCTCGGCCGTTTGGCGGAATTCCGCGGTCGCAAGCTCCATCGATGCTAATCTCGGATCGATTTCCATATGTGGAAGTCGTGGTCTCGATCGGAACCTGGTCATTCGTCGAATGGGCCTACATCGATACCGGATTCGAAGGCGGACTGCTGATTCCGGCTTACCTCAAGGATGAGATCCTGGCTGGTTACATTTTGACGCCCCTCGAAGTCGCCGACGGCGCCATAGTCCTCGCGCCACAATGGGACGGCCAGCTCGAGCTCAACGGCAATACATTCCGAATCGAAGTCTCGGCTCTAGGCGCGAGGTTCCTATTGGGCCGAGATGTGATCGACATGCTAAGCTTACACCTGGATCAGGGTCGAAGCGTGAGAGTCGATTTCGAGTAGGCCGGTTTGCTGAGAGTTTTCAAATGATGCAACCTACGTATTAGTTCAAAGTCCTTCACTCACGAATAGTCCCAGTCGGCACGCTAGATGATGAATTCCAGCCGGGAGAATCACAGCCTTCTCATGTGCGCGCCCGATAAGTATGGGCTGCTGTATGAGATAAATCCGTGGATGCGGCTGGAGGTGCAGCCGGACGTTGCCCTGGCGGCTGTCCAGTGGCAGGAGCTGCATCGGGTCCTGACGCAGGAGGTTCACGCGGAGGTGCAGCTCGTGGAGCAGGCGGACGGGGCGCCGGATATGGTCTTCACCGCCAACGCGGGTCTGTTGTCGCAGGGCCGGGTCCTGCTCTCGCGATTCCGGCACCCGCAGCGGCAAGTAGAGGTCCCTCACTTCCGAAAGTGGTTCGAGGAGCGCGGATACGACTGTGTGGAGCCGTCGGAAGAGGTCTACTTCGAAGGTGAAGGGGATGCCCTGTTCGCCGGGGAGATTCTTCTAGCCGGCTATTTGAAGCGGAGCGATATCCGCGCGCACCAGTGGGTTGCGTCCGAGTTGGGAGTCCAGGTACTTTCGCTCGAGCTCACGGATCCACGTTGGTACCACCTGGACACGGCGCTATTCGCCCTATCCCCCAGCCTCATCGTCTACTATCCAGGCGCTTTCGACGAATATGCCCGGCTCGTGCTGGAAGGCAACTTCGAGACGATCACGGTGGACGACGACGAGGCGCTTCGATTCGCCTGCAATTCCATTGTCCTGGGTGACACGATAGTCATGCCGGCCGGCTGTCCAAAGCTCAAATCCCAGCTCGAATCCCGCCACAAGACCGTTTACACCGTAGAGATGTCCGAGTTCCTCAAGTGTGGCGGGGCCTCCAAGTGTTTGACCTTGTTTCTGCGATAGGCCTTACTGTCCGCAGTCGGGAGCGCGATGGGAAGCAGGGCTGCTGATGCTCACCGAGGGAGCGGTGGTGTCGGGCTGTACGTCGAAGGTCCAGGTGAAGGTGGTGGAATTGTCGGCCTGGTCTTTGACGAGAATTCGCACATTGCGGATTCCGGTCGCGAGGTTCTCGGAGGCGGTCCAGGTGAGCTTGCCTGTCAGGACGTTGAACCTGTGCGGGACTCGCATGTTGTCCAGGACCAGTTCGATGGAATCCGGCTCGATTCCCGAACCCGCGCCCTCGCTCAGGGTGGCGGAGATCGTCGGCTTGATCTTCTTGGTGACTCCGGTTGGGAGCTGATCCGCGACCGTTGGCGGAGTCGTGTCGGTGACGGTGAGGTTGAAGTCGAG
>JBKJZI010000132.1:0-12409 GCA_046715155.1 Chthonomonadales bacterium | reverse complement strand
GACGTAGAGCTACCGTACATTGCGTTCGCGGCCGGCTTTGACGAACCGGTCCAGGATATCTTCTTCCGAGAGAGTACCCAGCTCGGCCTCGCTGATGCTGTGGACGCGGTTGTACCTGCTGTCAAGCGCGGCGCCCAGCCGCTCCTCGCCTTTCTGTTTCCCGAATTCGATCCAGCCGAAATTGATTCCGGCGGCGTCCAGGGCCGCCGCCGTCTCTTTGTGCAGGCCCCGGTAACCGAGCACTTCAGTTCCTTGAAAGACAAGGGTCCGAATACCTTGCTGGTTGAGCCTTTGGGTCACCGCGACGATCTTTGGCGGTGAGACGCCATCGAAGTTGCCGATGCGAGCCACAGCACGCAATCCGGCGTCGGACACAGCGTGTAAAGCCGCCGGATCCAGACCGATTCCGATATCCCGCAGCGTTTCGTATTCGCCTTCGATGTAGAGCGTGCCGGCCGGGCCGCTCTTAAACAGAGTGCCCCGCGCCCCTGATCCGCTCGGAATCGGACGCGCTGCGATCCCGCGGAAGTCAAGCTCTCCATGGATGCGGTTGAGCGTGGCATCGGCGGCGACGTCCACGAGCGTCAATGCGGCGCTGGGTGCGGGTCGAATCCGGCCGGCGGAATCCAGGCTAGCGATAGTGTCCTCGGTTACCGCTACGGAGGTAGCGCCGGCGGACTTTAGCTGATTCAGCGCTTCCGGAATCGAGGCTCCCGTCATCTGCGCGAGAGATTTGACCTCGTCATAGTCGACAGCGATCTCTACCGCACGGTTTAGCGATTCGGCTTTGAACCGCTGAATTGCGCCAAAGAGTCCGGCAAAGGTTCCAAGCGCGATCAGGATATAGAGGATGGGGTTGATGTTTCGCAGCACGATAAAGGGTTGAGTGTTGAGTGTTGAGTGTTGAGTGTTGAGACTGAGCCCTTAACACTCAACACTTAACTCCTGTTACTTATTCTAGGACGAGCGCGGCCGAATCTGTATGGCGGATTGCTCAGCGGGGTTCGAAGTAATCGCGATAAGGACGCTCGTCGCGGCGGTAGACCAGGTTTCGTCCTCCAAGGACCATAATCAGCAGGATGCCGGCGACGAACCCGCCGATGTGGGCGAAATAGGCTACACCGCCGCCTTCCTGCATCCCGCCGCCGAGCCAGCTCGAGTTGAGAAACTGCAGCAGCGCCCAGAATCCGATCACCAGAACGGCCGGGACCTCGCTGATCGTGCTGATGATAAAGAGCGGGACGATGGATAGAATCCGCGCGTGCGGAAACAGAATCAGATAAGCCCCCATCAGTCCGGCAACGGCGCCGGACGCGCCCACGGTAGGGACGTTTGACATAGGTCCGGAATAGATATGGGCCGCCGCGGCCATTGCCCCAGTCGCCAGGTAGAAGAGGAGGTAGCGGGTCTTGCCGAGAGTGTCTTCTACGTTATTGCCGAAGATCCAGAGCGAGAGCATGTTCCCGCCGATGTGCAGCCAGTTGGCGTGGAGGAACATCGACGTAAAGATCATCCACCAATACCGGCCGAAATCGGTGGAAACATGGGCCGGTATCATCGCATAATCGTCCGACAGCCCGCCCACGTAGTGGCGCGCCATGACCGGAATCCCGTCGCGCGTGACTGCGCGCTCGACGACAGTCTGCCCGGTCGTCGTATCAAGCAGGAAGACGGCGACGTTGATGGCGATCAGGGCAACCGTAACCACTGGGAAGCCGCGCGTAGGGATGTTGTCTTTGAGCGGAATCAATCAGCGAGTTCCAATTCCTATCGCTTCGTTAAGCCCAGACGTTTCACTGCGTTGATGTTGGAATCGTCGGTATGAAACCGACGGCATTGACATCAGCAATGTCCTCCGGACAGGTGGTCCACAAGGCTAAGTACTTGCTCTACTAATCACCGGCGCTCGTTAATGACTCCGGGAGCGGTCACTTCTCATTCTACCGGGTATAACACCGAAGCCTACCCGACCAACCATGTCTATCGAGCGATTATTAGACACCGCGGATTCCGCGGTCGATCCAGTCGACCTGTACGGGCATCTCCGCTTCCCGGACCCGCCCTCCGACCGTCCCTATACATACGTCAATATGGTCTCTACGGTTGATGGAAAGATTCTCATCGGCCCGAGAGGTTCCACAGCAAAGGGGGTTGGGGGACCGACAGATCAGATTCTGATGCGGCGCCTGGAGGAGAACGCGGAGTGCGCTCTCATCGGGGCAGGGACTCTGCGGCCGGGGAACGTGATCTATCCGAATGGAATGTGGCGCGCGGTAGTGACCCGGAGCGGTGATGTTCCGCTAGAGAACCGGTTCTTTACCGATGCTCCTGACAGGGCCATCGTCTTTGCTCCAGAATCTCTTCCGTCTGAAAGGCGGGCGGCGGTGGAAACAAGGGCTCTCCTGCGTTTGGCCGGCTCAGAATCGGTGGATGTTAAGGGGGTCGCGCGGATACTGCGGCAGGAGTTCGGAATCCGCCGGCTGCTGGTGGAGGGTGGCGCGGAGCTGAACTCCGAGCTTTTCTTGAACGGTCTGGTAGATGAGTTTTTCATTACCATCGCGCCCAAGGTAAAGGGCGGCGCGAAACTGCCCACTCCCGTGGAGGGGCCCGGATTCCCCGATCGCCAGTATGCGCCGCTGTCCCTCGTCAGCATATACCGAGACGGAGATGAGCTGTACCTGCGCTATCGGGTCGGGGCGAAGATGTCTGGATGACAGGAGAACAGGACTTGGAAGAACTCTACCGCCAAATCATCGAGCAGATTGGTGAAGACCCCAAGCGCGAGGGGCTGCTCAAGACCCCGCACCGCGCGTCCGAAGCGATGAAATACCTCACCAGCGGCTATCAGATAGACCCTCATTCGGTCCTCAAGGATGCCATTTTCGAGGAACCGTACGGCGACATGGTCATCATTCGAGACATCGAGTTCTTCTCAACCTGCGAGCACCACCTCTTGCCCTTCTTCGGCAAAGTCCACCTCGGGTATCTACCATCCGGGAAGATCATCGGGATTAGCAAGGTGGCCCGCCTGGTGGACGTATTCGCCCGGAGGCTGCAGGTGCAAGAGCGCATGACGGTGCAGATCGGATCGGCTCTGCTGGAGGCGCTGAGTCCGAAAGGGGTTGGCGTCGTAGTCGAGGCCCGGCACCTCTGCATGATGGCCCGCGGAGTGCAGAAACAGAGCAGCAAAGTCACCACCAGCGAGATGCTAGGCACCTTCCGAGAAGACCGCCGCACCCGCGAGGAGTTCCTGAATCTACTGCACCTGGAACGGAACGTGTGATCGAAGCTATTCGGTTTGACAATCACCGAGTCGTCCGCTAAACTGAGGCATCTTGCCGGTCACAGGAAAAACCATGGAAGTTACCATTCACCCAAAGTATGAGGAATTCATATGCGAGCTCATTCGCAGCGGGCGATATCTGGTACCGGGGGAAGTTGTGAGCGACGCGCTTACCCTGCTCCAGAAGGAAGAATACATTCGGGAGATGCGACGAAAAGAGCTTCAGGCCGAAATCCAGGCCGGGATCGACCAATTCGAGCGCGGTGAGTATCAGACGTACACTCGTGAAGAGCTCCACGAATTCTTTGAGGACATCAAAAGACGCGGAAGAGAAGAGCTAGCGAGCGAGAGAGCTTCGCGAGGTGGGTGATTTTGCGCTTTCTAACGATGCGCAGTCCGACATTCTCGCTATCTGGAAGCACGTGGCCCGCGATAACGAACGCGCAGCGGATCGTCTGATTCAACGCCTCTACGGTGCCTGCGACAGGCTCGGAAGTCATCCAAGCGCCGGACACGTCCGAGAGGACCTCGCTGATACGTCCTTTCGCTTCTGGCCGGTCGGGAAGTATATGATTATTTATCGCCCGGATACGAGCCCTCTACGAATTGTACGCGTCGTAAGCGGTTATCGAGACATCGCTGCAATATTGAGCGTGGAACCATCTAGCGAGGAATAGGTCGAACCATTGGTTGGGTGGCGAGGATTCCGGCGTCTTCGTGGATCGTGGCGATCTGGCGGGAACTTACGTCCCTTAGCTGGGTGGTCTTACCGGAAGGCCATTTGATGGTTACGGAATCCGCCTTCATTTGCTGGCCGAGGCCGATGGTAAGCGGGATCTCGCTCTGGGAGCAGTAAGAGCTTCCGCTCCGCACTGTCCGCCGCACCACTTCGTTTCCCGCCTTTACTGCCACCTCCGCGCCGATTCCGAGATGGTTGCTCTTTGTCCCTTCGAGCACCAGGCGGATCGATTCGTTCTTGGTCCCCCCGTCGTTTCGGAACAGATAGAGCGGTCCCCCGTTGGTGGTGATGGCGAGATCGAGGTCTCCATCGAGGTCGATGTCGGCGTAAGCAGCGCCCCGTCCAACGATCGGACGGGCGAAATCCGGTCCCACTCGGGCGCCAACCTCCACAAAAGTGCCATCGGAAGTATTTCGGAAAAGGAGCGGCCGCTCCCGATACTTTACGTCTTGCTGGATGGTGTCGATATCCTCATCCAGGTGGCCGTTGGCGGTGAAAATGTCTAGCCAGCCGTCATTGTCCACGTCCACGAAGCAGACCCCGAAGGAGAGATAGGGTAGGCTGGCCCGGCCCACTTCGGAAGTCGGGGCGACGTCCATGAAGACTCGGCCGCTCTGGTTCTTGTAGAGGCCAAGCATCTGGTTTGAGAAGTTTCCAAAAAGCAGGCTCTCGCGTCCCGAACCGTCGATGTCTCCGGCGTCAACGCCCATTGCAGCGCGGGCAACACCTGACTCCGACAGGGCGGCCCCAGCTTCGAGGGCAACTTCGTTGTACGTCCCGTCACCATTACTCCGGAAGAGGTAGTTCGGCTCCGTATCATTGGCGACCACGATATCCGGCCAGCCGTTGGCGTCGTAATCGCAGATGGCGACTCCGAGCGATTTGCCCAGGAGCGGCTTGCCGGCTGATTCTGCGTTTCCCTTGCGCTTGAGGATTCCGGCCTTTGCTGACACATCCGCGAAGCGGCCCCCGCCCACGTTCTTAAAGAGCCGGCAAGCCTGCCCAGTGTACTGCTCGGGCGTGGTGTAGGCCTTGCTCTTGCCGTCCACGGTGTTGAAGATGTCGGTCGCCGGAGTCCACTCGACGTAGTGACAGACGAAGAGGTCGAGCTTGCCATCCTTATCGTAATCCAAGAACGCGGAGCCGGCGCTCCAGCCGGAATCACGAACGCCTGCCTGCTGTGAGACGTCCTGGAACGCGCCCGGCCCAACGTTTCGGAAGAGGTAGTTTCGGCCCACCGCGGTTACATATAGGTCCGGCCTGCCGTCGTTGTCATAATCCCCCACGGACACGCCCATGCCAAACATGGGGACGTCGATTCCGGAGCCATCGGTCACGTCGGTGAAGGTGCCGTTGCCGTTGTTCTGGTAGAGCCGGCAGGTGCCGCCGCGCTTCGGGAGCTTTGCCGGAATCGACGAAGCCATGTCTCGCCCGGCGCCGTTCTTGAACGCTTCCATCTCCTTGTGCGTCCAGTCGCGGCCGTTTACGACGAATAGGTCGGGATCGAGGTCCTGATCGTAATCGATGAAGCCGACGCCCGCCCCCATCGTCTCCGGCAGCAGTTTCGCCCCAAACGCGCCGTTATTGTGTGAGAATCGGATTCCGGCGGGCTGAGTCATGTCGTTGAGCGTTATCGAAACAGCCGGGTTGGAGTTCACGTTCGATGGCACATGGGCGTTATGCTTTGGCCCACAGCCGTAGATTGAAATGGCGGAAATACCAGTGATGACGAAGAGCTGTATCCTCAAGGCCTTCATGCCTGTATTATGACTCTGTCGCCGCCTGGGGAGTCTGTTACCGATGAGCGCTTTGATAATTATCCCTGTAGTCTATCTCAGCCTGGTCGTTTTGACGTTCGTGTGCCTGAGCATATTCGGACTGCTCAAATCGTTAGTAGGCGTGGATCACAGCGATGAACGTGCAAGCCCACGCGAGAACCTCTCTACCGCATTGGGGTGGGCAGTACTCGAGACTCCGCTGCCCGCTTTCGTCTGGTATTCAATGGCGAATTAGCGCTCGTGTCGTTGAGAGGCAGTCCCGTGTCCATAAAGGCGTATTACATTGTTCTAGGCGTATGTTTCCTTCTGGGCTTCGGTTATTACTACCTTGCGATCTGGGTGAACCGCAAGCGCGCAATGCGGGATGGCCGAACGGCTTACCAGGGGTGCGACCCGATTATCTCGCGATATATGCTTTAGTATTTGCCTTTGTTTGGTCGGCATCGGATATGATCTGGCAACGTCTCAAACCCGGCAGCCAATCGAACTCTGACTTATTGGATACGATAGCCTTCTATTTCTGGGGGGCAATTGCTGTGGGTGCGGGAACGTATGTCGCGCATATGATCCGGTCCCGTGGGCGTCCTACTGAGACTAAGTAGCGTTGGGTTCGCGCTTAGACGCGTTGCCATCAACCGGCGTGGCTGCCCGCTCTAGAATCCGTAGCCGAAGGAGATTCCGAGGCGGCGGTTCCAGGCGGCGAGGAGAGTGACCGTGTTGTGGCCGCGGGAGTAGGTGAGCTGGGTGTGGGCGCTCTGGCCGTCGTAGGAGGGAACGAGCGTCAGCCCTTTGCCGACTGCAGCGTTGGAGAGAGGCGGAAGGCGGTTCGGGCGCGGTCGTGCATGTGGTCCGTGCCGATGAAGCGCTGGCTGAGGACGATCCCGCTCTTGACGCCGCTCCCCCGGAGCAGCGAGCTTTCGCCGACGCAGCCCGTTCACTGGGGAACGAGCGCGGGTTCTTCGGTCTTCCTAGTCTGCGCCGGAGGAGTATCGGACGCGGCGACAGGCAACGCCGCACCTCCGAGTAGAAGGACGAGTGAGCATGCTGCCGGCGGAATTCCAAGCCATTGAAACGTTGTTCTCATGAATAGTGCGACCGCGGGTCTGTGTATAATACGATGAGGAGAGTCGTTTCTCCTCACAGCGTTTACCATTCCAGTCGCGATAGTTGTTCCGACTCCACTTTCAGTAACTTATGCTCCGCCGCCTTTTAGCTCTCACCGTCTGCTGCAGCATGCTGCTGGTCGTTTGGCCCAGCGTGGTGCGGTCGGGCGCGTCCGGCTCGGAGTCTCATTCCAACGAGAGCTGCTGCTGTCCGGCGGGACAGTGCACGATGCCGAGCTGTCATTCGGGCGAGAAGAAAGCGGCTTGCTCGATCGGAAGCTGCAGCCCTCAATCGACGACCGCCACGGCTCAGGCCGGATTTGCGGTTGCTACTCCCGTGGTTCGACCCCTCCTGGTGGCCGATCCGCTGGTTCCCCGATTTGGAAGAACGAATTCCGACGGAATCGCGCTCTCGGCTCCCCACCCCCCGGATCGTCCTCCGCGATGCTGATCGTAGTCTTTAGATTCCGATCAACCAACAGTGGAGGATAACCAGAATGAAGCCTTTCTCAACCGCGCGTCTTCGCGCGTTCACGCTAATCGAGCTACTCGTCGTCATCGCAATTATCGCGATCCTCGCCGCGATCCTTTTCCCGGTCTTCGCGCAGGCAAGGGAGAAGGCGCGGGCGACCTCGTGCCTGTCCAACATGAAGCAGATCGCCTACGGAATTCATATGTACGCGCAGGATTACGACGAGACCCTGCCGACCATGGAGCATGGCGGGCACCAGGGTTGGATGGACCAGATCCTGCCGTACACCCGCAACACTCAGATTCGGCGCTGCCCGTCGGATCCAAGCTTCACCGTTCCGGGACGCCGCACCAGCTACGCCATGAACAACAGCCTCGATGGCGTCGCGATGGCCCGGGTGACGGCGCCGGCCAGCACGGTTTACTCGGCCGAGCAGGCGGACGGTCGAACGGGCGACCATTACCATCCCCTGTCGTGGGGCGGGGCGACCAACTTCGCCTGGCGCAACGGAAAGCCGGTGGAAGTGGCCTGGGCCCGGCATCACGTCGGCTCAAACTACGCCTTCCTGGACAGCCACGCCCGCTGGCAGCGCTTCGAATCCACCTTCAGCCCGCCGACGGTCAACCTGCACCGGGTCGATCAGTAGCAGGGCAGTACGCGGGCGTTCAGGCATACAGGCGTTTAGGATCGACCGAGGCCGGAATCTGTCCACAGGTGGCACAGAATCATCTTGGACGGTCTATGGGCTGGTACGCCGGCGGGTCAGAATTGATATTGGGGATGAAGGCAAGTTGTGAGTGAACCGAGCCCTGCTCATCCGTTATGCGGTAGACGCCTCCTTGCGGGAGCGGAAACTGTGTAAGGTCGTCCATCAGAGGTGCGGCGTTTCGGTTGCGGAGGGCGAAGAGCAGGCGGCGGATGGGATCTCGGTGACTGACGGCGGCGCTGGTCTCGTATTTGGTGGTCCGCCAAGATTCTAGGAATCCCCACATTCGTTCGAGCACTTCGTCCGTTTCCTCTCCTTCGTCCCACTCGTGAATCCGAAGCTCCTCCGCCATTGGGGCGTTATGGCGCTCATTGATGATATTGGCGGTTTGGACGGCGCGCTCCAATGGGGAATGCCAGATTATCTCTAGCGGTTGTTCGGCCAGAAAGTCTCGCGTCTCGCCAGCTTCGGTGTGCCCCTGCTCCGACAGTACGAATCCCGGAAGGCGTCTGTAGACAACCTTATCCGGGTTAAGGACGGTGCCGTGGCGGATCAGGTAGAGGGTCTTCATGCGTGTGGAAGTGTGGAAGTGTGGAAGTGTGGAAGAGCGGAAGACTCCGTCGTTTCTTCCACTCTTCCACTCTTGGCTTTTCATCTTTGCAGTAAGTTACGGCGTGACTGCAGGCTATCCCGTTTGTCCTGCAGTTCCGCGGCGAACTGGCGCTCTTTTTCTACGATCTCCGCGGGGGCGCGGTCGGTGAATTGCGGGTTGCTCAGTTTGATGGTCGAGCGCTCCAGGTCGGCCTCGATCTTGGCGAGCTCCTTCGCAATCCGCTCGAGCTCCTTGGGGACGTCCAGCGCATCGCCGATATTCAGGAAGGCTTCAGCTCCTTTGAGAGGCATTCCGACCCACTTACCGTCGCCGGATGGCGCCGCGTCTCTGAGCTGCAGTGTTTCGAGCCGGGCTAGCGATTCGATCATTGGCGCGTTGTCTGATAGAACCTCCGCGGATTTTCGGCTGGCTGGAACGGCGGCGGCCGTGAGTCTCTGTCCGGGCGGAATCCCGAGCTCGGCGCGTAGATTCCGAAGCGTACGAGTGAAGTCGATCACGAGCGCCATGCGCTGCTCCGCTTCTTCATCGATCATTCGTTCGTCCGTTTTCGGATAGGGTTGGAAGAGTAGAGTCTTCGGGTCTTCCTCGGTTCGATAGCCACCAGGCAGCCGCTGCCAGATCTCCTCGGTGATGAACGGTATCATCGGGTGGGCCAGCCGGAGGGTCGTTTCCAGAACGAGGCTCAGCGTTAGCTGCGCGATGAATCGGTCATGGCCGGGTTCGCGGAGTCGCGGTTTGCTTGCTTCCACGTACCAATCGCAGAAATCGTCCCAGAAGAAGGAGTATATGGCCCGCATCGCTTCATCCATGTCATAGGAGGCGAGTTTGGCGTTAACCTCCGCTATGGTGCGGTGGAGGTGAGACAGGATCCAGCGGTCGGCGATGGTTAGTGAGGTGGGGTGATCGGACGGATCGGACTTGTCGGACTTGTGGGACGAGTCGGACGAGTCGGACAGGTTCATTAGGACGAATTTGCTGGCGTTCCAGAGCTTGTTGCAGAAGAAGCGGGCGTGCTTTACGCGCTCCTCGCTGAATCGGAAGTCCTGGTTTTTACCGGCCTGCTGAAGGAGGGCGAACCGAAGGGCGTCGGCGCCGTACTTGTCGATCATTTCCAGGGGGTCGATTCCGTTACCCTTGCTTTTGGACATGCGCTCGCCGCGGTCGTCGAGGACCGTAGCGTGGATGTACACATCTTTGAACGGAATCTCGCCCAGGAAGTCCATTCCGGTCATGATCATGCGGGCTACCCAGAGGTAGAGGATCTCCTGGGCGGTCGACATGAGGTCAGTCGGGTACCAGAACTTCAGGTCTTCGGATTTTCGCGGCCAGCCGAGGGTTGCGTGCGGCCAGAGTGCGGAGGAGAACCAGGTGTCCAGCACATCTTCATCTTGACGGAGGGATTCCGCAGGCACGGCAAGCTTCTGGGCGGCTTCCTCCTGGGTCCGCGCGGCAGTGGTCTTTCCGTCTTCCGTCCACCACACCGGGATGCGATGTCCCCACCAGAGCTGGCGGGAGATGCACCAGGGACGAATCCGTTCCATCCAGTCCAGGTAGATGCGCTTGTAGCGCTCCGGGTAAAAGCGGATTCGCTCCTGCTCCACCACTTCGATGGAGGGCCCGGCGAGCTCGGGAGACATTCGCGCGAACCACTGCTCTGAGAGGAGCGGTTCCAGTACGGTTCCGCAGCGGTCACAGAGCGGGGTCTTGATTACGTAGTCTTCGATCTTTTCAAGCAGGCCTTTGGCCTCCATGTCTTTGACCACGAGGTCGCGCGCTTCGAAGCGGTCCAGGCCGGCGTAACGGGCGCCGGCGGCTTCGGTCATGGTCCCGTCTTCGCCGATGACGATCACCTGGGGTAGGTTGTTGCGGAGCCCGGCTTCGAAGTCGTCCAGGTCGTGCGCGGGAGTGACTTTCACTGCGCCGGTGCCGAACTCCATCTTTGCGTACTCGTCGGCGATGAGCGGAATCTGCCGGTCTGTGAGCGGGAGGTTGAGCATTTTGCCGAGGAGGTGTTTGTAGCGTTCGTCGGCGGGATTCACGGCTACGGCGGTGTCGCCCAGTAGGGTTTCGGGGCGGGTTGTGGCGATGACGATGAAGTCGGGTTCGAGATTAAGATTAGGATTAGGATTAGGGAATGGATACCGGAAGTGGTAGAGGTTGCCGGGGCGGTCCTCGGAATCCACCTCGATATCGGAGATGGCGGAGCGACAGCGGGGGCACCAGTTTACTACGCGGGCGCCGCGGTAGATCAGGCCGCGGTCGAACCAACGGATGAACTCCTCGTGGATTGCATCCACGTAGGACTCGTCCATGGTGAAGCGGGCGCGGGACCAGTCGAAGGAGCAGCCGAGCTTCTGGAGCTGGAGGTAGATTCGGTCGCCATAGAGCGCCTTCCACTGCCAGCAGCGTTCGATGAATTTCTCGCGGCCCAGGTCGTGGCGGGTGAGGCCCTCTTTGGCGAGCTCGCGCTCCACTACGTTCTGGGTGCCGATTCCGGCATGGTCGGTTCCGGGAAGGCAGAGGGCGTTGAATCCGCGCATCCGGTGCCAGCGGGTCATCGTGTCCAGGATCGAATTGTTGAGGGCGTGGCCGATGTGGAGGCTGCCGGTGATGTTCGGGGGTGGAATGGTGATGCAGTAAGGCGTGCCCTCGCCGGGGGTGGCGCGGAAGTGGTCTTTCTCTATCCATCCCCCATAGATTCGGTCTTCGATCAGTTTCGGGTCGTATGCGCCTTCCATCGGCGTGCTCCTCACAATGGGTAGTGCTAACCACAGAGACACGAAGTACACGGAGATTCACAGAGAATCAGAAACGCCCGCGTCCCTGGCAAAGGACGCGGGCGTTAAGCTCGCGTGGTACCACCTTCGTTACCGGCGGATTCCGCGTGGCCGGGCGAGTGAACTCGCGGCTACGTATAGCAAAGTCGACCTGCGTCGACTCGGCGGTGGATTCCGGCCGGCTCGTGACGCTGTAACGGGCGTACCCGGGGAGGGCTAGTGGGGCGAGTGATCGGTAATCAGTGATCAGTGATCAGTTAGGACGGGCCGTTACTGGTGACTGATTACTGGATTACTGATTACTGTCTTTTTCGGCCTCCCGGCTCCGGGGCGACGTTCGGCGTATCCTTCGCAAGGCTGCTCGCACCTGGCCAGCCCTCTCTGATGCGCGGATGTAGCTTACTCTTCCCCTTCACGGCCAATCCTGATTGTGGGCGTATTATGCGCTCATGGGAACGAAATGTCAAGATTGTGAACTCGTGATAGAATCAGATTAGCGCTATAGATTTCCGGCGAGTACTTTGAATGCGAAGAGAATTGGAAGCGATATCGCTGCCGAAGCGGATTCTGGTACGGGTGCTTATTGTGGTGGCTTTGTATCCGATCCTGTTGGGTGGCGTGGCGAATATGCAGATGAAGTACCGCGCTCGCTGGCTTCAGATGCGGCAGGAGCACCGGGCGGCGTTAGACCGCGACCGGGCCCGGCGTGATCGTATCTTGAAGGATGTCGGATATTCAGAAGTTACTGGACAATCGGCATCAGGCAATCGGCATTAGGCAGTCTTTACTGAAAACAGCGACCTAATGCGGATTCTTCGACGGTACGGCTGTCTCAGAATGACGGGTGGCTCCGAACGAAAGCGCGCGATGAAGGGTCACCGGGTCAAAATGAGGTCCGCAACGACGGGGCGGTGGTCTGAACCGACGGGGTCTCCGGT